>MNKP01000137.1 GCA_001920875.1 Acidobacteria bacterium 13_1_20CM_2_55_15
GTTCCTTTATAACTTTGCAAAGTTCGTCGTATGGCCGCCGCAAGCGTTCCCGAGCCCTGACTCTCCATTCACGATTTGTCTTGCTGGAGATCCATTCGAGGGCGCGCTCGACAGGACCGTTCAAGGCGAGCTGCTGGACCGCAGGCCGCTGATGGTTCGACGGATCATTCCGGCTGAAGACCTTCGGGGATGCCAAATGATTTATTTGGCGCCGAACGAGAATCGACGATCAGCGGAAATCATCGACGCGGCGGTAAATTCGCCCATTCTGACGGTAGGCGAAACCGACAGCTTCATCAATGAGGGCGGGATCATCCGTTTTGTGAGGAGTGGCGGCAGAATCCATTTTCAAATCAATCCCGACGCTGCGGAGCGTGCATCTCTCCGGGTCAGCGCCAGATTGTTGCGGCTGGCGGATATCGTCCGGCCGCGGCAACGCGCGGGGGTGATCCGGTGATATCGTTCGGTCGCCTTTCGATCCCGAGGAAAATCGTCGCCATCACGATGATCATAACTGCGGCGGCGCTACTACTGGCGAGCGCAGCACTGATCGGTTACGACTACATTGCCGCCCGCAGGGACCTGAGGGCGAGCACGACCACATTGGCTCGGATTATTGCGGATGAACTCACCGCCGCCGTCTCCTTCAACGACCACGCCGCGGCCATCGATACGCTCAATGCGCTTCGCGCCGAACCGTCCGTCGTTGGCGCGTGCGTCTACAGCGGGACAAATTTGTTCGTAGAACAATTGCGTGACTCTTCAACAGCGCCCTGCCCGCCTTCACCCGCGCGTGACTCCGGGGATCGTAACCTGGAGATGATCTCGACGCCGATAGAGCTCAAAGGAAAAGAAATCGGGACGGTTCAGCTTCGCGCGACAATGGGACCGGCGTACGCGCACTTGCGTTTGGAGATCGTGACAATCGCCGTGATTTTGCTGCTCTCCGCCGTTTTCGCGCTCGCGCTTTCGGCACGACTGCATAAGTTGATATCCGAACCAATTTTGAGCTTAGCGCGCACAGCAAGAGAAGTTTCGAAGAAGAAAGATTATTCTCTGAAGGCGACAAAGGGGAGCGAGGACGAATTAGGTACGCTAGTGGATTCTTTCAATGAAATGCTCGAACAAATCCGGGAACGGGAAACGAAGCTCGAAGATCGCACAAAGGCGTTAGAAAGAGCGAATGAAGAGCTCCAAAGGGCCGGCAAAATGAAGGATGAGTTTCTGGCAACCCTTTCGCACGAATTAAGGACGCCGCTGACCGCCATCTTCGGATGGAGCAATCTCCTTCAAGGTGGAAAGCTGGATCGGGACAAGACTGAAAGAGCTATCGATGTGATCCAGCGAAATGCGAGATCTCAAATGCAATTGGTGGACGATCTGCTCAACGTCTCCCAAATCATCACGGGCAAACTCAAAATTCGGCCACAGTGGACGGACGCCGGCACCATCATCCGTACGGCCGTGGATTCTCTTCAGCCCGCGGCGGTGGCGAAAGGCGTCCCGGTCGTGACGGAGATCGCGAATGGAGCCGAGCCGGTATTTGCAGATGCCGAGCGAATCCAGCAAGTTCTTTGGAATTTGCTGAGCAATGCGATCAAGTTTTCGGAAAGAGGACAAGAGGTCCAAGTTGAGTGCGGCCGCGTCGGCGCGCACTTTCAGATCAGTATCAGGGACCGCGGCGAGGGTATTGATCCGGAATTTATTCCATACGTGTTCGACCGCTTCACGCAGGCCGACGCCTCCGCAACGCGCAAGCACGGCGGCCTGGGGCTCGGTCTGGCTATCGTGCGTCATATCGTCGAATCACATGGCGGCACGGTGATGGCGTACAGCAGAGGGAAAGGACAAGGCGCAACGTTCACCGTGCAGTTACCCGTCCCCGCACTTCAAAAAGACTCCGGGGTGCCCCCTGAAAGCGCGACCGCATCCTTAAAAGGGTTAAAAGTCATGCTGGTCGAGGACGAATTCGATACGCGCGAAATGGTGGCCGTGGGTCTCGAGCAGTCCGGGGCGACTGTGCTTCTGGCCGCGTCCGGACGCGAAGCACTTCGCGTACTGGCCAGACAGACCCCCGATGTGCTTATCAGCGACATCGGAATGCCTGAAATGGACGGGTATGAACTGCTGGAGAAAATACGCTCCGAATATCCGCCCAACATGCGGCCCATACCGGCCGTAGCACTCACGGCGTTCGCCACAGAACAGGAAAGAGAACGGTCATTTGAGGCAGGCTACCAAGTCCATCTAGTAAAGCCCGTTACCATAAGCGAACTGGTTCGCACGGTTGCGTCAATCGCGAAGCCAACTGCACTCCTCCCATAATGACGCTGGCTGTTCTTCGCTCGATTTATTTTTCATAAAATCCTCTTAGAGCGGTATTGGAGGTGAAACTTCAAATGGCGGAGCATAAGGCCACGATCAAGTGGACGTTATCTCAAGGCGAGTTTCTCAAAGGAACGTATTCGCGAGAACATACGTGGAGGTTCGACGGCGGTATGACAGTAGCTGCATCATCTTCACCCGCTGCCGTACGAGTCCCGTTTTCCAATCCTGCTAACGTGGATCCTGAAGAGGCTTTTGTGGCATCGCTCTCCAGTTGCCACATGCTAACTTACCTGTTCATTGCTTCCAGAAAGGGCTTCGAAGTGACCAGTTATGAAGACGAAGCCGTAGGCGTGATGACCAACAACGAGAAGGGAACACCGTGGGTTAGCGCCGTCACCCTACATCCCCGGATCACCTACAGCGGCTCCAAAACTCCGACGGCCGTTGAAGAGAGTCAAATGCACCATGCTGCACACGACGGCTGCTTCATTGCGAATTCCGTCAAGACCGAAGTCAAAGTAGCAAGCTGAGCCAATAGAGGGGTGAAACATTCCCCGCCTTGGTTAAGGCGGGGTGGCTGCGCCCAGCAATCAAATGCCGCGAAGCGACCTCAGCTTGGGCGCAGACGGGGCGGTTGGTTCAACCTCCGAATAGATCTGCGCGGATGTTGAACGAACCGCCCCCTCCGTGCGTGCCAAATGGATGCCCTCGTGTACCGCAAGAAATAGAAGATGGTTATTCCCTACGGCGCCGGCGAGCCCGGATTCTTCTTCTGCCGGTCCCACTCTTTCAGGAACGTCGCTTCGCGTTCTTCGACGTACGCTTTGTAGCCGGCCGGATCGATGAACGGGTTGGGCCCGCCCGCTTTCATCTTTTCGTACTTCGCTTTCAAGCCGAAATAGTTGCCGTGGGCGCCCAGGAAAAAGTCCACCGGCAGGCTTTTGAGAACCTTGAAGGTCTTCACATAATCGTCCGCGATCTGAGGATAATTTTTGTTGCCGACGAGGATCGTGCCACGGTTCACGTTCGGGCTACCGATGATCACCGCATTCAGCTTACGCCCGCCTTCATCGACCTGCATGGTCCACGTGGTGCAGCCCTTCGTGTGGCCGGGAGTCAAACGCGCGATGAGTTTCGAGCCTCCGAGTTCAACCGCGTCTCCGTCATGCAACACGCGATCGACTTTCGCGGCGGGGCGTCCCTGCGCGTTGCTTTCGGTGTCAGCAACGTCAGCGTCCATGATCATCAGCCGCGCTCCGGTCTCTTTCTTGATGATGCCTACGGCTGCATCATGATCGCCGTGCGCATGACTGGCGAGGATGATCTTGGTGTCGCCGTATTTGAAACCGAGCTGAGCGATGCTCTTTTTAATGGCCGGCACGTCTTCGGGAAAATCCGAGTTGATGAGAATGTTTCCCTGGGGCGTGTTGATCAGGTAAACGGCGAGATCGGCCGTTCCAACCCAGTAGAGATTGCCCGCAATTTTGAAGGGTGGAAATTCTCGATGAAAGTCCGGATTTTGCTGCGCCAGGAGCGGCACAGCCGAGAGGAATAACACCAACAAACTACGCTTAATCATGTTCACCTCTTTTCGAGGTGAGATTATGCATCAATTGTGGACAGGGAATTCAAGCAGCGTGTGGCACGAGTTTGTTAATCTGTTCTTCTTGAAAGGCGTTGCCTGCGGCCGATCGAAGCAAGTAGGCTGCAGCACGAATTTCGGAAGCGCGTTTGAACGGAGGTTCTCCAATGCGGCGTGTATTGGTTCTTTTGAGTCAGGCGCTGCTGGCGGCGGTACCTGCACTCGCCCAGCAAGATCTCACCGGCGAGTACATATCCATGTTTCATGAGGACCAGCCGGAGCGCATTCCCGGTCCGGCTCTGGGCGACTATCTTGGTCTTCCGATTTCCGACGCTGCACGCGCTTATGCCGAAGCCTGGGACGCGTCGCGCATGACCTTGAAAGAGCATCAGTGCATGGTACACGTTGCGCCTTATATTTTTCGAGGTCCTGGGCCGGTGCGTATCTGGCAGGAGAAGGATCAGGAGACACAGGAAGTCACCGCAATCAAGATCTATCACGGCACGTATCAACAGACGCGCACGGTTTGGATGGACGGGCGGCCGCATCCTCCCGAATCCGCGCTTCACACTTGGATGGGATTCTCGACGGGCAAATGGGAGGGCGACACGCTGACCGTATACACGACGCACATGAAGCAAGGCTGGTTGCGCCGGAACGGATTGCCCGAAAGCGACCGCGCAACGCTGACCGAGCATTTCATCAAGCATGGCGACATTCTCACCCGCATGAGCATGATCACCGATCCGGTTTACCTCACAGAGCCGCTCGTCAAGACTGACGACTTCATCCGCAACACGCATCTCGATGTCAATTGGATCTGGCCCTGTGAGCCGGTCGAAGAAGTGGTCACGCGCGCCAAGGGCGCTGTGCCGCACTATCTTCCAGGTACGAACGCTTTCCTCAAAGAATTTCAGGAGACCGTACATGTGCCCGAAACCGCCCAACGCGGGGGAGCGCAAACGATGTATCCCGAATTCAAGACAATGCCGGTTGCCGGCGTGAGGACGGCTTCAGGGGCGGTTCAGCCTGTGCGAATCCAGCAGAGCCGGATCGCGACTGACAGCGAGATCCATGTAATTCCGGTACGTGAGAACATCTATGTGCTTACTGGCCCCGGCGGCAATGTGACGGTGCAAGTGGGCAAGCAAGGAATTCTTCTTGTCGATACGATGTCTGGCGAGTCCTCCGGGCGCGTATTGGCGGCGATCGCAAAGATATCGAGTGCAAGCCTCCGTTACATCATCAATACGCAGTCCGGCCCGGATCACACGGGAGGAAATGCAGCGCTGCGCAAGACGGGCCGCATGGTCTTCGCCGGTCCCGGCGCGGGAGCGCTGACCGATGCCGCAGAGGGTGCAGCGATCATCGCTCATGGGGAAGTCCTGAAGCGGATGAGTGCGCCAACGGGCCAGCAATCGCTGATGCCGGCGGCCGCATGGCCGACAGAAACCTTCTTCGGTGACGAACATGAGCTCTATTTCAATGGCGAATCGATTCAGATCCTTCATCAGCCTTCTGCAAACACCGACGGCGACAGCATTGTCTATTTCCGGCGCTCCGATGTCATCAGTACGGGCGATCTTTTTGTTCTGAACAGCTTTCCCATGATTGACATCGAAAAAGGGGGAAGCCTCCAGGGAATTATCGACGGTTTGAACAGGGTCCTGGATATAGCCATTCCCGAGTTCAACGAAGAAGGCGGTACACTGATCGTCCCAGGCCACGGTCGACTGTGCGATGAGGCAGATGTTGCGGAGTACCGCGACATGGTTACCATCATCCGAGACCGCATCGAGGCGATGCTAAAAAAACGGATGTCCTTGGCCGAGATCAAAGCCGCGCGTCCGGCATTCGAATACGAACCGCTCTACGGGTCCACTCCGAACTGGAGCACGGACCAATTCATCGAAGCGGCCTACAAGAGCCTCACCAGAAAAAATTGAGCGCGGCATTGGGAGTCAAAATTTCAGAACCAATTTTTAGTAGTTTTGGCTCGTATCATTGTAGACTCCGCGATCTGATAAAAAGAATAAGCTAATCGAACCAAAAGCCGCTATCGATGGGGGTATGCATGAATCGAAATAGAAATAGAGTGGCTCTCGCGTTTGCGGCCTTGGCGGTGATTTGTTTCTGCGCAGTGCTTGGGGCGCAGACGCTGACCGCGCCAAAATTCAAGTTTGACCCGGACTGGCCGAAACCTCTGCCAAACAAATGGAAACTTGGTGGCGTTACGGGTCTGGCTGTGGATAAGGACGATAACGTGTGGGTGTTGATTCGTCCCAATGATCTCACTGATATTGAGTTGGAGGCGGAGATCGGCATCGCAGACTGCTGTGTGCGGCCTCCCTCGATGATCCATTTCGACAAGCAAGGCAACGTGATCGGTTCCTTCGATGCGCCTCAAGGGCACGGTATGGCCGTGGACAGCAAGGGGTCCGTATATATCGGACAGGATACCGTCCGCAAATATGATCCCAAGACCGGCAAGGTCGTTGCCGAGGTGCCGCGTACGCCAGAGAGGCCGCCGGGAGCTGGAGGAGGCGACGCTGCGCCGGCCGCAGCCCGCGTTCTGGGCCGTGGCAGCCGCGGTCCTGTCGCCGGGTTTCTCACGCCGCCCGGCGGGCGGGGTCAACCCGATCCTGCAGTGCAGGCCGCTCGGGAGAAGGAAATCACGGCCTTTCGCGCCAAGTATCCCCCGACCACTCCAATGATCGTAGGAGGCATAGAAGAGATCCGGCTGGATGAACCCGCCCGTGAACTTTACGCCGCCGACAATTATCTGGGCGGGCGCGTAATGGTCTTCGATCTCGATACGTTTCAGTTCAAACGCGGTTGGGGTGCGTATGGACATGCACTCTCGGAAGTCACGACGAGTGATGCGGACCGCGCTTATACCCCTGGAGGACCGGAGCCTAAAGAGTTCAGGGGGCACTTGACATTGAATATATCTAATGACGGATTGGTGTACGCTGCCGATCGCATGGCGAACCGCATCCATGTCACCACCACACAGGGAAAATTCTTGAAGGAGTTTATCGTCGCTCCGAAAACGGGCGTGGGCGGATCCACTGGCGGCGTGATGTTTTCGCCCGACAAGCAACAGCGGCTGTTGTACATCTCCGACCTTACGAACAACCACATCTGGTTCCTCAATCGTGATGACGGCAAGATCCTGGGCCAAATGGGGAGCATGGGTGAGAACGGCGGCCAGTTCTTCGGGCTGCACATGATCGCAGTGGACTCCAAGGGCAACGTCTATACCGGCGAGGTTTTCCAGGGCGAGAGGGTGCAGCGGTTCATTCCCGTTCCGTAAACGCCGGGCTTCCCGGACGAAGGCATTGGCGATTGCCGAACGGATTTATGTCATTCATGGTTTGTCACGGAATTGACATCGGGTACGAATCAGGCTCCAGGTCTTTTGACGGATTCGGACAACACATCCAAGAGCGGCGTGCTGTACCCGCTGGTAAATAGAGCATTTATCTTAAATGGACTCTGGTCTGCTCTTAGATTTTTGGCAAGCATGAAGCTTCCATCGAGGAAAGGAGTCCATGTCTAATTCGGCTCTGGCTTCCATATCTGCCGTCAAAGCCAAGTATGTCACGACGGTTGGCCGCACCGTGACCGAGTTATCCGAGGAAGCACATCGGATCGAAACTCTGATCCGGTCGATGGATCACGGTCTTGACGATCCGCATACACCTTTAGGCGAAGCAGTGCGGCTTGCGAATTGGAGTAGGCAACTCGAAGCCTACCTGGAAGGAATCCGCTTCGCTCTTCGCGAGAGGGAAGTATCCTTTGCGCCGGAAGAGCCAAGCAGCATAAAAGGCATATCACATGAAGGAAATCAATAAAGTCAATAAAGTCGGTTGGTGGACAGCATTGTTCATCGCATGGGCTGCGATTGCTCTGCCATTCGTTTTACGCATCATTCAGAGGATGCGATGAATCGGGTGTTGGAATTCTTATCATTCGTCCACAGTTGTTACCAGCCTCACCGTAAGGCAAGCGCCGGTTGTTCTCAATGACTGTACACCCAAACTGAGAGCAATAACGCCGATCGGAGTCCATCCGATTTCGACACAAGTCAAATAATTATTCGGCGCGCCACGCGCACTGCTGGCGCGCCGCCGTTTTCTAGAGGGTTACGTATTAATTGCTTCGGGCAGCTCTGACGTATTTCTTCAGGATCTGCGTTGTGGTCTCGCCGACGTAGACATTGCCCATCGCATCGGCAGCGACGCCTTCCATGCCGGCGTTATTGTTCTTGTCTGGTTCGGGTTCGGCGAACGGGACGTATGCCGTGACCTTGCCGTCCTTTGCGCTGCCGACTCTAAGGCCTCTCTTGAACCCTGGATTGAGGCTGGCGTTCGACTGCGAATCCACGACGTAGATCGTGTCGTTCTTATCGATGGAAACGCCGCTGGGCCGGCCGAACTGCTTCCATTGGTCCAGGAACTTTCCGTCCTGGTCGAAAATCTGGATGCGGTTATTCGCGCGATCGGCCACAAAAAGCCGTCCTCGTGAATCCATGGCGATCGCATGCGGTGTATCCATTTCACCCGGTCCTTTGCCTTTTTTGCCCCAGGTTTTGATGAATTTGCCATCCTTAGAGAATTTCACAATGCGACCATTGGCATTCATCACGTGTCCATCGCTGACGAAAATGTCGCCGTTCGGCGCGATCACCACATCCGTCGGCCCGTTGAAGGTGTCGGGACCTTCTGCAGCGACACCGGCCTTGCCAAGCCTCATGAGGACCTTTCCATCCGGGCTCAGTTTGATAACCTGCTGCCCCTTGCCGTCCTTGTTTTGCGCGTCTGTGACCCAAATGTTTCCATCGCGGTCGATGGCCATCCCGTGCGGTTGAACGAACATTCCCGCGCCGAAACTCTTCAGGAGTTGGCCCGACGGTGCGAATTGAAGAATGGGTGGGTCGTTCCGGTGAAAGACCCAAATGTTGCCGCGCGCATCGACGTCAGTCGATATCACGCCTCCAAACTTCATGGCCGAGGGAAGCTGCGGCCAGCCCTCGGCAACACGATACGGGTTGTCCTGCGCATGCACGGCGGCTGCGCAAGCGATTACTGCCGCGATCAGTAACGCGACACGCGTGAATTTCGGTGGAAGTGGGTCTGACATTTCTGCCTCCTATTAATAGGTTGAGTTCGTCGGTGGATGGGGGATCATACCATGTTTTCACACCCGAGGCTGCGAGTGGGTATAGACTAAGCGTTCTCAAAAGGAGGACAGAACCATGCCTTTGCTGAAACCAGACCCAACGTTTTACCCATCACCCAAAATGGCCATGCAATCCCCGCCCGAGAAGTTGTCTTATCTGGCGCTCATCAATTCGAAAAAGGACGATCGTCCGGACGCCATCGCTGTCGTGGACTTGGATCCCGATTCCGCCAGCTACGGCAAACTCGTCGGCAGCGTAGACATGACAAAACCCGGGGACGAACTGCATCACTTTGGATGGAACGCGTGCAGTTCCTGTTTGTGTCCTTATGCGCCGCATCCGCACATGGAGCGCCGCTACCTGATCGTTCCGGGGATCAACACCTCGCGGATTCATGTCCTCGACACCAAACCCGACCCGAAGAATCCGAAAGTTGTGAAGGTGATCGAGCCGGAGGTGTTGGCTGAACGTACCGGTTATGCCGCTCCCCACACGGTTCACTGCGGACCTGACGGCATCTACGTCAGCGCGCTTGGCGCGCCAAGCGGCGATGGACCTGGGGGGACGTTGGTCATGGATCCAGAGACATTCGAAATCAAAGGCAAATGGGAGATCGATCGTGGGCCGCAGCAATTGGCCTATGACGTCTGGTGGCACCTGGGTCTCGACACAATGGTCACCAGCACGTGGGGCACGCCGAACATGGTGAAAGCCGGCGTGAATCCGGAACTGCTGCTGGCAGGCAAGTACGGAAACAAGCTTCACTTTTGGAATCTGCGGAAACGGCGTCACGTGCAACAACTCGAGCTTGGAGCCGAGCAGCAGATGGCACTCGAGTTGCGTCCTGCGCACGACCCGGCGAAGGCCTACGGCTTCTTGGGCGTGGTGCTTTCCCTCAAGGATCTTTCGTCTTCCATCTGGGTTTGGTATCGCGAGGACGGCAAGAACGGTTCAAACGGAAAATGGGGAATCAAGAAAATCATCGAGATTCCCGCCACGCCAGCCGATCCGGCGAAGCTGCCTCCGCTTTTGCAAGGGTTCAAAGCAGAGCCGCCTTTGGTCACCGACATCAATCTTTCTCTGGATGATCGATATCTCTACGTTTCATGCTGGGGCTCGGGTGAATTTATCCAATATGACGTCAGCGATCCGTTCAACCCGAAGAAGTCCAGCTCCATCCGCCTGGGCGGTATCGTGAATCGCTCGGTGCACCCGGCCAAGCCAAAACAGGCTCTCAATGGCGGACCGCAAATGGTGGAAATCAGTCGCGACGGTAAGCGTGTTTACTTTAGCAATGGCCTCTACACGCCGTGGGACGACCAGTTCTATCCCGACGGCGTTCGCGGCTGGGTCGCGAAAGTCGACGTCACGGAGAAAGGTATGAAGATCGACTCGAAGTTCTTCCTCGAGGTCGAAGGGATGCGTACGCACCAGATGCGCCTGGAAGGGGGCGATGCGTCTTCGGACTCGTTCTGCTACTCCTGAAGACACGCCCTATGTGGACCATAATGCTACTGTTGGGCGCGTATCACGGGATCAATCCCGGTATGGGATGGCTGTTTGCCGTCGCGCTGGGAATGCAACAGGGCAGCGCGCGCGGAGTGTGGCGGGCGCTGCCGCCCATCGGGCTGGGCCATGCGCTGGCAGTCGGTGTAGTGTTACTCGCCGCCGGGCTGGCGCAATTGGTTGTTCCCTTGGGCCTCCTTAAAGCCACGGTTGCCTCCATCCTGCTGGGCTTCGGCGTTTACCGGCTCTGGCGTCACCGGCATCCACGTTACGGAGGGATGCGGGTGGGCTTCCGTGACCTGACCACATGGTCGTTCCTGATGGCTTCGGCGCATGGAGCCGGATTCATGGTCTTACCCTTCGTGATCCGCATGTCCAACGATGTAAAAGCCGTCGACGCGGCTATGCCTTCACACACTGGTCATATGACAGCCGCGGCCTCAGCCGGAACCGGATCGATCTTACTTGGTTTGCACACATTGTCCTATCTTGCGGTAACAGGCCTCGCCGCGTGGATTGTGTACCGGTGGCTCGGCCTTGCATTGTTGCGCACGGCATGGTTCAACCTGGATTTGCTTTGGGCTGCTGTATTGGCAGTCACCGGCGCCGTTGTTCTGCTCAGCTAGTGTCGCGTCCGTCCGAGAGCTCGGGCTTCGATTCTTCATTCTGCTTCCAAAGCGTATAATGCGCTCCAATGCAGCTTTGATCCGAGAGGACATTCTTATGAAGCAAAGTACCGGTCGGATTCTCACTACTCACGCGGGCAGGCTGGACGGGCCGCCCGACTTGATGCAAACGTCGAGAGATGTCATGGCCGGCCGCGCCATTGACGCCGAAGAGTTACAGCCGCGGCTGCGGGATGGAATCGCAGACGTCATTCGCAAACAGGTGGAGGCCGGCATTGACGTGATCAGCGATGGCGAGCTGACGAAGTTTGGATTCGGCAGTCTTGCCTACTATGGCCGGCGTCTCAACGGACTCGGAAAAAGGCCGCTGAAACCGGGTGAAGCGCCGTATATGGCGCTGGAGACGAATGAGCGAAGAGAGTTTGCGGAATTTTACAAAGAGCTGCAATTTTTGCCGGCGCCATCGGAGCGCGCCATCTGCACAGGTCCGATCACCTACATCGGGCAAGAAGAGATCAAACGTGATCTCGAGCTTTTCAAGTCTTCGTTGGCCCAGACGAACGCGAAGGTCGAAGAAGCCTTCATGTGTGTGCTTGCGCCCGGCTGGCTGGAGCACTTCTTCTACAACGAGTATTACCGCACGGATGAAGAGTACCTGTTCGCTCTGGCGGACGCGATCAAACATGAATACGAAGCGATCGTTGAGGCAGGTCTCATCCTGCAGATCGATGATCCTGCTCTCCCCGATACCTACGACATGATTGTGCCCCTTCCCAGCCTCGAGGAATACCGGAAATTCGCCGCAGTGCGTATCGACGCATTGAACCACGCATTGCAGGGCCTTCCTGAGGACCGCGTCCGTTATCACATCTGCTGGGGAAGCTGGCACGGTCCGCACACGCATGACCTTCCGCTCAAACATGTCATCGACCTGATGCTGAAGGTGAAAGCCGGAGCGTATTCGGTCGAGGCCGCAAATCCCCGGCATGGGCATGAGTGGAAGCTTTGGAAACAGCACAAGCTGCCGCAAGGAAAGATTCTGATCCCTGGTGTGGTCAGTCACGCCAGCAACGTCGTCGAGCATCCGGAACTGGTCGCCGATCGCATTGTACTTTATGCCGGCTTGGTTGGCCGCGAGAATGTCATCGCCGGCACCGACTGCGGAATGGGCATGCGCGTACACCCGCAAATCGCTTGGGCGAAGCTGAAAGCGCTTTCTGAAGGCGCAGCCCTCGCAACGAAAGAACTGTGGTCTAGATGATCGTTGAATTGCGGTGCTACGTCGGAAGCGTCACCATGCCGGCTCCCGCGGCCGATGGTTCATTGCGGCTATGGTCGGTTTGCCAAAATGCGGAATAAATGTGTGGCGCGTAATGAATGTCACGTCATTATGCGCCACACCTAGCCGCAATCCCGTCCCTGATACCTTTTATCGGTCTTACGGTTTCGCGTCTTAGATGGTCCGCGCCCGAGTTACCGGGTGGGCCTGAGCTCGGCGTACACCTGCGTGGCGAACCGCTGTGCGACGGTCACCTGTGTGTTGCCGACTTTGGCGTCCGACTGCGGAACCTTGGAGTCGAAATCAGCCCATGGCTTCGCCGCGATGATGTCGGCCTCGCTCTTGCCATCCTTGATCATTTTCGAGATGCGATCCCGAACCCCCAGCATCATGTCGCGATGCGCTATGACGGCGTTCCGATCCACCGTGGGTCCGTGACCCGGAATGATCTTCGTGTTCGGCCCAGAACGCGCGATGATCTGTCCCAAACCATTGATCATCCCGTTCAGACCGCCCCCGTTGCCCCGGTCGATGTTGGGATATTGGATGGAGCGGAAGAAATCGCCGGTCATGATCACGTCGTTCTGCACGAAGCGAACCATGGTGTCGCCGTCGGTGTGTGCGTTGGGAATAGGAATCAACTGCACGTCCTCGCCATCCATGTGGAACGCGAGTTGCGAATTCGCGCTATAGGTGATTACGGGCAACCCCGGCGCCGGAGTGGGCGGAGGTGCTTGCCCGTTCGCGCCCGGTGCGGGCCGCATGAGCCGGTTCCGCAAAGTTCCGCGGGCGAGAATCGTAGCGCCTTCTTTGCCCATAAGCTCATTGCCGCCGGTGTGGTCGCCGTGCACGTGCGTGTTGACCACGAATTTAATTGGCGACTTGGTGATCTGCCGGACGGCGGCCATAATCTTGTCGTGCAGAGGGGCGAACTGGGCGTCCACCATGAACACGCCATCGGGGCCGACCAGCAGGCCAATTGTGCCGCCTTGACCATCGAGCGTGTAGAAGTTGTTGCTGATCTTGTTGGTCTTGACCTGAACGTTGCTGAAATCTTGCTGCGCATTCGCACACACGGCCATGATGGCGAACACAGCCAGAATCGCAACCAAGGATCGAATCGCGGTAAGTTTCATTTGGTTGTGCCTCCTTCGTTTTGAACGGGGGGTAGTCTACCACCTTCCAATGAGAAATGAACATTGAACAGTGAACATTGAACATTTCTCCAAAAATCGTTCATTGCTCACTGTTCAGTGTTCATTTCTCATCGGCGGTAAACAGGATTCAGCCAGAAAAAGGCAAAAATGAGTAAAACTTTCGTGTCTTTATGTGACTCTTTGTGGCTTACTTTTCGTAACGGAGGTTGTGTAATGGTTTGTCGCCGACTTGCTAAATCCGCCGGCCTTGGATGCGTCGTTTGCCTAACGGCATTTCTCCTCACCGTTCCGTCTTACAAAGCCGCCGACACTCTTCCGCGTGAGCTTGCGGATGACGCGTACTGGAAAATGATCTCCGATTTTTCCGAACAGAGCGGTTCCTTCCGATTCGAGTACATGTCGAATGAATTGCAATTCCAATATGTCATTCCACGGCTCAAGGAGAACCGCAAGCCTGGCGGTGTGTATCTTGGTGTCGGGCCCGAGCAGAACTTCACCTATATTGCGGCGACGCAACCGAAGATGGCCTTCATCTTCGATATCCGGCGGCAGAACATGATCGAGCATCTGATCTACAAAGCGGTCTTTGAGATGTCGTCCGACCGGGTTGAGTTCCTCTCCCGGTTGTTCTCACGTAAAGCGCCGCCAGGTCTGACTGAAAAATCGACGGCGCGGCAACTCTTCCAGGCTTTCAGAGCTGTTTCAGCCGATGCGGACATGTATCGGGAGAATCTACAGGCGATCAAAGCCCGGCTGATGAAAGAGCATCGTTTCCCACTCACTCCGGCCGACCAGGAGTCGATCGATTTCATCTACCGGATTTTCTTTGATACCGGCAGCGTGTTTGGCTATTCCGCATCGTTTTTCGGTGGATATGGAGCGACGTATGCGGACCTCATGACAGCGACAGACCAACAAGGACAGGCCCGAAGCTATCTTGCCACAGAAGAGAACTTCCAGACCGTTCGTGACCTTGAACGAAAAAATCTGATCATTCCTGTGGTCGGTGATTTCGCAGGTTCGAAGGCCCTGCGCAATGTCGCACGTTATCTGAAGGATCACGGAGCCATCGTCACAGCGTTCTACACGTCAAACGTGGAGCAGTATCTCTTTCAACAGGGCGATGATTGGCGGCATTTCCTGACGAATGTCGCTGCATTTCCGATGGATCCTCTCAGCACGTTCATCCGGAGCTCCCACTTCGCCTTCGGTGATGCGCTGCCGCCTCGCCAGTTCAATCGGGGCCGCTTTATTCAACTTCTGTCGCCAATGGCGGAGGTCGTGAAAGCGTTCAATTCCGGACAACTGACGAGTTACGAGGATCTCATTCGGATGTCGAAATGAAAAATGACGATTTGAACATTGAACATTTCCGCCAAAAATGTTCCTTGTTCAATGTTCAATTGTCATTTATCTAAAGATCCCGGTGTGCCCCAAGGAGTACCTTCCCGGCTGCGGATACACGCAAAGCCCGTGAGGGCCCTTTCCGACTGGAATTTTCGCGATGAGATGGCCGTCATTGGTATCGATGGCATAGACCTCGGCGTTGTATCGGCCGGCAAGCCAGAGCACTTTGCCATCGGCGGAGACCCCGCCCATGTCCGGGCTTCCGCCGCCGGGCAACTGCCATTTCTTGACGACGCTTTGGGTCTTGAAGTCGACGAGCGAAATACTTCCTTCATTGCGATTCGTTACATAGAGCATTTTGGAATCCCGGCTCACGTACAGGCCGTGGGCGCCATTACCTGTACGTATGAAACCGATCTTCTTCATTTGATCTCCGTCGATGAGGTGAACTCCATCGGCATGCATATCGGCGACGTAAAAAACTTTCCCGTCTGGTGAAAGTTTTACATCCTGGGGTCCATTGTGCGGGCCAAGCTCCAGAGCTCCGACCTGCTTTTGGGATTGCACATCGACCTTGATGATCTTGTCCCCGAACTCGCAGCTTGCGATCAGGTAAGTTCCATCCGCAGAGAAATCCATATGGTCGATTCCTTTGCAGTTGAACCAAACGGAATTTTTCAGCGCCATTGTTTTGGGCTCTCGAAACATGAGGCGCATCATCTGTTCGGCGACGACGATCGCGTACTTGCCGTCGGGTGTGTAATACATGTTGTAGGGGTCATCGACGGGAACGGTCTCGCCCATCTTACCGGTGGCCGGATCAATCGCCGTCAAACTGTTGCCCTTGTCGTTGAGGATCCACAGTTTGGTCATATCGTAGGACGGCGTGACGTGCTGTGGTTGCCGGCCCACCTGAAACGTCTCGATCACTTTGTACGTCGTGGGATCAATTACCGAAACGGTGTTGCTTTCGGTATTGGGAACGTACACGCGTTGAAGGAAATTCTTCACGACAGGGTTCAGAGCACCGGGACGATCCGCCGAATAAATATCGCTCATATCCAATGGAGCGGGCATGCCGGGGAGAAGTTTGCTTTGGGCAGTAGTGCTAACGGCGAGGAGGGAAAGGACGAACACCAAAAAACCGATTCGCTTGGTCATAGGCACCCATTATAACGACCAGGCGGACAATTTAGGGGTGCAAGAATTTTGGAGTCAGATGACAAATGACAATCGAACAGTAAACAATGACAAAGCATTTAATGTTCATTGTTCACTGTTCAATTGTCACTTGTCATTTCTTAGGCCACAAAACGCCTTGGTCTTCCTTGGTGACGGGCCCGAGTCCTTTAAATACGAAACGCTGCACGCGCTGTCCGCGATAGGTTTCTCCGGTGTAGATATTGCCTTTGGAATCGGTAGCGATGCTATGCACTCCGTAGAATTCCCCAGGTTGGCGTCCGCCTTCACCGAACGTGGTCAAGACCTGGAGTGAGTCGCGATCCAGAATGTGCACGCGATCATTCTCGCCGTCGGTCAGATAGAGGTACTTCTGTTGCGCATCCCTCGAGAACGCAATGTCCCAAGCCGAGCCGGAACCAAGTGTCCGTTTGTTTACAAACCCTTCCTTAACGAACGTTCCATCGGGCTTGAACACCTGGACGCGATCATTAGCGCGGTCGCATACATAGAGCAAGCGATCGACGGAAAGTTCGGCGCAGTGAACCGGGTTGCGGAACTGTTGCACGGGAGGCGCGTCGGGATTGTAAGGACCCAGATTCGTGTCATCCGGTTTGTTGCCGTATGCGCCCCAATGCCGTTTGTATTTCCCGGTGTCGGCGTCATACACAATCACGCGATGGTTGCCGTAGCCGTCGGCCACGTACACCTCATTGGTTTGCTTGTCTACGAAAATTTTCGCCGGTCTTCGAAGATTCTCAACGTCGTTGCTGCCTTTGCTCTGACCGGGCTTGCCGATTTGCATGAGAAACTTCCCGGCCTGTGTGAATTTGAGAATCATCGTGTCATTGGTATATCCAATGGCAGCGCCGGCCTGCTCTTCGTTCTGCACTTGCTCCCCGCGCGCGCCCCGCGCGCCTCGTCCGCGCGCTCCCGGCGGTGTGCCGACGCCGTTGCCGCCGATCCAGACGTTGCCTTTGTAATCGATCGTGATTCCGTGATTGGATTCAGGCCAATCATAGCCCTCGCCGCGTCCACCCCAACTCGCCAGCAGGTTGCCCTCCTGGTCGTAGTTCAGAACAGGCGGCGCAGGCGCGCAACACTGCGCAATAGGTGGATTGGTCGTTGCGTGCAACTCACCCTGCTCGAGCGACCCCGCGCGATGGATGACCCAGATGTGGTCTTTGTCGTCGACCGACACTCCAATGGTTTGGCCCAACAGCCAATGGTTCGGCAACGGCTTCGGCCACAGAGGATCGACTTCGAATCGCGGGGCCTGGACACCCGCAGCTTCGACAGCAGCTCGCTTCTGCAATATGCTGCTCGCCGCCAACAGCAACGCCAGCACCACGACAAACAGCAAGCCGATGCACAAATTACGCTTCATGCTCCCTCCTTCCCGGGATAGAGAAAACGGATTCTTTAAGTCCCGTTATAGATTTGTCGACTCCACTCTTGAGGCTGCGCGCTTCGTTTGAGGCTGCGCCCTGCCGGGCTTGCGCTTCGCGCGCCCTTGCGCTGCGCGGGAACGGCCTCGTGGATACGAGTATCCGTAGCTGAACTTAAATAACTAGCCGCGCATTGTACACCAACATCCGCTTTCTTGACTTCCAAGATCGTGTCGCATATCGTCGCGAGTGGTTTAGGGAGAGACTCCCCTCCTAACTTAGAGGGGAGTCTGTCTCCGAATTTACGCGCGACACGGAAGGTAAGGAGACAGAAGATGGCACGAAAGCTGGTTCAACCAAAAGTTTTGGTGCTTGTCGCTCTCGTGTTTCTGCTGACGATGACCGTCGCCGGTCAGCAAGGGGCGAAGAACGGGGAATGGCGTGTCTATGGCGGGGATTCCGGCAGCACGCCTGTCGACTGAGGAGAAGGAATGATATGAAACTCCGATTGCTCGTAATCACCGTCCTGATCGCGTTCATCGAGGCGCCTCTGGCCGCACAGGTAGCGAAACCCTGGACTCCGTCGAAAACTCCGGATGGTCAACCAGACCTGCAGGGCGTGTGGACGAACCCTACAATCACACTTTTTGAGCGGCCTCGCGAACTTGCCGGAAAGGAATTCCTGACGGAAAAAGAGGTGAAGGATTTGGAGGCGCGGGCCGCGGGCAATCGCGTCGATCGTCCTCCGGAGCCAGGCGATGTGGGTGCCTATAATCAATTCTGGTTCGACTCGGGCACCAGCGTTGTCAAGTCGAGAAGAACATCACTCGTCGTCGATCCGCCCGATGGAAGAGTTCCGGTGAAACCCGAGGCCGAAGCCAGACGTGATTACGATCTTGCTCACGTCGCCGACTCATATCAGTACATGAGCCTTTGGGACCGATGCATCACGCGGGGCATTCCCGGCGGGATGTTTCCGGCCGGCTACAACAATGCGTACCGCATCGTCCAGATTCCAGGCTACGTCATCATTTTTTACGAAATGATCCATAATGCGCGCATCATTCCCCTGGACGGAAAACCGCACATTTCTTCCGGTGTAAAACTGTGGGACGGCGATCCGCGCGGGCACTGGGAAGGCAATACGTTGGTTGTCGATACAACCAACTACAATAACAAAGGTTGGATTGCGACGAGCGCCGCTACCGGACGCATCAAAGGTATCCCCCAGAGTGAAGCCCTTCACGTCGTGGAACGGTTCACGCGCGTCGATGCGGATACCATCAATTACGAAGTTACCGTCGACGACCCCAATATCTATACGCGGCCTTGGAAAGTCGCAATTCCCCTCAGCCGCGAATCGAATTATCAGATCTTCGAGTATGCCTGCCACGAAGGGAACGAAGCTGTCGCAAATATCCTCCGCGGCGGCCGCGCTGCTGAAAAGCAGTGACGTTTTTATTCCGCGGCCCTTGAGTATTTTGATTCGTCCCAAGCCTAATTTTCCAACAGCGCCGAAAAAGCGAAGTCACCCGCCTCAGCTATATATCGACCGAACCTGAACGTTAAATTTCAATGCGCGACGGTGCATACGGGCGCGCCTAAGCCCCATATACCCGTATTCCTACCCAATGATACCCGTATGGAATAATGGGTATTATTTGGGTATAATTACGGGTATGCCGCTGGATCCTTTCAGGAATCTGATACTTACGCCGGATCTGCTTCGGCTGGTGGGCGAAATCGACGAATTCAAAGGTGCCTGGACGGCCTTGGGCACTCTGGCTCCGGATCGTTTAGCGACACTGCGGCATATCACTACAGTGGAGTCTGTAGGGGCATCGACCCGGATCGAGGGAGCCCGGCTAACGGATCGGGACGTCGATGTTCTTCTAGCCAATCTCGATCTGGGTTCATTCAGGACCCGAGACGAGCAGGAAGTCGCTGGCTATGCGGAGGCGACGAAGCTCGTGTTTAATTCCTGGCGCGAGATACCGTTGACGGAGAACCACATCAAACAACTTCACGGAATCCTCCTCAAGTTTTCGCCCCGCGATGAATATCATCGCGGCAGCTACAAGACCGTCCCGAATAATGTTGAAGCCTTCGATGAACATGGCCGGAGTGTCGGCGTCATTTTTGAAACTGCTACTCCCTCGGAAACGCCGCGGTTGATGGAGGAACTGGCTGCATGGACGAACCGGGAGCTTGGAGGAAAGACTCATCATCCGCTTCTGGTCGTCGCCGTTTTCATCGTTCGATTTCTTGCGATCCACCCGTTTCAGGACGGCAACGGCAGGCTAGCGCGGGTGCTCACCAATTTGCTGCTTCTGCGGACCGGTTACATTTATGTTCCTTACAGTTCGCTCGAGCGTGTGGTCGAAGAGAACAGGGAACAGTACTATCGCGCGCTGCGAAGTGCTCAGGGAACTCTCGATAAGGACGAATCCCATCTCATGGACTGGTTACGTTTTTTCCTGCTTTGTCTCGTCGAGCAGAAAAATTCTCTCGCCGAAAAAGTGAAGCGGGAACGGCTGATGACCGCGCTTTCTACTCTGGACGAGCAGTTGCTTCAGTTAGCACGCCAGCACGGCCGTCTCACGCTCACTGCCGCCTTGGCAATTACGAAGGCGAATCGGAACACTTTGAAGTTGCACCTTCGGCAACTCGTCCAAAGCGGCCGGCTTCAACTTCAGGGACAGGGGCGCAGTTCATGGTACGAAGCAGTGTAATTGAACGCGTCAGGTTCCAAGTTGTGCGGCCAGGTCCAGCATGTCCTTGGCGACGACATCGAATTGCCCGGGAGCGGCTTTGTCGGCCTGACGTGTGGGTCCATACTCGCTCGGACGATGGATGAACCCGGTGCGCAATCCGAAACTGCGGGCGGCATTGAGATCGCCCACATGTGCGGCACACATCATCACCTCTTGGGGTTTGAGACCAAGGAGATCGGCAGAAGTGAGATAGGCTTCGCGATCCGGTTTGTAGTGTCTGGCAAGCTCCGCCGAGAGGATCGCGTCCCAGGGGATGCCGGCGTTTTTAGCCATATCCGTCAGCAAGCCGACGTTGCCGTTGGATAGCGGCGCAATAATGAACTTCTTCTTCAGGCGCCGCAGGCCGGGCACGGAGTCGGGCCACGGTTTCAGCCGATGCCAGACGCGATTCCAGTGGTCCTTTTCTTCCTCGCTTAACGCCGGCATCATCCTGAACTCCATCAGGATTTCGTCCAGAATCATCCGGTGCAGAACATCGAGCTTCGTCCAGGGAAGTTGGCCCTTGCGCACCTTCTCCATGGCGGGAGCGTAGCCGGCGCGCCACCGGTCGGCAAAGCCGCCCCAATCCAGGTTAATGCCTTTGGCTTTTCCCCAAACGCGGCCTTCCTCAATGATGGAGCCGCGCCAATCTACCACCGTTCCGAACGTGTCGAAGAGCAGCGCCTTCGGCATGACAGACGCAGCCGGGAATCCCCGTCTCGGAAGACCTGCTACCATAACACCAGCACCCAGACCTTTTAGTAGTTCTCTGCGATTCATAGTAGCGCGAATTATATATAATGCGATCTTCTAGGGGGAGCACAATGCGAGTATTTCATGGTCTTCTAATAGGATTTTGTCTCGTCGTCTTTTCCGTGACGGCGAGCGCGCAGTGGATCGACTATCCCGATCCGCGCATTCCGCGAACCGCAGAAGGAAAACCTAACCTGAAGGCTCCTGCACCAAAGCTGCCCGATGGGACTCCGGATTTTTCCGGGATCTGGAGAGCTCCCGACGGCAGATTCCTCGAGAATCTCGGCGCGGGCGGAACTGAAATCCCGATGCAACCATGGGCGGAACAGCTCTACAAACAACGCGTCGCTAACAATGCCAAGGACCGGCCGGGAGGGCGTTGTCTACCGCACAGCGTGACGGATTTCGACGGGCACTTCACTCCTCGCAAGATCATTCAAGTCCCCGGACTCATCGCTATACTGTTCGAGTCATACCATTCCTATCGCCAGATATTTACGGATGGGCGGCCGTTACCTAAGGACCCCGAGCCGGCTTGGTACGGATATTCGACCGCCAAATGGGATAAGGATACTCTGGTGGTCGATACGATCGGTATCAACGAGGCCACCTGGCTCGATGACAACGGCCATCCGCATAGCGACGCATTACACATTACCGAGCGGTTCCGCCGCGTGGATTTCGGACACATGGATGTCCAGATCACGATCGATGATCCGAAAGCGTACAAGAAACCATGGACGGTGCGGCTCGGATGGGAATTGATGCCGGACACCGATTTACTGGATTGGGTTTGTGAAAACGAGAAGGACACTGCCCATATCTCGGGCAAGTGAAACGCCACAGGAAAACAACGGAGGACCGCTTATGCGTAACGCATTTCTGTTCATTGCAGGCATCGTGGTCGGATTGGCCGTCGACGCTGCCGTCGCTCAGAACCAGAGCCCGAACCGCGGGCTCGTCGGCATGAACCACGTCGGTATCGCCGTACCGAATCTCGACCAGGCCGTGACTTTCTATACGAAGACGTTAGGATTTCCCGAAGCTTTCCGGAGCGTTGACGAGAAGGGAAACGTGGCGCTGGTCTACGTTCAGATCAGCAAGAATACGTTCGTCGAATTGCAACCGGCGAATGGGCGTCCGCTGGGAATGAATCATTTTGGGATTCACGTGGAGAACATGGCGCAGGTCGCATCTATGTTCAAACAGCGGGGAGCCAACATCAGCGAGACTCGCGTCAGCCCCACCAAAGCGATTCTGTCGAACATTACCGATCTGAATGGCGTGCGTATTGAGCTTGCGGAGCTCCCCCCGGAATCTCAACACCGCCAGGCTATGGAACGCTGGAAATAGCGGTATACTTTCTGAATCCAATTTCAAAGAAGGAGGCGTACCATGCCGAAGTATCTGATTCAAGGCAGTTACACAGCTGAGGGTACAAAAGGTGTTCGCAAAGACGGTGGGTCCAAACGCCGTCAGGTTGCTGAGGCCCTGATGAAGGAGGCTGGAGCCAGGCTCGAGGCGTTCTACTTCACATTTGGCGATACGGATTTCGTCGGTGTCGTCGATGCTCCGGACAACGTTTCCATCGCTGCGATGTCGTTGGCCGTGAATTCTAGCGCAGTAACCAGCCTCAGGACTACACCACTGCTTACGCCCGAAGAGATGGATGCAGCCGCAAAGAAGCAAGTCACTTATCGCGGACCAGGGCAATAACTGCGCATCGTGCTGAAACGGATCGCGATTGCGCTCGTTGGGTTTTTTCTTCTGCCGCTGGAATCGGTCGGACAGACTGTTGGGTCTGGATACTCTGGCTCGTCATTTTCCAGCCGCCCATCGTACTTAATAAAGACGGCCAGAACCGCTTCATTCCAACGGCAGAAGTACGCAACCTCTCCGTTTGCAGCTAAGAAAATCGGCACGGCGCCCTTTGCCGCGAAGAAGGTGAGCGTTGCGCCATTCGTCACTAGAACCACGGTTCAGCGAAATGCCTTCATGCAGCAGACAAGATACGCGCGTCGGATAGCGCGCAGCCTTAAGAGGCAGATCGCCGCTACAGTTGAACAGACACTTGGAGGAGAGAACTTTATGAAGCTGAAACTTTCATCAATGATCGTGTCAGCCGCTTTTCTGGGTCTCATTCTCAATTGCATCTCCGCGTTTGGGCAGCTGGCGGAGCCGGCCAACGACTTGGGCGTGCGGCTGGGGCACATTCATTTGGTGGTGAAAAACGTCGAGGCTCAAACAAAGTTCTGGACCGAGATGATGGGAGGCGCGGTCGTCAAAAACGGCCCGCTCACCCTCATCCAATTTCCCGGAGTCTTTATCATGTTGCGTCAGGGCGATCCGACGGCTCCGCCGGCGGGTTCGATCGTCGATCATTTCGGATTCGTCCTGAAAGACATTAACGCCGCGCGCGCGAAATGGAAGGCTGCCGATGTCAAGTACACGATTGGAGCGACGAACCCCAATCAGGGCTACGTCGAGGCTCCGGATGGGGTTCGCGTGGAAGTGTTTGGCGATCCATCATTGCCGGGCCCGGTCGGGATGGATCACATTCACATGCTTCTTCCCCCGACGGATATTCCTGCAATCCAGGCCTGGTACGATAAAAACCTCGGCGGCCTGACAGGCAAGCGCAAGACGGTGGCCACGTCAGGAGTAACGGATTGTGTTTACTTTCACCGGTTCAACGTGTCCTTCTCGCGCAGTGACACGAAGCGTGAACCCACCAAAGGCCGTTCGCTCGACCATATTGGTTTCGAAGTGAAGAACCTCGACGCGCTGGTGAAAAACCTGGAAACGTCGGGAACCAAGTTGGAGGCGCCGCCTCGGATGGTTCCGAATTCGAACGTCAAAATCGCGTTTCTGACCGATCCGTGGGGAACATATATCGAATTAACCGAAAACCTCGCACCGGCTGCAAATTAGCAAATTCACGTCCCCACGAAAAGGGGAATGGACCACAAAAGGCACAATGGAGATCACAAAAAGGCACAAGAGAAGTAGTTTTTGTGCTTTTTGGCCTCCTTTTGTGCATTTTGTGTAACGTTCCCGATTTTTTGGCAAAGCGCCCGTGACGGGCAGACGCCGGCCCTCATCGTGTCCTCCCGAAACTCTTGACAGAAACTCATACGTAACCAAAATTTTACTTACCTTTCGAAGTCAACCATTAACCAAGGAGGTGAACCGTAAACAACCAACCGCGGCTCGGAGCTCCTGCCTACAAAAGGACTTGATTAAGAACCTAGCCAACCAAGCTCCGAGTCGCAAATCAAGCAACTCGGAAGGTGTACCCGCTCCTTATTAGAAAACTTTTGAAAAGTACTTATTATCGGTCTAGAATTCCCGTGCTGGGTGCGACAAAATTTATTCGCGCAGGCGCGTGTTATTATGGGTCGTCCTGAACGAGTTCGTCCCTCCTGGAAAAACACGATACCTGTCCTGATTGACCAGAACACTATACGGGCAGCGGAACAACAGATCGATTCTTGTGAGGCGTGCGAGCCCGACAAAGCCGAAATTCCTTTCGACTACGTCCTCGACTGCATCACTGGTTCTGATCCGGAATTGACGGATTACATTTTGGAGCAACCTGCTCGATGTCCCCGCTGTTCGGGCGAGGTCCTGACAGGATACTGGCGCTGGTACGACTCCGAAACTGAAGGGCGAAAGGCCTTTGTTCTGCCCGGCACTCTGGTAACGTTGAAGGCCGGGTAACCCTTCCAAATATTGTTCGCACAAAATTGGATTTTCCTCAGAGGGTCTAATGGCTACTAGACCGCAGACGCCAAGTGAACGGTCGATGTTTATGCTGTCGGCAATGAGCACGGCCACGTTGTCGCTGGTGTTCGTTGGATCGATCTTAGCCGTACAAACTAACGGTTTCAGCGGTTCGCCGGGACCGCTGGCGGATTCCTGCGGCGTGTCCGCTCAGCCTAGTGCTCAAGGTCAGGGGGCCCGTGGCACGCCCGTGTTTCCTCCTGGACAGACTCATGCACTGAAGTTCGACGGTCCATTTCCAAATTCAAACACGTTCAAGCGAGCAGCATTTGGGCATTCGTCCGAGACAATGGCGAATTGAATTACGAAGAACATAACCATCTCAGGCGCTGCAAGCACTGCGACGCGATCTTCAAATACTTTGCAATCTACGCCGAAAAATAGCCGCTTTTCCGAAGCTCTCGAAGATCACGCGAAGGCCGCTTGACCGCATTTGGCTGCGTTTGATGAGCGAATCTCTCTTACCAGATTAACGTGAGGTGATGTCGGCTTATAATCGCCCTTTAATGTAATAACAAAGGGGTCCTTTATGAGTAGAGTATTGTCGAAGACGATCGTTCTCCTAACAACCGTACTGTTAGCAGCACGAGCAGCCAATGCAGTGGACCTGACGTCGCCCTCGTTCAAGTCGAATGAAAAAATTCCCGCTAAATTTACCTGCGAAGGGCAGAACCTCAACCCGTCTCTCAATTTCGGAAATGTTCCAGCCGGCACCAAGCAGCTTGTCCTAACGATGCACGATCCCGATGTTCCAAAGGACCTGGTCCCCAGCGGCAATTTCGATCACTGGTTCGTCTGGGATCTGCCCGCAAACAGCACAGGGATTGCAGAAGGCGCCGGCTCAACGATGGGACTGAACGGTACAGGTAACCCCGGCTATCTCGGACCTTGTCCTCCTGACCGTGAACACCGCTATTTCTTTCGGCTCTACGCCATTAACATCACGTTGCAGGGAAAGACATTCAAAGACCGCGCGGCCGTGGAAGCTGCAATTAGAGGGCATATCCTCGCACAGTCGGAACTCGTTGGGCGTTACGATAAGGCTTTCAAAGGGGACTAAGGCGCTTGATAGCTGCGGCGTTGTACATTTCCGGTGGGAAACAGCTCGAGAAAATTCTCCTGCGCGCGCACAGCGGACGCGGACAGATCGAGTGCGCTTTCGCTCCGAGTCACCTGGACCTAATCTGGCCGTCCACTTCGCCATATTTCACGCATGTCAGCATTGAATGCGGTCATTTGGGTTTGAACGAACTACAAGCCGTCCATTGGATCGGGCGCGGCGCTTCGCCTTTCCGGTGAGACTCCTTCGGGCGGGATAGCAAGCTTGCTTTCCAGGCTAGATCGGATTCCATCACCCCTGTCGGCCGTTTAGTCTCTTCTGGACTGCTGAGAATTCCGTTAATGAAGAATCTCGCCGGCTGTATAATTGGCCGATTTTCTTGAGCCATAAAGGAGAACGTTGGAGACGCCAGACGTCCCGCCCCACCTGCTCGAGATAGTGAGAACACACTAATCCAGTGAGGAAACGAGGAGTGAGTATGAATCTGAAACTGTTTGCCATTTGTGGAGTGCTGCTGGCTGTGCTTGTAACCCAGACAGGCGAGGCCCAGGCACCGAAGCCCGACTATAAGGCGCTTGCTGCGACCGGCATTCTGGAGCGGCTTGCCGAGCGGTCCGGCGTGTACGGTGTGCCGCCGACCGCTAAAGTGCCGGGCTTCATCGCTGACGCCGGCTGGCCCCAGAAGCTTCCCAACAACTGGATCATCGGACAAGTCGGAGGCCTGTATGTCGCGCCAGACGACCACGTCTGGATCTACCAGCGACCACGCACGTTGACCAGCGACGAGGCGGCGCTGACCACGGCGACCCATAAATCGAAGGACGGAAAACCCGTCGACGCGATGGGTTTTTTGCGTCCATACGGAGCGCTCGGTGATTGCTGCCTGCCCGCGCCGTCGGTCATGGAATTCGATTCAAACGGCAAGCTGTTGCGCGCATGGGGCGGCCCGGCCGATCCCGATAAGTGCAAGGCGGGGGAAGGCTGCGTTTGGCCGGCCACCGAGCACGGCATCTTTGTCGACCACAACGGCTTTGTCTATCTCGGCGGCAACAACCCCAATGGCAATCCGAACGGTTCAGCCTGGGCATCGACGAACGGTGCCGACGGGATGATCCTGAAGTTCACCAAGGACGGCAAGTTTGTGATGATGATCGGCGGTCCCGGAGGAAAGGGGCCGGACAGCAACAACAAGGATGGCGGCCGCAACGGCACGCCCCTGTTCTATCTTCCCGCCGACATCACCGTCGATCCGGCGACCAATCGTATGTATGTGTCGGATGGCTACGGCAATAGGCGGGTGGTCATCGCTGATGCGGCCACGGGCAAATATATCGGCCATTTCGGCGCGTACGGCAACAACCCGGTCGACGACAAGGCCTCGGCCGCAGCCGGCGACTGGATGGCCGACTTCGCCAAGGGGAATATGAAGCCGGCCTTCTTCCGCAATCCGGTGCATTGCGTCAAGATCAGCAAGGAAGGGCTTATTTATGTCTGCGACCGCGGCAACAACCGCATCCAGGTCTTCAACGGTCGCGATCCTATCCTAGGTAAGGAATGCCTGAACCCGGCCGGCGAAGCGGGCAAGTGCGGCTTCGTCAAGGAGCAGTCCGTGGCGCTAAAGACGAACGGTCTCCCCGGCTCGGCAGTATCGATGAATTTCTCGACTGATGCCAAGCAGTCCTGCCTCTACGTCGGCGATAACTCCAACATGACGATGTACGTCCTGAAGAGAGACACACTGGAGGAATTAGGCCGGCTCGGGCGGAGCGGGCGCGAAACCGGTGAGTTCCATTGGCTCCACCAGGTCAGCATCGACTCCCACGGCAACCTATACACAGCCGAGGTCGATACCGGGAAGCGGATCCAGAAGTTTATCCGATTCGGTGACGAGGGCTGCAGCGGCACCGGCCGCAAAATCGTCGGCGGGGTGTTGCCATAGTGCCAGAAAAGAGCCGACGAAGTGCCAGCAACCGCGGATGCTGGACAGCAAAATCAGATGCTGTCTAGGAACCGCGGATGCTGGACAGCAAAAACCGTTTCGTGCACAGCAATCGCCGCTGCTATGCAGCAGATTCACTTCCCGCGCAGCAACATCGGTATAGGCACTTCCTAAAGCAGCGCGTCAATCTTGGCGATACGGCGCCGATGGCGCTCCTCGGTCAACTCTGTTGAGAGCCAGACTGGCACGATTTCACGCATCTCCTTGTCGGAAATCACCGTACTGCCCAGCGTCAGAACATTTGCGCCATTGTGCTCGCGGCTGTTTCGTGCAGAAGTTGCGTCGTAGCACATGGCCGCACGCACGCCAGGAACTTTGTTGGCAACCATGCAAGACCCAATACCCGCGCCATCGATCATGATCCCAAGATCACATGCCTTTCGGGACACGGCTAGCGCGACGGCATGAGCGATATCGGGGTAATCGACTGTCTCTGTAGAGTTCGTCCCGAAATCCTGACACGTATAGCCAAGCTCGGCCAGCAAGCCTTTAATTGCCTCTTTCATTTCATATCCGCGATGGTCGGCACCAATGGCAATTTT
>MNKP01000192.1 GCA_001920875.1 Acidobacteria bacterium 13_1_20CM_2_55_15
GGCTGCCCTGCGGGAAACCGCTCTTGAATTCGGAAATGGGGTACTCGGTCACCTTGCCCGTGCTGGGGTCGAGCTTCCCCAGATACTGCGAGCCAAAGTCGCTGTACCACGCCATGCCGGAGGCATCGACGATCACGTCATGAGGCATCGCCACTTTGCGCGGCAAATCGTATTCCGTAATGATGACGCGCGTGGCCGTGCCCGTGGGCCGCGGCAGCGTTTTCAGCGCGTACTCCCACCTGCTGACCGAACTGAGATTCACTGCAGCGAGCCACTCTGCTTGCTTGCGGAACCGCTCTGGGTTGATCGGCTCGATCTCGCCGACGCGGCGCTGCGGCTTGAGAGGGTTGCTGCCAGGAGCGTAGCCCGCCATCCGCACCATCACTTGCACGAATTCGTCGGCATCGTGTCCGGACTTGAAGAGGCGCTGCAACGTGTGACAGCTGACGCAGCCGCTTACCCCGTTCTTCTGCTGTTCGGTTCCAGGCACGCTCATGAGCCATTCGGCATTGGTGAGCTGCGAGGATATATCGGCTACCTTGCGAAGCTGGAGATCCACCGTCGCCGGAGACTGCGGAGAAACCGCGACTGTGACCGGGCTTGCCAGATCATAACCCACAGCGCGCACGGTGATGGAGTACTGGCCCGCGTCGAGCCGGTTCTGTGGGAATGAGTAAACGCCTTTTGCGTTCGAGAGCACCGTCAGAGTCATGTTCGACCCGGCGCGCCTGGCGCTGACCGCCACGCCTTCCATCAGACCTTCTTCGTCAGATTTGATATGGCCGGTAAGACTCACCGGCTCTTCGGCGGGGAGTCTCAACACGCCGCCCGAGAATAACATCGCTAACGCGCCTACCACCATGATCACGGCTCTGCGATTCATAAATACCCCCTTGGCTCCATGCATCTCCGAACATAGAGGTTAAACGATCCGAGGTCTGAGGTCCAGTTACGGCGATCGCTACTGCACCTGTCGACTAGTGGTTGTTCCCGGAATTCAACTGAAAAACTCTTGGCTGAATAGACGAGAGAGCAGAGGATATAGGCCAGCGATTTCCTCCTATAGGAGATTCTTATGAAGCGACGGTTGTACTGGTCAGGAATTCTCTTCACGGTTGCGGTTTTGGTTGTGAGTGTTTCCAGCTTTTCTCAGCGAGAACCGCTCCGCGTGCTCGCTTCAAACGGTGTTAGGGCGGCACTCCAAGACCTGATTCCCCAATGGGAGCGCGCCATCGGAAGGCCTCTCACGGTTGAGTTCGATCCGTCCGCCGCTATAAAGCGCAAGATCGAAGCGAATGAACCGTTTGACGTCACCGTGCTGACAACGGATGTACTCGATAGCCTCGCCCAGGAAGGCAAGCTTGCGGCTCATGGCCGAGGCAAGATCGGCCGCATTGGTGTTGGCGTCGGTGTGGTTGCAGGTACGGCAAAACCCGATATCCGCACGGCCGATGCGATCAAGCAAGAATTGTTGAACGCCAAAAGCATGACGTGGGGAGAAGAAGGCGCGAGCCGGCCGGCCATCGACAGGATGATCAACGAGCTCGGCGTCGCGGATCGGCTCAAACCCAAAGTCAGGCTCACAAAGAACGTCGATCAATCGATGGAGTTGGTTCGTACCGGGCAAGCCGATCTTGTCATCACGCTGATCAGCGAAATACTTCCTGCAAAGGGCGTGGAGTTTGCCGGGCCTTTACCGCCAAAGTTTCAGGATTACGTCACGTTCGCAGCCGGAATCAGCGCGGCTTCCAAAAATATGGATGCCGCTCAGGCAGCCGTCAAGTTCATTACCGGATCAACAGTCGCGCCTGCGTTCAAAGCAAAAGGTATCGAGCCGTAAGGAAAATTGTGAGATTACAAAAATGTAGGATCAATTGCCGAACCGGTAGCCGATCCAAGGTTCGGTAAGGATGTATTGAGGCTTGGCGGGATTGGGCTCGATTTTCTTTCGAAGGTGGGTGATGAAGACGCGCAAGTAATCGGTCTGGTCGCCATAGTCGGGTCCCCATACCGCCTGCAGCAGTTCCCGGTGGGGGACCGGTTTGCCGGCGTGCGAGACCAGGTAACGCAGAAGGTCGAATTCTTTGGGAGTCAGGCGAACGGCTTTTTTCCCCGATCGGATCTTTCGTGTTTCGAAATCGACCTCGAGGTCGCCCGTCGAGAATGTGCGCGGCCCGGAAGTCGCCGAGGCGGGCGATCGTCGTAAAGCGGCGCGAATGCGAGCAAGCAATTCCTGTTTGCCAAACGGCTTGGTGACGTAGTCGTCCGCGCCTGCATCGAGGGCCTCTACTTTTTCTTCCTCTTCACGGCGGATAGTAAGCACGATGATGGGCACATCCGAGGTGTCACGAATGCTCCGGCATGTTTCCAGCCCGCTCATTCCCGGCATATTGAGATCGAGTAGTACAAGGTCAGGCAGAAATTCACGAAAGCGGAGCAAAGCGGCTTCGCCGGAACGGGCTTCCATAACCTCATAATTCTCGCCCGCGAGAATGACCCGCATGACGCGGCGGATCTGCGGCTCGTCATCGACAACCAGAATCTTTCCGGCACTCATCGTTTCTGTTCTGCCAATCTCTCGGCCACGGGCAGTGTAAAGAAAAATTCGGATCCTTCTCCCAACACGCTTTCGACCCAGATATCACCACCGTGAGCTTTCACAATATCGCGTGCGATACTCAGCCCGATTCCGGTTCCCGGTATACGCGCTGTGTTGTCTTCGACGCGGTAGTATTTTTCGAATATCTTTAGAAGATTCTTCGGTGCGATGCCGGGTCCGAAATCTTTGACGCTGATCTTCACAACACCGTCCGCCGCCGCTGCTCTGATAATGATCGGCGATTCCGGGTTTGCATACTTCAATGCATTGGTCAGGAGTTGGCGGACGGTGAGTTCCACGAGCTCGGCATCCGCCAAGACATCGGGAAGGGCGGGATCCGTCTCGATCCGAATGTCACGATCTTCGAGCAGAATTCGCAACTTCTGCACTGCGGTTTTTATCAGATCTGCAGCCCCCTGGGGCCGTCTCTCGAGGTGAAGATCTCCTGCTTCGATTCGAGCCATGCGGATCGTTTCGCTCACGAGAGAATCCAGACGATCCGACTCTTCCTCGATCACGGCAACCAGTTCCTTTTGCGCCGGTGGCGCTTCATCAAGGATGGACGACGCCGCGGCCTTGATCGAAGTCAACGGCGTTTTAAACTCGTGCGCGAGAGCGTCGAGCAGCATCGACTTCATCGCTTCGTTCTGCCGCGCAGCTTCCATGCGGGTCGCGGTAGCTTCGGCCCGGGCGCGCTCCATGACAATCGCCGCGAGATTCCCGATAGCATGCAGTGCAGTATCCGATATTGAAGCGCCATAAATCGCCAGGCTGCCCACCGGTTCCCTGCCGAGGCTCAAAGGCAAAACGGACAAGTTCATCTGTATATCGTGAAAGGCCGTTGCTTGCAGTGCGGAGTCTCGCAGCTTCGTATCGGAAATCGGAAGATCCGCCGCGCCGGTTTTATAAATCTGGTCCGTTTCGCGGTCAAAAACCGCGACGCCGTCGACTGCGAAGACCTGCGCGATGCGTTGGGAGATTTGCCCCGCTGTGGATGACTGCTTATCCACCAACATCAAAGCCCGGCTGAGCTCGTAGAGCCTTTCCATCTCTTCGCGGCGTCTGGTCGCCTCCAACGCTCGTTGCTTGACGCTGGTGGAAAGCTGGCTCGCGACGACGGCTGTTACGAGAAATACAAAAAGCGCCACCCAATTCTGGGTATCTGCGAGGTAGAAGGTAAAGATAGGCGGCAGGAAGAAAAAGTTGAAGCACAGCATGCCTGCCACGGAAGCAATGATGGCTTCGAGCAGACCCCAGGCCGTCGCCACTCCAAGAGTTGCCAATAAGAACGTCATTGCGATCGTGATGCTGTTCGCCTGGTTGAAGATAAAAAAATAGAAGGCCGTGATTCCGGCGATAATCAGGAGGGTTCCCAAGACACGGGCGAGCGTCTGAATGGGCTTTCGCTTGATCATTCAGAAAATCTTATTCACGTTAGCATCATTTGTGCCAGAGAGGTTACAGAATGAACGGCAAACAAATAATCACAACCCTGCTTGTGCTCCTCTCAGCGGCTCTTCTGGAAGCGGGTGGCGATGCGGTCGTGCGGTTGGGTCTCCGCGCATCGACTACATTCGTTAGGGCTTCATTATTTTTAATCGGCGGGCTCGTGTTATTTACGTACGGCTATGTCGTGAATGCGCCGCCGTGGGATTTCGGCCGGCTGCTGGGCGTCTATGTGGTGTTCTTTTTTCTTGTGGCACAGTTCATTTCGTGGCTCGTGTTTGATCGACAGCCGACTGGCGTCGTTATCGTCGGCGGTTGCTTCATCGTGGCAGGAGGCATCATCCTCTCGTACAATCCTTAGTTTAACGGCCGTTTCGTCCGCTCCGCAGACTATTGATGCGGGCTTCCCCCTTTGTCTGTCGTTCCGAAAGAGCTTGTATGGTCCGCTCGACGTCCACGGCGTAACGATACCGCGGGCGAAGAGTTCCTTACCTCAGGTTCCCGGCCGTTAAAAATGACGCAACCGCCAGCAACGCCCCCAATAACACGTCCAGTCCGTAATGATAGCGGCCCCAAAACGCACCGGCCGCAATCGCGATCGAAAGCAGCAGAAACAAGAAGCCGGCTGGAGGCACGTGCGACAAAAGTTCCAGAGCAACGGCGAGGCTCGCAGCGACATGACCGCTGGGGAATGTATTGGCTTGAATGCTGACGTGGCGGAGAACGAACAGGTTCAGATTGCGCAATGATGTTTGTTGAGGCTGCCACGATGTATCACGCTCGATCGCTCGCGGCGGGAGTGTTTGGACAAATGGGAATGTCGCGTAGCACGCATAAGCGGGAGGAAGGACCACGTTCCAGAATTCTTCGGCGAAGCGCCCCATACCCGACAGATAGAGAGCAACCAGACCAAGCGGCACTGACGGATAACAAAATAGGTAACACAGTTCCAGCGGCCACATGAAAGGCGGCGATCTCCGGCCCAGATGCTTCCGGTCGAAAGATTCCAGCTTGGATTGAAACCAGTTATTCAACGGCAGCAGAAACTGTCCGGTTTGCCAATATGCCAGAGGTATAAAGGCCAGTGGCAGCCAATCCCGGACTGCCGTGGACCGCAGTCTTAAAATTCCGGCGATACCGACAAAGGCGATGGCTGTCACAAGCGACCGCCGGCGGAGGGGCAACGGGCGCCGCCACGCCAGCGCTGCGAAGGCCGCATAGAAAACCAGCGAGATCCACTCGTACAAACGCATGGCTTGACCATACAATCAAGAAAGGGGAGCGAAATGAAAGAGGAAACGAAAAAGAAGGCGGTTGAAACACTCAACCAAATACTGGAAATGGAACTGGCAGGCGCCATTCACTACACGCACTATTCGTTCATGGTATACGGCTATAACCGCATCCCGATCGTGAGCTGGCTCGAGAAACAGGCCACGGAATCCATTTCGCACGCGCGCGCTGCAGGCGAGCTGGTGACGCAGCTCGGGGCTCATCCTTCGCTGGCTATCGGCCCCTTGTTGGAAACGCACAAACACGACATCGGCGACATCTTGCGCGAATCGCTTGGGCACGAGAAGAAGACGCTCATGCTTTACGAAAAATTGCTGGAGCTTGTGCAGGGCGAGGACGTCATGCTCGAGGAGTTTGCACGCGAGCATATCTATCTGGAGCATCTTCACGTCGGCGAAGTCGATAAGATGTTGCGGCGCCCCGGGGATATTGAAAGTGTGGAAAAGGCGGGAAAGAAGTAGCCACAAAAAAGCAGAAAACATCGCAAGAATTTCTTTGTATTTTTTGTGCCTTTTTGTGCCTTTTTGTGGCTACTCCTCCCCATCTTCCAGGAGTGATAAAATTTCCCAGGCTATGAGAGCAGCTCGCATCGGAATTCCTCTGGCGGCACTTGGTGCTGCCCTTTTCATTTTCGGCGGGCTGATGCACGCCGCGGACACGAGTATTCCGATCTATTTCCCGAACTCAAAGCTGATCGTTAAAGCGGAAACTTTCAATCGAGCAACGTACGTGCCCATCAAAGAGATCATCGAATTCATGGGTGTGCCTTATACGGATGCACTGGCGCTGGAAACATTGACGCTCCGCTCCGGCAACTCACGCCTGCTCATGACGAAAAACAGCGCGTTGATGTCCTATAACAACCAGATCCTGCTTTTGCCCAGCCCGATACTCCGCGAAGAGGGACGCTGGCTGGCGCCCATTGAGTTCTTAACGATTGGTCTGACGCGGTTAACCGGTACGGAATTCCGATACCGCCCCGGCACGCCGAGGATATTCGCCGATAACGTTGATTCGCCTGAACTCGAAATGAATGCTCAGACGCTCGGTCCAATAACGCGGCTGACGCTACGTTGCAGTGTGCCGCTGAAGTTGGATCTGAAGCGGGACAATCAAAGAGCGATTCTCGCAATCGATCGCCCGGCTCTGGATCCGGTTCGCGAACGCCTGGATCATCGAGATCGGATGGTGCGCTCCATCGCTTTTGACGATTCAGATGGTGACGCGAAGATCATTCTCGACCTCACCCGCGATGTGACAGACATGCGGTTAACAGCCGCCGACAATAACCGCGTTTTCTTTCTCGACCTGCTCACAAAGAAGGAACCGGTTACTGAAGCGGCACCCCCACCGGTCCCAACACCCGCGCCCGCTGCCAAGCCCGACGTGATACCGGCGCAACGGAAAGTTCGAGTCGTGGTGATCGATCCCGGCCACGGCGGAATGGATACGGGAGCAAAAAGCGCGTCAATGGTAGAAAAGGACTTCACGCTGGTTTTCGCCAGGAAATTGAGAACAGCGCTTCAAACCCGGCTCGGACCGACCGTCCTGCTGACTCGGGATTCCGACGTTGCCCTCGATAACGAAGCCCGATCCGCTGTCGCGAATAATAATCAGGCGAATCTCTTCATCAGTCTTCATGCTGGCTACTCTGCAAATAAACTCGATGACGGCTCGTCCGTCTTCGTTATGAAGGATAATTTCGGGCAGGCATTTACTACCGCAGCGGCCGGCGGACGCGATCAGCTCTTCCTGCCATGGTATCTCGGATACCGCATCCATCACCAGGCCAGTGTGTCGGCTGCCAATGTTCTTCAGGAAGAATTGAGCAAAGCCATTCCCGGATCTAAATTCGCGGTTCGAACGGCTCCACTGGCTGTCTTGAGCAGTGCAACTATGCCTTCGGTGCTTCTCGAGATTGGAAATTTCAATAATCCGGTAAACGCCCAAACGCTTGCGGACGACGGTTTTCAGAAGACCCTGGCTGACGCCCTTGTCAATGCGATCTTACGATTCTCCCAATCACCGCAGGCGGCGAACTGACATGCCAAGACATATCAAGATCGGTCTCATCGTTTTTGGAATCGGCGGAGCGATTGCGATGGGTTTCTTCGTCGACATCGTCGGGCGAGTTCGATCGATGGTGAATGAGCGTGAAACGGAAGAAAACCCTTTCAAACCGCCCGCACAACCTCTCTATGCGCCTACGGATCCGCCGATGACCGTCAAAATCTTCTTTCCCGCAGCGAGCGGCGATTCGCTCCTTGTTGCTGAGGACCAGACGATATTCAAGTCCGCGGAGATTGCAAACCGCGCCAGGCAGATTCTGCAAAAGATCCAAGAAGGGCCAGGCCGCGACACGATGCTGGCCCCATTGCCCAAAGAAGCCAAAGTTCAAGACCTCTTTATTTCTGAGCAAGGGACAGCGTTCATTGATTTTTCCGACGCAATGGCGACAGCCCATCCGGGCGGCATTCTGAACGAATTGACGACGATCTATTCGATCGTGGATTCCCTGACCTACAACCTCCCCGAAATTAAACAGGTGAAGATCCTCATTGGCGGTGTGGAGAAGGAAACACTAGCGGGGCATTGTTTGCTGCTTCTGCCGCTGGAGATGGACCTTTCGATCACCAACGTCATACCACACGAAGAGAAGACCGCTCAGCTAAAATGAGACTCGAAGGGCGCCCAGCCAACCAGTTGCGATCCGTGCGGATCACGCCCGGATTCATTGCGCAGGCGGAAGGATCGGCCTTAATCGAGATCGGACATACGCGCGTGATCTGTACGGCAACAGTCGAAGAGACGGTCCCCCTTTTTCTGAAGGGAACCAGCAAAGGTTGGATTACTTCCGAATACTCCATGCTTCCGCGGGCAACCAACGTCCGCACGCCCCGCGAATCCACGGCGGGAAAAAAATCCGGCCGGACCCACGAAATCCAACGGCTGATCGGGCGTGCGTTGCGGGCCTCGATTGAACTCGAGAAACTTGGAGAACGGCAGATCTGGATCGACTGCGACGTGATTGAAGCCGACGGCGGTACACGCACAGCCTCCATTACGGGAGCATTCATCGCATTAAGGCAGGCGGTCGATTCGCTGCTGAAAACGGATAAATTACGCGGGGACCCCATCCGGTCCCACGTTGCGGCCGTCAGCGTGGGCATTATCAATGGAGTTCCCATGCTGGACCTGAATTACGCCGAGGATTCGTCGGCCGACGTTGATTTCAATATTGTCATGACCGACAGAGACGAGTTTGTTGAGATTCAGGGAACAGCCGAGAGGTTTCCCTTCAGCGTTAGCGCTCTGAACCAACTTCTGGAGCTTGGCCGCCGCGGCATTCGCGAGCTGATTGAGATACAGAAGAAGATCTTAGCGGGACGCTAAAATACTCAAGAGGAGCAACATTCGTCGCTTTTGAACGATGAAGCGGCTGATTATCGCGACAACGAATACGGGGAAAGTGATCGAGATCCGCTCCGCGTTAGGAGACGTGCCGGGTTGGGTCCTCGATTCTCTTCCACCCGGATTGCCGACAATCGAGGAAACCGGTGATACGTTTATTGCCAGCGCTATCCAGAAGGCGGAGCACTACAGCAGATTTGTGGACGATGTTACGCTCGCCGACGATTCCGGGCTTTGTGTTGAAGCGCTGGGAGGCCGTCCCGGCGTCCACTCGGCGCGTTATGCCGAAAATCCTCCGGCGAGAATCCGGCGCGTTCTTCACGAGATGGAGTCGGTGCCGGACCGGCAACGCGACGCTGTCTTTTATTGCGCCCTGGCTCTGGCCGAGCGCGGCAAAATCATCTGGACCGTCGAAGGGAACGTCGCCGGAGTCATCGCTCATTCTCCTTCGGGCACGTGGGGGTTCGGCTATGACCCCATCTTTCTATTGCCCGGCCTGAATCGCACCATGGCGGAATTGAATACCGAAGAGAAAAATCGCTTGAGTGCTCGCGGAAAGGCCTTGTCGGAATTGCGAAAATTTTTAACAATATCTTGAGACTTTTTGCTCCTTCTGGCGTCTTTCGTCCTATCTCAGTGTTGAGAGGAGAAATTATGATCGGACTGATCATTGTCGCCGCCTTGTTGCAACAACCTTCACAGCGAGGACCACGTTCATTGGACATTGATCCAAGCAAAGTTCAACCGCCTGTGGTCGTCCCTGCCGGAACCGTTATTCCCGTCACGCTCACGAGCCGCATCAGCACAAAAAACGCCAGGGACGGCGACGGCATTTATGGAAAAACAGTGTTTCCAATAACCGTCAACAATAAGATCGTTATTCCCGAGGGCTCTTTTGTCCGAGGCAAGGTAACGGAAATCAGACGGCCTGGGCGCGTGAAAGGGAAAGGAGAGTTGACACTCAATTTTCAAACACTGGTGCTGCCCAGTGGAATCACCGTTCCTATCTACACCTCGCTTGGCGGCGCGGGCGGCGCCGGTGAACGAAAAGGCGAAGCGACCGTGCAAGGCGATTCGAGCAAAGGAGAAGATGCGAAAACCGTCGGCACGACCGCTGCGCAAGGGGCGTTGATCGGCGTCATCGCCGACAGGGGCAAAGGCGCGGTCGTTGGCGGCGGAGTGGGCGCAGCTGCGGGAACTGCGGCTGTTTTGCTCACGCGAGGAAAGGATCTTGTACTAGAACCTGGTACCACTATCGAAATCGTGCTCGACCGTCCTATTGAACCCTGACAATTGTCATCTCGGGGGCTTTTCGCGCGTAGGATTCCGATTGTACTCTTCCGATTTGCCGGGAGGAATGGACAGGGAATTCCATTGGGCGCCTCGAAAGGCCTTCGCGAGGTACACGATCTGTCCCACGTGGTAACTTGTGTGTGCAAGAAGCCGGTGTAACGCCTGGTGAACTGGAGATTTCTCGCCGCGGATCGTTACCATACGAAACAAATCGTCATCAGAGAGGTCCCCGAGGGCGGCGAAAAGTGTTCGCCATCCGCTGTTCCATCGTTCCAACAGTTCGGTGCGTGAAACACCGTCGCGCGGCTGAAATTCGGAATCGCGATTCCGCCAAGACTTCTCGCCGTCGGAACTGAGAAAATCCGTGAATCGCGAATTGAAGTTACCCGCGATGTGCCAGACGAGGGTTGCAACGGAATTACCTTCGCCCGGACCGTTTTTTCCCAATTCCTCGTCCCGGAGTTGCCGAAAGGCGCCTTCCCCTAGCGCTTTGTAGCGGCGCCATTCGCCTTCCAATGAAGAAATGATGTTTCTCATCGGATAAAGCTTACTGTAGGTAAAATTTCTCGTCCATTCCCGCAAATGGCCAGCCGGT
>MNKP01000160.1 GCA_001920875.1 Acidobacteria bacterium 13_1_20CM_2_55_15
GGGACTTGTTGCTGCCGCATGTCTGCTGTTCGGAAAGATGCAAGCGCTCTGGCAGTTCTACGCGATTTGCTTCGTACTTGGCGCGGGACTTTCTGCGATGGGTTATCTCACGAACCAGATGTTGCAAGCTCGATGGTTCGCACGACGCCGGGGCTTGGCGATGGGTTTGGTGAATTCCGCAGGCGGCCTCAGCGGCGCCGCGGCTCCGGTGCTCCTGACCTTTCTCATCAACCGCTTCGGTTGGCGTACCGCAATGAACGTCTCAGATGTCTTTTTATGGACAATTCCCTTCGTGTTGATTCTTTTCATTATCCGTGAACGCCCGGAGGACGCGGCCGTTTCTCACGGGCAATCAAAGGTTCCTTCAGAACCGGCAGGTTTCAAGGAAGTTATTTTATCTCCCGTTTTATGGGTAGTGATCGGTTGTGTATTCTTTGCCGCGGGGACCGTTGGAACGACCTTACATCTGCTCATGCTCCATCTGAGAGACTCCGGTTTTTCTCAGCAAGCGGCTGCCGCCGTCGTTAGTCTCGAGTTAGCGTTCAGCTTCGCCGGCCGGCTGGGTTTCGGGATTCTGGCGGATCGTTTTTCGGCGCACAAGGTCGGCATCGGGTGCTTCGCGCTGCTGGCAGCGTCATCGCTGCTGCTGTTCGCTATACGCCTCCCAGGAATGGCTGTCGCTTTTGCTTTTCTGCAGGGTCTTGGTCACGGAGCGCTGGTTTCATTTTTCCCGCTCATTTTGGCGGAAGTATTCGGAATTGAGAAAAATCTTGCGCGAGTGTTGCCGATCGGTCATCTTGCGTATTCGAGCGGACTGGGTACGATACCGATTCTGTCAGCCTATATGTTTGATCGCACCGGCAGCTTTGCTATCGGTTTCATGGTGAACAGCGTCCTGATCTGGCTCGCCGTGTTCGCGCTCGCAGGGCTGTCTGCCTTGACTTCGCTCCGTCGAGTACGCGCCGTAGCCGGCGTGCACTCGAATTAAACTAACCGGGTTGCGGTAAGCCCAACGGCTGGACTGCGCGGCCAAAGTTGCTGCAATTTTTCCATGATCTAAGCGTCGTCCGTCATTCGCTAGCAGACTCATCCACAAAGGGTCAAGCGATATCGACCTTTGGAATATCGCGTGCCGGGTGTCAGGCACTTAAGTCAGTTCGATACCAAATCCGGAGGTATCACTCTTGCGAACACTTCTTAGTTCTGTCCTTGCGCCACAGAAAAAAGTGAAAGCCCGACTGTGAGCAAGCTCCTCAAAATAGATTTCCCGAGTTTGCTGCACCGCATTCCTTTTGGCCCGCGACAAGGGAAAATTGCGGTGGTCCTTATTTTCAGCCTCTGCTGGCTATCGATCGTCCTGGTACGTAGCCAAGTGGCGCGCGATCCTGCGGCGCTCGACGCCTCGTCATTGCTGGGACTCGCCTCAGCTCTGCAGCAGGGCGCGATCAGCGGCCGTGACTTTCAGTCCATGTATGGTCCGGCGGCACAAATTCTGGCGTGGATCGCAACGATGGCTACCACGACTCGATCCGCGCTTGACGCGTACGGAATGATCACCTTTGTCTTTTGTGCAGCCAGCGCCCTGATCGCAGCGGTGATGTTGCTCATCTGCGACCGGATCTCATGGCAACAATGTGCCATCTTCTATGCTTTTTCAGTTTTACTGAACTTGTTCTTCGACGTCTTCGACGTTCGAACGCTGCTGCTGCTGCTAAATGCAGCCTTCGCGTATCGGACAATCGCGGCGGAAACGGTTCCACGGCAGACCGCCTGGGCGACAGCGAGCGGACTCCTGTGTTTTGTTTCGCAACTGGTGTCGCTTGAATTGGGTATCTGTGCAGCGATCGCTGTCGTGTGCGGGCTAATCGCCGGATCGGCACTGACTCGAAACGCCGTGGTGCTGCTCGAAGTCGAAGTTTTCGCCGCAACGCTCGCCGCCGCGAATCTTGGACTCGTGGTCCTTTTTAAACTCACGTCATCGAGCTATGGCTTGTTGTTTGACTACCATAACTATGCGTTCGAAATCTTGCGAGGGTTCCACAACAGCATGGGAACCTTGTGGGCGCTTTCTCTGGTGAAGACGCTTGTTCTGCTGGTTGTCTCGCTTTACGTACTCAGTATGTGCGTCGTGGCTGCTTGGGGATCCGATGCTTTGGACGCGTCCCTTCTTGCATGTTTTGCCTTTGCTGCTGTGATGTGGTTGAAAACGGCACTCGTAAGCAGCGATATTTCGCAAATCGCCTCCGCGTTCGCTCCGATGATTGTCATATTCAGCCTGCTCGCAACGATCGAATGGAGTTTCCTTCACCGACGCATCGCATGGTGTGCTGCTTGTGTGCTGATCCTCGTTTGGCCTTCGTTAAATCTCAGCGCGCCGTTGGACCTATTGAAATTGATGCGCGGCGAGCCCTCGGCAAAGACCTCGATCCGAAACATCTACGCGACCCCAAAGCCGATGGACGCTAGCCTGCAAGCGAGCCTGGTTACTCCGGATTTAGCAGATCGCCGGCAAGTTTCTATTCTGGCATTCCCGTATGACAACTACATCAGTGCTGGATTGCGGCGTCCTTTCTTTGCACCCGTGTTGGAAAGCTACGCGGCATCAACAGAGCCACTTGAACGGTACTACGTGCGCACCCTCGACAGCCAGCGGCGAGCGGGCCTAGAAATCGTCTACGGTCTGGATAAAGGTTTGGTCCCGCCTGTCGGCGGGCTCCAGGCAATCACGCGCTCGCCCATCGTTTTCGAATACCTCTACAAAAACTTTGAAATCGTGAATAGCGAAGAACACGCCGATGGTCATTATATCCTTCGTCCGCGGCGACAGCCCCGAGACGCCGCTATGGAACCGATGCGGTTTTCGATACTTCAGCAGGTAGTCGATTCGGGAACACTGAAGTTGAAAGCTCCGTCTACATGCGGACTCGTGCAGCTTGAAATTCGAATCGGTTATACGAAGAATCCGCGCATCTTCAGGCCTAGCGGTATGGAGCTAAAGATAACCAATAGTAATCAGTTCGTGTGGCAGGGCTTTGTCAGGCCATTAGCACCTGATGAGGCATTCGTCACTTACATCAGTCCTCTTCCTCCTCGAGCATTTCATAAGGTGTTTGGCGAAGGTCCGGTTCAAAGCATGGAATGGGATAAGGTTGAATATCACGCTTCAACAGCAGATTTGTTGGGATCACCGGCGACACGTATAGATATAACGGCTATCCGCTGTGTTGACCCGGCGAAGTTTGTCAAAGCCGAAGGCTGACAAAGCAGACCGAACCAGTAGAGGCACAAGAAAGATCACAAAAAGGCACAAGAAAACGAGTTTTTGTGCTTTTTGGAATTCGTTTTGTGCTTTCGTGTACTTTCCCCGGCTTCACTCTTCTCGGACAAACAACTTCAGCGCACCAGTCAACGCCGTTGCCAGTAGCAGGAAACCCGCCATGGCCACGAGACCCGCATTGAATGATCCGGTAAGATCCTTCAGCCATCCCATAATAGAAGGTCCCAAAAAACCGCCGGCCGTCCCTACCGCGTTGATGAAAGCAAGGCCGCCGGCGGCGGCGATGCCGGTGAGAAACCGCGTTGGAATCACCCAGAAAACGGACCGCGCCGCGTTGATGCCGACGAGACCCACAGTTATCCATGCCAGCGAGAGCCAGAAGTTCTGAAAGAAGATCGCAAACACCAGACCCGCCGCCGAAGCGAGGCAAGTCCATAGGAGATTTCGAATTCTGTTTCCTTTCCGGTCGACGTATGCAGCCCACGCAACCATACCGATACACGCGACGACGTAACAGCCGGCCGTAATAAATCCGACGGTCAGATCCGATATCTGCTGCTCCTTCACGATCTGAGGCAGCCAAATGCCCAGCCCGTAGGACCCCACGGTGAATCCAAAAAAGATCCCCGAGAGAAGCAACACGCGCGCGTCTCTCAGTGCCGGCAGAAGATGCCGCATTTCCCGATCGCGCTTCTCGCTTTGAATCCGCTCCACAACCACCCGTTGTTCCTCCGCAGTCAGCCAGCGCGCTTCCACGGGGCGATTGGTAAGGACCCACGGAAAGATGATTCCGAGCAGAATCGTCGGCAGTCCTTCGAGGAGGAAAAGCCATTTCCAGCCGGCGAGTCCTCCGACGCCGTCCATTCCCAAAAAGACTCCGGAGAGCGGACCGCCAAAAACGGACGATGCAGGAATCGCCACCAGGAACCAGGCGAGAATTCGCGTGCGGTATTCTTTCGGAAACCAGCTCGACAGGTAAAAAGCAACTCCCGGGAAAAATCCCGCTTCGGCGGCGCCCAAGGCAAAGCGGAGCACGTACCAGCTTTTTGCTCCTGTGACGAAAATCATCGCGGCTGACGCCAGCCCCCACGTGATCATGATTCGCGAAAGCCATACTCTTGCGCCCACGCGATACAGCAAGAGATTGCTCGGCAATTCAAAGAAGCAGTAACCGAGAAATAATATTCCGGCACCGATGCCGAACTGCGTGGCCGTCAATCCGATTCGTTGGTTCATCTGCAGCGCGGCAAAACCGATATTGTTTCGGTCCAGGTGATTCAACAGAAAACCCAGCGTCAGAATCGGAACGAATCGCCATGCGATTTTCGCAAACACGCGCTGTTCGACTTCGGCAGTGGATCCGATCTTCTCATACTGGTCCGTGACCGCGCTACGCAGCATAGGTTCTCGTGGGACCAAAAACTCCCCTCCTAAGTTAGGAGGGCAGTGGCTTCCCCCCTGCTTCCGCGCTGAACATCATACACGCTGGTGATACGATCTAGCCTCACCATGAAATCCGTTCTGATTAAAAACATTGGCGTCCTGCTCACCGGGGACTTGAAGAATCCGGTTCGCGCAGCCGATTCGATATATATCGAGGATGGAGTCATCCAGGAGATCGGAACGGCGATCGGCCGCCGTTCCGAGATCGTCGTCGACGCCGGCGGCATAACGGCCATTCCGGGTCTCGTCGATTCGCATTCTCACCCGACGTTTGGTGAATTCACTCCGGCGCAGAACTCCACGACGTGGATCAATCACTATATGCATGGAGGAGTCACGGCGCTCATCTCCGCAGGGGAGCTCCACGTGCCGGGCCTTCCCTTGCCTCCCGATCCGAGAACAGCCCTTTCGCTCGCTTTCCTGACGAAGCGTTGCTATGACAACTTGCGTCCTTCCGGAGTGAAAGTCTATGCCGGAACGCTGCTGCTCGTTCCCGGTCTTAAGGAAGAGGATTTCGACACCATTGCGGAAGCGGGAAGCCGATTGGTCAAGTTCATTTTTTATGACTACGGCCTGCTTACCAATGGTGAGGCGGAACGCTACGTGGCGTGGGCAAGAGCGCGGGGAATCAAAGTGAAAATCCATTCGGGCGGCGTATCCCGTTCGGGCGTGAGCCAGGTTGCGGGAGCGGACATCGTCAAGCGGATCAAGCCCGACATCGTCGGCCACATCACCGGCGGACCGATACCCATGCCCGAAGAAGAAGTAGACCAGATCGCCAGGGACACCGACGCTTACCTGGAAATCTGCAGCTCGGGCAATTCACGTTTGGTTCTGACTCTCATGCGGGCCGTGAAAAGCTTGGATGCGTTTCACCGCGTGATTATCGGAACGGACACACCCGGTGGAACAGGAGTGATCCCACGCGGAATGTTTCGGGAAGTGGCTTTCCTGGCTTCCGTCGTTGGAGTGCCGCCTGAAATTGCGATCTGCATGGCGACAGGCAACGTTGGAGTTGCTCATGGGTTGCCGCTGGGCATGCTGAAGGAAGGGAGGCCGGCGGACATCGTGCTCCTCGACAAAATTCACGGATCTGTCGCGAGAGACGGCGTCGATTCCCTCGCGAAAGGGGACCTCCCCGGAGTATCTGTCGTCATGATCGACGGAGACATCAAAGTTGGCGGAAGAAGCCAGCAGACACCACCACCTGAACGCACGGCGATTATTACAGAGGGAAGGTCATGAGCTCTTTAAACTTTGGCGTTGGACTCTTCCCCACGGAACCGCTCGCGAAAATGATCCGGCTTGCAAAGCTCAGTGAAGACCTCGGCTACAGCCATGTATGGATCGGCGATTCGCATCTGATCTGGCGCGAAGCGTACGTGAACATGACGGCCGTCGCGTTGAACACAACCAAGGTCCGGATTGGCACGGGCGTCACGAATCCACTGACACGACATGCTTCCGTTGTTGCCAGCGCGTACGCGACGCTTGAAGAGTTCGCGCCGGAACGATTCATTGTGGGCATCGGCCTTGGAGATAGTTCGGTAGAAACAATGGGGCTCCGGCCAGCCCGCCTCAGCTATTTTGAAAAGGCGGTCGCAGACATGCGGGCTTTGTTCGCCGGAAATGAAGCGGAGCTCGAGTCGGGAAAAATCCATTTGCTACATCCGCCCAAACGGCGAGTCCCTGTTTATGTCGCGGCGAGTGGTCCAAAGATGCTTGAGCTCGCAGGCCGAATAGCGGACGGCATCATCCTGTTGGTTGGGATCGACGACAACTATGTTCGTTTGGCAAGAGAGCGAATCGATGCCGGCGCCAAAGCGGCGAACCGCGATCCGCGGCAGATCGAAATCGTTCTCTGGGTTCCTTGCTCGGTATCGGAACGGGGCCCGGCCAAGGATGCGGTCAAGGCCCACGTGGCGCGTGTCGTCAAACATCCTCTCCCTTTCGTGCTCGACGAGAGAGAACAGAAAATTCTGGAAGAAATCCGGCAGGCGTACAACTACTACGAGCACATGCAGCAAACGGCCAGCCAGGCGCAGGTCATTCCGGATTGGCTGGTGGACAAGTTCGCGATTGCCGGCACGCGGGCGGAATGCCGCGCCCAGGTCGAACGATTGAGAAAAACCGGGATCGATCAGATCGCTCTAATTCCGTATGGCGCAGGTGGAGGCGACCGCGAAGAAACATTGAAAGAGTTCGTTGCAGCCGTGTCTAAGTGACCCAAAATCTCGAATCACTTACACGTATCGGCCAATTGCTGCACGGAAACGAGGTTCAATCGTTTTTCGTTCGAAACCGTGATGAGAAGGCCCTTGACTAGAAGCTTGCGGCCGTTCTGGAGCTGGCCCGTCGCATTGGCGACTTCCGGCCGCGTGAACTCCGCCCGGTGCGGATCGTTCAGTAGATCTTCTTTCGTAAGAAAATCCACAGTGCCAAGGAGCTTGTACTGGTTATTGCCCAAAGGTTTAGTTTTGGCTTCCTCAATCTCTTTCGCGCCCATGAACAATACTTTGGATTCGATGCCCTCCGTTGCCTTCGTCAGCATCCAAGTGCCGTCGGACATTTGCGTGGCACATCCCACGACACTCACCAGAGGAACCTTTGGCTTTGATAAATCGGTTTGCTGTTGCTGAGCGTGCATACCAGTCGTCATCCCGTACATGACAAGAGCAAACACTCCAAAAGCTCTACGCACTTTCATGACGCCTCTCCCTCGCAGATCCTACTTAATAGCCGGCGGTTTCGCTTTTTCATCCTTCGTATACCACGTTGTTCCCCAGTTCCGGTACTCGCCTTTATCGACCGCGATCTCGGTCGTCACACGGTAGGAGGAAGGCGACGTCAGATAATATCTTCCCCTCAGTTGTACGCGCGAACCATTGTGTTCAAACGGTGGAGTTTCGAAGTACAGATTGCACGTTCCCCCGAGATCGCAACCGAGGTTTCCCGTTCTGAGCAACGCTATTCCTCGCGTGACCTCGTACCTCATGTAGGACTGGCCGGAGAAACTGTCCTGGTAAGTGATAATGCCTTTTCCGGTGAACGGACCCTCCGGTCCTTCTCCCTTTATCGTGATGTCCCAAAAACGGCCATCCCAAACGTTTCTGATAGTTTCTGACCCCGACATTGGTCCACCTGCACCGAGTGGACTCTCGGACAAGTTCGATTCGAAGTTCCATACGCCCACGAAGTAGTCCATGTTGAACTTCGGCTGTGCGTCGGTCACGTTCGTAAGAGCAGCTCCTTGTGTCGACCCCGGTTGCACCTCCCGCCGCTGCCGCTCCTCTTGCCGAGTTGGGGCTGGCCGGCTACCGCCCTGTGATTGGTTCGCAGCTTGAAGCCCGGCCCAGGCAGAGACACTGAAAAGCAAACAAGAGACGAACGATAACGAAATAAACCTTAACCTCACTGGAATCCTCCGTCTGAATGCATGCACTCGGTAAGGGGACAATCACCCAAGCATGTTAGCGCCCAAAAAGGAGAGGGGCCGGGCTCCCGCCCGGCCCCTGCGAGAAATTAAGTTAGCGTAGGACGATCGCCGCTTATTGCCCCCTGCCGGTCGTCTGGGGATTGGCCGTCTGCTTCATCAACCGGAGATCACGTTTGTCGACGGAAATATCTAAAAAGCCGACGTACATCTCGTCCCAACTCTGCTCGGACCAGTAGACCTCTTTCTGCGGCGCAGAATTCCACTTGTTCGCCGACGAGTTGTCGTACGACCCAATCGTCTTGATCGTGCTTCCCGCAGGTATCTTAATCGGTTCCTTCAGCTCGTAGAAGATCTGCCAGTTGAAGTCGTAATTCGGGACGCTCAGCAGCACCTGTTCGCGGCCGTCCGGATATGTCAGAACGTACGTCATCTCTTTGCCGCGCGTGTGCATGTGCGGCCACAGGACATACAGCGTGACGTCATCCTGGAAAGCCCTGATCGAGGTGATTGCCCAATTCTTCGCATGCGGCGGGATGACCGGAAGCGCCGGAAAACCGGTGTTTCCTACCCCAGCGGTGCGGACAGGCGTAAATTCGTTGTCCACGAGCTGTTTACCAAGAACGATGTGTGTTTGGTTGCCGGTGCTGATTTCAACGATTTCATGCGTCATTTCTTTCTGGAACCAAAAACCTACTCGCGTCCGGTCTACCAGCGGCTTGCCGATCGGCGTGTAGTGCATTCCCCAGGCGATGTATCCTTCAGTGGGGATGCGCTTGCCTGCCCCCGAGCGAAATTGCTGGAAGTTGCCGCCCGGAACGTAGCAGCAGAATCTCGTTCCAGTTTCTGTTCTACGCCTCACGTTCACGCCTGCAGCCACTGCTTCGCCTTCGCCGGCTGCGGCTTCGTTGGCGTCGCCCGTAAAACCAACGGACTTCCCCGTCTTGGCATCAAGTAATGCTCCGGGGATGATCGGCCCACTAGGCCATGCTTCTCCTGTCCCAACCATTTGCCCGGGCGCCAGAGGCACAATGCCAAAACTGGCATGATGCACGGCCGGTATCACACCCGGGAGAATCTGAATGGCTTCCAGAAAGTGCTCTTTCGCTTTGAGCTCCGGTGGAAGTTCCTGGTAGATGGTGAAATTGGGAAGCTCC
>MNKP01000049.1 GCA_001920875.1 Acidobacteria bacterium 13_1_20CM_2_55_15
AGAGGACGCGATTCTCATTCATCTCGGAATTCGTCGACAATAGAGTCCGTATCTGTAGGACACCGCAGTATAGACAGACTCGCTCTCCGCATTGTAGAAACAGCGAGTCACAGAAACACGAATCGTGGAAAAGCACCCGATCCTCGGACGGAGACTCAGTATTGAAGGCCGCGATTGTGTGCCTTGAAAGGCGCTTTAGCTACGCGGGGCACAAAGAACATTACGGTCTGTTGATTCTGCTCAGCATTGCCCTAGCCGCACTACTGCACAATCTGTCATCGGGAAGTCTCCCGACTTTTGACGACACTACCTACGCACTCATTTCTAAGACGATAGTGCGAACGGGCGATTGGCTCACAATGCGTTGGCTAGGTGTCCCTTACTTTTATGCAGGAAAACCGCCGCTTGGTTTCTGGTTTACTGCCGTGTTTTATAAGTTTCTCGGGATAAGCGAATTTACGTCCCGCCTGTCGGCAGCTATTCATGGGATTGTGGGCTTGGTGGTTGTGTACTTCATTGGAAGCTTATATTCCCATCGGGTTGGTCTGATAGCTGGTGCGTTTTTGTTGTCTTTTCCCGACTACTTCCGGTTGTCACAAAGCGCGATGCTAGAGATTCCTCTGGCCGTCTACATCTCACTCTCAATGCTGTTCTATTTGCTCACGTTCGAAAATCAGTCAACCCATTGGTACTGGCTGTCGGGCATCAGCATTGGGTTGGCCATCATGACGAAAGGCTTAACGGGGTTGCTACCTCTATTAGTTATTGGCTTGTTTCATCTGGTCCAGCGACAACCCAGAGTGCTATTTACCCGGACATTCGCCTTATTGTTGATATCCGTAGTGTCGGTTGCACTCCCATGGCATCTTCTCCAGTACGCGGCATGGAGAAGCGCGTTCCTCACAAAATACTTATTTGCCACACTCTCGTGGGTTGCTTTTGATACGCTGGTCCCCGCCCAGCGCTCCTCGCCCAGTTTTTATCTTCAGACGCTCTATGCCAATGACCCGATTCATCTGATTATCTTTCTTGCCTCGCTCCCGCTGCTGGTCATGCTTGCAATTCGAAAGAGTCGTACATCCGCGTTTCTGCTGACGTACATCATGTTCGTGTTTATTCTCTTCACTAGTTTCAAAACACGAATGCCGTGGCATATTGCTCCTATCTTCCCGGGAATGGCTCTTTCCTCCGCACTGTTCCTTTCAAAGCTTCAGGACCTTCGAAAAGCGGGGCCAATCGTATCTCTGATGCTGGCTGCAGTTTTTATTTACTTAATGGCGACTCTGTGGAAATCCGACCACTGGTACCTGCGGGGAAATCCTGATCTCAAACGAATCGTGTTGGATTTTAAGGCGAAATCATCCGAGAACGATGTGCTCTTTTCCTACGGCTTGCAAGATGCGATCAATACGGGACCGTTTTACGGTGACCGAAAGGTCGTGATCCTGACGAACTCAAGAGAAGACATCCGAATCCAAACCAGAATCGGAGGGGATTACCTCCAGGCCGGATTGGTTCAGTTCGTTGCGGATGAAGATGATCTGATACGATTTGTTTGCTCCACCCGGGATCGGCATCTGATTTTTCCCATTGAAGTCTATAAGGACCTTTCGAAGAAACTGCAGCCACTGGAGGCGGAAATCGTTGCACAGAAGGGTCCTCTAGTAATAAGTCATTTGTCTTGCGATAGATGAATGCCCGCCGTCCGTCGCAAACTGCGGGAAAACGATCGCGTCCGTTCCACCGATGATGCCGGGGTCGCCAGTTGAGCTTGAACGAAGTTCCTTTTTCTTCCTGCCAACGCTTTACCTGCCGGATAATGGATAATTGATCGGATCGGTTGTTGCGATGAGTGAAAAGTTCGGCAAGCGCGTGTGCCTCTGGACGGCAATGGCCATGTGGATGTGCGTCGCATCGGCTGCCGGTGGGCCGGCAACAGAGGCGAGTCGTTTTACTATTCTCGTATTCACGAAGACTGCGGGATACCGGCACGATTCGATTCCGGCCGGAATCACGGCGATTCGTTCTTTGGGGAACGAACACGGTTTTACGGTCGTCAATTCGGAAGAAACATCTATTTTCAACGAAGTCGAGTTGGCGAAGTACCGCGTCATCGTTTTCTTGAACACGACTGGGGATATCCTCAACTCCGTTGAACAGGCGGCGCTCGAAACCTTCATCCGCCACGGCGGCGGATTCGCCGGCATCCATTCGGCCACAGATACCGAATATGACTGGCCCTGGTATGGGCAACTCGTCGGTGCCTATTTCCAGAGTCATCCCGCTATACAACGTGCGGTCGTGAAAAGGGTGGATTCAAGCGACGCCTCAACGGCGGCCTTGCCACCGGAATGGCAGCGGACTGACGAGTGGTACAACTTTCAGGACAATCCGCCCTCGCGCGTGACGGTGCTGCTCGATCTGGACGAGACAACTTATGACGGCGGCACAATGGGTGAAAGCCATCCACTTGCATGGAGGCATGAATACGACGGCGGGCGAGCGTGGTACACCGCGATGGGCCACACGGCGGAATCGTACGCTGAACCGCTGTTCTTATCGCATATTCTCGGCGGCATCATGTGGGCCGCAAACGAGGCTCTTTCCGATCCGGAACGAGATCCCCTTCGCACCGGGTATCTCGTGGTTAATCCGGATCCCGGCTCGGCCGCTCCGGCCGCAACCGTGACACTCGCATTATTGACGAATGGCGCCGTACAGTCTCAAGCGGCCGTTACTGTCCAACCCCTTGTTTACGAGGCATCGTTGTTTGCTGAAGTCGAGGCCGCAATGGGCCGGAATGTCGGCGTCGCAATCGCGAATCCCGGCTACAGCACCAATACGGTCACAATCACACTTTATCGTCCAGACGGATCGAGCGCCGGAACGTCAGTTACAATGATTTTGCCCGAGCGGCATCAAGCCGCTCGATTTCTCAGCGACATTTTTTCGGACTCGATTCCTGCGCCGGTCACAGGAAGTGTTCGCATTGAGGGCATAGCGCCGCTTTCGCTGATCGGACTGCGCTTCTCCGGATCCACATTCAGTACCATTCCCCTCAGGAGCAGTCGAATGGTAATCGATGGCTCCGGCACTCTCGTCTTTCCTCAGATTGCAATGGGGGGCGGCTGGGCAACCCAGATCGCGCTGCTGAATAACGGCGGTGAAACAATCACCGGCCATATTGACATCTTCGACACGGCAGGAAATCCGATGTCCATCGACCTTAACAATACGTTTCAAAATGCTTTTGCGTATTCTATCCCTGCCGCCGCCGGCGGATTTTTATTCGCTCCCCGTGCTCAAAACGGACAGCCTGTCTTTTAAATGAGGCACCGACTTTAAAAATTGTTTGCACTCCAAGCTGCTGACAGCACATGGGTTGCTGGAAAAGCCGCAGACTTCGTTTTGTCCACCAGGCATCTTTTATGGAAAGAACTCGGACCGATACTTCATTGCGTCAGACGCAATCGGCTTTGGCACGGACCCGATTCACTTCGGGGCTCCGGCGTGTCGATTTGTTTCAATCCCGCATCGCTTCGGGCTGGGCCGAATCGGCATGCAGCCGGCGCCCCGTGGCTTTGGCTCATTTCGATACCACTTTAAGTCGAAGCGATATCGCTTCAACCCAAACCGATATCGAAATGACCATAAGCAACTCCCTTTGGAGTCAATCAACAGCCGCGATACCCGATTCTTCGATATCACTTTAAGTCCAAGCGATATCACTTTGACTCAAAGCGATATCGTTTCAAGCCATCCCGAAATCAGTTGGAGCTGGCAACGATTCACTCCAGGCCTCCGACAATTCATTCCGTTCTGCAGACGTTTGTCTTCAGGCCGTTCCGATATCGCTCCGTGGCCGACCGCTGTGTCGAGGTCACGGACACGACCGTCTTTGCGCCGATCCGATGGGGGTCCGGCGTCGAGATCGCGGGCAAGATAGCCGAGGGCCTGGACATCGCCGTCCATGATCAGGCAAAGGGCACACAGAATAAAGCTTAGCTAGTTTCTGTCTCGAAACTACAAATTGGGCGGTCATAGACCGCCCCTACAGTAGCGGAATCAACACTGTAGGCGCGGTCTATGACCGCGCAACGTCCGTTCGAAAGAGTTTCGAGACAGAAACTAGCTATAGCTATCTCCCTTGACGGCTGAGTACGAGCCACAGAAGCAAAAAGGCAATGACTGGGAGCAAGGCGGTTATCAGGATCATTCGAATTTGACGGAATTTCCGTTTCCAAGGAGCCGCCCGCCGGAGCCGTTGGTGGCGTCCAGTGATCTCGACGGATTGTGGCCCGTCCAGTTCGGCTTTCATGTCCGCGGCAGAGTGATAGCGCTTGAACGGATCACGCTCCATCGCATGTAAGACAATCTCTTCGACTTGGGGGGAAATTTCCGGATTCAGGCTCCGAGGCGCGGGGGGATCGCCGACCAGTCGCGCATTCATCACAGCGTAAACGTTGGGCCCCTGGAACGGCACCTGGCCCGTGAGCATTTCATAAAGGATGGCGCCGAGGCTATAGATGTCGGTACGTTGGTCGCCGCGTTTTCCTTTGATTTGTTCCGGCGACATGTAGTCCGGCGTACCCATGGTGGGCGAGAATCCACCAAATGTGATCCGGCGCATTGCTTCGGTTTTCGCGATGCCGAAATCCATGATGCGAAGTGTCCCATCCTCGCAAAGCATGATGTTTGACGGCTTCATGTCGCGGTGAATCACGCCGTGCTCATGCATATACTGGAGCGCATCGCACAGGCGGCTCGCGATCTTCAGTGTGTCGGCGATCGGCAGTATCCCCACGGTTTGCATGAGCCGATCGAGCGTTTGCCCTTTGACGTACTCCATGACGATGTAGGGCCGGCTCTTTTGTTCGACAGGAATGATCTTCAGAATTCCCCGATGGTCCAAAACCTTGCCGATTTCTTCTTCCCGTTCGAAGCGAGAATAGAATGCGGGATCGGCCTCAAGATTCATCAGAGGAACCTTTACTGCGACGGTTTGTCCGGTCTGCCGGTCAATTGCCTTGAAGACGGTGCTCATGCCGCTGCGGTGAATCGATTCGATGATTTCGAAACGATCGTCCAGCACCTGTCCCACTTCGATATCGATACCGCCGGCAGCTGTCGAATTTGGGGTTTTTGGCTCTGCAGCAAGGGACGACAATCCTTGATAAAAAGCGGTTTTGCGGACCTCTTCGATCCGTATGACCTGGACCGAGATGTTGTCCTCGGCTCCGCGATTTTCGGCGGTGTTGATGAAATACTCACAAGCATCCGCTGGAGCCATACGCGTTACCACGTCGGCAAGTTCGTGTTCCATGAACAGCGTGTGTAGCCCGTCCGAACAAAGAATGATGCAGTCTCTATTCATCAGAGCGGATTTGGCAAAGTCGACCTGGACAATTGGATTCTGGCCGAGAGAGCGCGTCAAGACCGATCGCAGCTCGCTCGACATGGCGTCTTCCTGGGAGATTAGACCGAGCTTCCGTTGCATTTCAACATAAGTGTGGTCGGATGTGAGTTTCTTGATCTGGCCGTTGCGCACCAGATAGACGCGGCAATCGCCAACGTGTCCAATCGAGACTTCCTTATTGCGGAAAATGCATGCACTCAGAGTGGTGCCCATCCTGCGGAGTTCGGATTCGACCCCGAAGTTGTAAATGTCGAGATTGGCTTCTTTGAAAATCTGGTCGAGGATTTGGTTGGGTTTCTCTCCTCGCGGGGCGGTTTGAAAAGTATTCAGGGCAATGTCGATCGCCATGCGGCTGGCGATCTCGCCGGAGCTGAGGCCACCCACTCCATCCGCAACCGCGGCGATGGAGCCGTGAATGAGCCGGTCCTCCTCACTTTCAGGCTGCCAGAACCCGACCGAATCTTCGTTGTGATGACGGACGGGCCCAGTTGCCGAGAGTTCAGCGAATGTTAGTTTCAAAAAACCCCATTATTTGACTTTCGGCTTTGCTGAGACGTAGATCTCCCGGCCTTTCCTAGCGCTCGACCTCATGAAGTAGATCCATCCATAGATGCCCCAGAGAGCGCAGATCCCCAGGGCGATAAACGGTTCTTTGGGGCTCATTCCTGCGACCGTGAACGGCCCGGCCAGGTAGAACAACATACAGAGGAGATTGGCCAGAGCACCAAAAACGGGGATGAACACGTGCTTGAAGCCATTGAACGCGTGATGTTCGCGAAACGCGACGATGGCGACGATGCACGTCATCATATAAAGCAGGAACGTTCCGAAATTGCTGACGAGCGTCACGATCACGAGGCTTTGCGGAATACCGGCGGCCAGATCGTGGCCAAAGATTCCAAAGCTGTACCAGAAATTGTGCGGTAGCCCCTTGACCACTTGATCCGCCAACGCAGCGGGACCACAGAAGGTGAAGGCAATCGCAACGATGGAAACGAAGATCGAGATGATCGCCAGCGTCCAGATCGCCCGATGTGGCGTTAACTTCTCGCCGTGGAGCATTCCGAAATGTTCTGGAACTTCTTGGTCGCGCCCCATGGCGTAAGTGACGCGCGCCCCTGTGCGCATGCAGGCTAATGTCGTGCCGATCAAAGCCAGAAACACCGTAGCTGCCTGAACGAGCATAAATGCTTTGCCTGCGGCGGCGCTGCCGAATAACCACGTTCCGGCCATGATCATCATGTCACCAATTGGTGCCGCCGAGTTCAAGGCATTCGAGATTTGATATCCGTTGTGCAGGAAATAATTTGCCGCAAAATATTCGATCAAATAACAGACCAATCCTTGGATCAGCAGCGAGAGAATAACCGCTCTCGGGACATCGCGTCTTGCATTCTTGGCTTCCTCACCCAGTGACGTGACCGATTCGAAACCGACCAGAATCAAAATCGCGATGCAAGCTTGAACGACGACATAGCTGAAGTTGTGCGGCGCCATAACCGATGCTGCAGACCCATGGTATTGGAATTTGTCGACCTGTACGTTTGGATCGCGGGCGTCAGGTCCCTTCTGAATCGGCCGAGAATAGTCGACGGTGAAAACCTGATCTTTGCCGTCCGGAGTTTTGGCTAAGACAAAGTTCCCTTGAGCATCCTTCACCGGCATCCGAGCTTCATCCGTTGCAATGACCTCGCTGATCGGAGCGCCGTTCGGATCCAACGTGATTCCCACCGATCCCTGCGGGTGGTTCAGCCGGTAACCCACCGCAATGATCGAAAAGACTACGAGAGCCGAAATCTGAACGACGTTGATCGCGGTATTCAAGACCGTCGACACACCTCGGAAGCAAATGTATGCCACGCCGCAGGCAAACAGAGGGCAGAAGATCATCATGAATAGCGGGCTTGGTACGGCGGCGTTGAAGGTATCCGGCCAAATCTGTCCCAGCACATAGCCGGCAAGCAGAGCCGTAACGCCCACCATTAGTCCCGGGTAAACCCAGTAATAAAGGTGGCTGGCCCAACCGACGACAAATTTGGCAATACGCGCAAACCGGAAAGCCTTTGTCTTACTGAGAAAAGCCTGTTCGGCGAAGAAATAAGAGGAACCCGCTCCAGGATAGAGCTTCGAAAGTTCCGCGTATGCAATGGCGGTAGCTAAAGAAAGCAGCAACGCTGCGACAATGCCGAACCACATCCCCTGGGCGGCCATCGGCGCGCCGTACGACGATTGAATGAAAAATGTGAGCCACAAAAAGGCGCCAGGGGCGATCAGCGCCATTGCATTAATGGTCAGGCCGCCCAGACCCAGCGTGGGTCGCGTCGTTGGTTTCTCGTTCGATGACATGTCCTTATTCTTTTGATCTACATCAAGTTCGTACGGGAGAGCGACTTTATAAGCACTCTCTATTCGGCGTCCATACATTATTTGCCGGATTCTGGATCAAAAAGACAAATTCGTAAGCTGAGAATCGCAAAGCCTGGGATGACACAAAGCCGTCGAACTGGGGCGCTTTTTCGTATCGATATATCTACTAATCCGTTACGCCAGTGCGGACGTGGTACGTCTGGTCGACGTCCACGACAAAGATACGTCCATCGCCGACCTGTCCGGTTCTCGCGGTCTCGGTTACGATTTTGATAATGTCGTCAACCTTGCTGTCGTCGGCCACAATTTCGACTCTCGTTTTCGGGAGGAGCGTGACCTGGTATTCAATACCGCGATAGATCGCCGGGTGTCCCTTTTGGTGGCCATGGCCACGGACTTCCGAGACAGTGATCCCCGACGCCATGCCCTCGATCCGCTCGACGAGATCAGTGAGCTTTTCTGGACGGATGATGCACTGAATGAGCTTCATTATTGGGGATTGTGTCACTAACGAGACAGGAAAGGAAGATGTTACGTTTCTCTGAATCTCGTCGTGCCTTCGGACCGATTTATCAGGTGCGGGAACGCGATGAGTTTCTCGAACGAAACCAGGACCGCAAGGCGGTAATGGCGGGTACCAGCACGCAACCGGCAATCACTGGAATGATGGGTGCTCCTCCATAATAGATAAGAATAAAACCCACAAGTAAGGCACAGCCCCACATGACCCGTTGTTGCTTTATTGCTTCGAAGGGCGTTGTCATGATTGTCGTGCTGTTCTCGGGATCGCTCATCGCATGTGTGCCAATACAAAGATGATCGCACCCGCGAGTGCACTCCCCGCAAGGAAAAGCATTGGAGTGCTGAAGGGTCTGGTAAACGAGGGCCGGGCGATTCCGTTCCGTTCGCGTTCGCGCTCCTCCTTGAGCAATTGAGTAAGCATCTTCCGTTGTTCGAGCGTTTGCACGCATTTCAACGCCTGTCGCGCCGCCTCATAGCCATTCTTGGGAATGCGCAGCTTGAAGTTGAGCTGCGCAAGCGTGAAATGAGCGGCGAAGCTGTCTGGGGCCAGCTTCGCCGCCTCTTCAAGGTGATCGATTGCGGGATAGATATTGCAAGTGAGGGAATGAGCAATTCCGAGAAACACATGAGCTTCCGGGAAGGCGGGCGCATGTTCAACGCTGCGGGAGAGCGCCGCAACTGCTTCTTCGGCCTCTCCTACTTGAAGATGCGCCAATCCTTCCTTGAAGTATTGCTTGGCCCGGATAGGTACGGCAGGGGGAAGTGTATGTTGCAATCCCACAGGAAATTCCACGAGTTCGGGTTGTTGTAATGGAGCATTGTTCGTCATTTCATTCCCCTTTTTTTATGACCGTTGAGACTGACTAATCCCCTGCAGCCATCACAGCTTCCGGTTCCGGCTTCAGCACGAACTCAGGATAACCAAGCGCGCCCATTTCCGGAATGTCCAGACCTGCAAGTTCATCCGCTGCGGAAACCCGTTGCCCGATGATGGCGTCGATAATCCAGTTGGCCACGTAGGAGAATGTGAACACGAACCCCACTAACGTTGATACTCCGATCAACTGCGCCACCAACTGCGAAGGATCTCCATAGAACAGGCCAGTGACCGAGCCGTTGACGCCATTCCAACTGCCGCCGTAGTTTGAAGTGCCATCGGCAAACAATCCGACGGAGATTACGCCCCACAATCCGTTCGTTCCATGAACGGAGATTGCGCCAACCGGATCGTCCACTTTGAGGACACGTTCGATGAATTCCACGCTCAAGCAAACCAGAACGCCAGCGACAAAGCCGATGATGGCAGCCCCCACTGTGTTTACAAATCCGCTAGGCGCGGTTATTGCCACCAGGCCCGCCAACAGTCCGTTGCCTGACATCGACGCATCCGGTTTCCCGTAGCGCATCCACATATAGAGGATTGCGCCGAAAGAACCCGTGCATCCTGCGAGCATTGTGTTTACGGCGATGGAGCTGATGCGGAGCGCACCATTACCGGATGCGGCAAGCGTACTTCCGGGATTGAAGCCGAACCACCCGAAGGCGAGAATGAAGCAGCCTGTGAGCACGATGACGATGTCGTGTCCAGGCATCGGATTGGGTTTGCCTCTTCGGCTGTATTTGCCAATACGTGGCCCAATGATCATTGAAAGCGCGAGTGCGGTCATGCCGCCAACGGAGTGCACCACGCCAGAGCCTGCGAAATCGGAGTATCCGTGACCCAAGCCAAAATTTGAGCCCAGCGTTGCCAGCCAACCACCGCCCCAGGCCCAGTTGGCGAAGAGTGGATACGTCAACGCACCCATAAAGACTGACGAAACGGCGAACGCGGCGTATTTCCAACGCTCGGCAGCAGCGCCTGTCACGATAGTCAGGGCCGTGTCCATGAATACCATTTGGAACAGGAACATCACCATGGCCGCGACATCATAAGCGCCGCCATGTGTCATGAAGAAGCCATGTGTGCCCCACAATCCAAAATTCTTTCCAAATAAGGTGATGCTATATTCGGAGTTGAGCCCGGCGCCGCCACCCAATGTCGTATACGGGCCGACTCCGCCCATCTGAATCGCGAACCCGCACACCCAAAAAGCAAACAAGCCGAAGCCGTACACCATGAAGTTCATCATCATGGTGTGATTGGCATTCTTGGCGCGGCACAATCCGGTTTCCACGAGGGCAAAGCCCGCCTGCATGAACATGACGAGAAAGCCCGTAATCAAGGTCCATACGAAGTTAATAGCGATCCGATTTTGGCCAGCTTGATTGACAAGATCTGCCAGCGTTAGTCCTTTTTTGGTATCAGCGGCCACGACGTCACTGACCGTTCCGGTCTTGACGGCACCCGGATCGCCTTTGGCAAGTTCATCGGTCGACGGCGGCGCCGCGGCTTTGATGTCCAAAGGAACATCCATCGCCGGCGCCGCCCCGGCAGGAGCAGCCGCCGGCGCCGGTGTGGCTTGGGCTGGGGGCTCGGCTGGAGCTGCTGCGGGCGCAGGCGTTTGCGCGAACGCGGTCACGCCGCACAAAACAAACATAGCGACTGAGATCCACAAACAACGATTCTTTCGTTTCCAGAGTTTCATCTCGTGTCTCCTTGCCATAGCTAACCCTTCTTCCATATTGCGTGCTCCAGATGGGCCTTGTTCAGAACTCCCAAAATCCCAACCAGACTGATGATGATTCCCAACACGGTTGCAACGAATCGCCCCCCTGTGGATTGAGTCAATGAAAGCGCCACGAGGGGAAGTAACCATCCCGCAAGCGCCAACAGAACCCCGACAAGTCTCATGTGTTTCTCCTGTTTTCTCGTTTGCAAATCACCCGAGATCTTTGATCTTGTGGAAACCGGCAGCCGAAATAATCAGCAATAACAAGCCGACGATCGCCGCCAAGATACCGATGCCTCCTTTGAACGCCAGACCCGCAGCGAAGGCGGTGAAGCCAGCGAGCGTGGTCCCCAAGTAAGTTCCTTGTTGTGAACTTGCAGCCATTCGCAATGCCTCCTCTTGACTGAATTGATGAGTGCACACTCCAGCACTAATTTTTTGCAAAAAAAAAGCCCTCAACCCCCAAAGGGGATCGAAGACTTCGTCGTCAATAACGTCGTTGTGAGATTGACGCGCACAACGCTGTGACGCGTCAACGAAAGATACTGTAAAACTAAGGGATTCTTTGTGTCAATACAATTTTGTAGGAACCCGTAATCTAATCGAGATCCATGAAGCCCGTGCGAACGTGGTAGCACGCTTCGATCGGAACTATGAAGATCCTTCCATCCCCGATCTGTCCGGTCTCGGCCGTTCGAATGACCACTTTCACAATATCGTCCACCTTGTTATCGTCTGCAGCAATCTCGATCATCATCTTTGGCACCAGCGATACGTCATATTCGCGGCCACGATAGAGCATCGGGTGTCCTTTCTGATGACCGTGTCCTTTCGCTTCCGACACTGTCATGCCCGGAGCGACGCTTTGAAGCGCATCAACAACCTCGTCGAGTTTGTACGGCTGAATAATGCACTGGATCAATTTCATCGCTCAGCTCCGGAAAAATACAAATGTTACAAGGATGAACAGCGGGATGAGGATGAATCCCGAATACACCATGTATCCGCCAAATGACGGCATTTTGATCCCCTGCCGCTCCGCGATGCTTTTCACCATGAAGTTGGGTCCGTTTCCGATGTACGTATTGGCTCCCATGAAAACGGAGCCGCAGGAAACCGCCGCCAACAAGGTTTGACCCAATTCCGATTCGAACAGCGGGCGCAAGCTCTCCGCACTGCCGCCGACCAATCCCGAAGCCATCGCACTGAACGTCAGGTATGTCGGCGCATTATCCAGAACACTCGACAACGCGCCCGACATCCAGAAGAAATGCCATGGCGTTTTCAAATCAAAAGCCGTGGCGCGCGCGTTGAGAATCTCCAGAGCGGGGACCATCGTAACGAAAATCCCAAGGAACAATGCGCCAACTTCGACGATCGGGGAAAAATGAAAATGATTGGCGCGGTGGATTGTGCGCGGCGTGGTATACCAAGAGAGCCTCGCCATCGTGATCATGATGGCTTCCTGAATTCCCCGCGGCCAACCAAAGCGCCCGCTGAGCATCGCAGCGCCCATTACCCCGAGCAGATAGATAAAATTGCGCTTACCCTCTATCCGGATCGGGTGGCGCGCTTGCACGATTTCGGCAAGGGCGCGATGGGTTTCTATTTCCTCTCTTGTGAAAACGAACTGATCATAGATGTTGAACAAAATCAGCAAGCTGCCAACGACCAAACCCCACTGCGGGACTAAACGCAGCGTCCACTGGAAGGGCACGCCGCGGAGAAATCCAAGGAACAGCGGCGGGTCACCAAGTGGCGTTAATAAGCCTGCAGTGTTGCTCACAATGAATATGAAAAAGACGATCAGGTGTGCCCGGTGCTGTCTCAAGTGATTCGCCCGCAGGAACGGCCGGATCAGCAACATCGATGCGCCCGTAGTACCGATGACGTTCGCGAGAAGCGCTCCAAACGCGAGAAATATGGCATTGACCAGGGGCGTTCCGGCAAATTCACCTTTGATATAGATGCCGCCGGAAATCACGAACAACGAGCCCAATAAAGTTAGGAATGAAAAGTAATCGAGAAGCGAATGCACTAACAGCCGGGGTTCACACGCCAATACGACAACAAGCACTGGCACGGAAAAGGCGACGCTGAGAATGGTTTTGTTACGGTTGCTGTCCCACCACTCCGGAACGGCCATGGGCAATACAGCAATAGACACAAGCATCAGCAGGAACGGAATCAAACTCCAAAGCGGCAAGCACAACGCGGGAGATGGCATACCCAACCGATCATCTCACGAAATCGGATGTGCGCTTCGCTCGGCCTTGGGGCTTACTGTTTCCCGCTTGCCGCCGACCATGAACACCAGGTCGCCTTTCTCGGCGGTCGAGCTGCCGCCGATAGCGCATGAAGCTTTACAAACAGATGGAGTACTGGGTAGATTTATCGCAAGTTTAGCGTAGGAGATGGCGAAATCGGAGGTTGCAAATGAAAACAAGGTTTGCGGTATGTGCGGCCGGCGTGCTGCTCCTCTCATCGGTTGCCGTATTTGCGCATCACGCTTTTCAGGCGGAATACGACGCTACTAAACCCGTCAAAGTGACGGGTGTCGTCAAAAAAGTCGAATGGACTAATCCGCATATTTGGTTCTACGTGGACGTGAAGGACGATAGCGGAAAGATCACTACATGGGGTTTTTCAGGTGGCCCTCCGGGCATGCTGATGCGGCGCGGAATTACCAGGGATGTATTGAAGCCGGGCGATACGGTCAAGGTCGAAGGGTTTCGCGCAAAGGACGGCTCCAATAATGCGTCGGGAGGTAACGTCACCTTTGCGGATGGCCGCAAAGTATTTGCCGGCGCCGCCGAGGACGTTGTCCCGCAATAGCCGGCAGCATCGTCGGAGTTCTATATGAGAAAGATTCGTTTGCCCGTGCTGTTGTGGCTTGCCGTCTTCGTGGTGATGACGGCGCCCGGTTGGGGTCAAGCCGTTCCCACTCGCCAGTCCATCCCACACACTGCAGACGGGAAGCCGGATTTCACAGGCCTGTGGGCTGGGCCGGGCTTCACTCACAGGGTCGGTCCGAACGACACCGACACTCCCAGAGTCTCCAACTTTGATCCCAAAAACTTCGCTCCCTTCAAACCGGGAGGCGAGGCCCTATTCATGCAGAAGGAGACCGGCGAGGTCCTGCACGATGATCCGACAGCGAAGTGCTTGCCGGACGGGTTCCCGCGTGAGGCGCTGGCCCCATACGCAACTCAAATTCTGCAGTCTCCCGGTGTCGTCATCTTCCTATATGAATACATGCACTTCTTCCGCGTTGTGCCCACAGACGGGCGCCCTCACCCGAAAGATGTCGAACCCACGTTTATGGGAGATTCGGTGGCGCATTGGGAGGGAGACACCCTCGTCATCGATACGATCGGATTGCGTGAATGGACGTTGGACGCCACCACGCGTCCCGCAATCCGCTATCACAGCGACGCGCTACACGTGATCGAGCGGATCCAATACACGGATCCCATGACAGCCTCCTATCAAATTACTATCGACGATCCCAAGATCTTCACAAGAGCGTGGTCGCAAGGCTTCGGAATGAAGCTCCATCCCACATGGAAGCTGTACGAACAGGTGTGCGAGGAGAACAACAGGTGCGAGGACGGGAAATGCACCGCCTCGGACGCGCAGAAGTAGGGAATTCTGGGGACAGACACCGAATTGCTTCAGCAATTCGGTGTCTGTCCCCAGAATTCCCTACTGATTTAACTGATCCAGTTTCAGATCCGGCAGGTGGTGCTCGAGGAGGCTCTTGTTGTTCTCCATGCACCAATATTCCATGAGTTCATCGCCCGGTTTCATACGCGCATACACGCGCGTATTCTTGACGGGCTTCGTGTACATTTTCGGATCTTCCCACGTAATCTCGTAATTAAGATGTTGCGGATCCGCGTAGCCGATGCGCTCTGTCACATGAAGCGCATCGCTGGATGGGTGCTCGGCTGTATCGATGTATGTCTTTCCATTGAAACCGATCGAGTCGATGACTAGCGTATCGCCTTCCCATTTGCCTACGGAATGTCCCATCCAACTCGGTTCCAGGTCTTTGGGATGATCGCGTCCATCCAGATGGACGACATGAAAAATGTTATTCGATTCATAGAGGAAGGCCAGACGATCGGGTTGGTGCATGATCGCGAGTGGATACTCCACTTGACTTGACCGCGAGTACCCCCAAGGCAGGCAGTAAGCCGTGAAATCAATTCGGGGACCTTTGAATCGCTTTGCGCCTTCGGGAGTAAGGGAAAGCTCTCCATTGCCTTTTTGTGCGCACCCCGGTGTGCCTCCGCCGCATCCCTTTCCATCCCGGGTGACGTCAAGAACGCGTGGGTGGTCCCAAACGCCACTGAAGTCCGGCTTTCCGTTCGGAAGGCGCGGTATATCCTTGGAGGCCGCAGACTGGGCCATCGCCGAAGCAGGTATCAGAAGAAAGGTAGTAACGATTACAAAAGCGATGGCGATCAAACCACCGAAGCGGATTTTCATTTGAAAATCTCCTTTCGTAAATCCGGAGCAGATGTTAGCCGAAATCGGAACGATTTCATAGGAACGGGGAATAGAAAGGCCACAAAAAGCACAAAATGTTCATGCATCGCGGAAGCGATGAATCCCAGATAAAAATACCGCCGCTATAAAGGTCTCCACGCCGCTCGTCGATACGCAGGGAGAACGGAAAACTGTAGCGGCGGTCATACTGCCGCTACCTGGGTATAACTATGAGAAACATACTCTTTGTCGACGATCAACAAGAAGTGCTGAATAGGCATCGCGAGTCCTTGAAAAAATATCGCGGACAGGTGGAAACCATAATTGCGTTGGGGGTCGACGCCGCCCTAGAGGCGGCTCGCAGGGTTCCGATTGATGTCGTTGTCACCGATTTGCACATGCGTCAACTGGACGCTACGACGGTTCTTCGACGGATCAAGGAGGAACATCCGGACATCATTCGTCTCATGTTGTGCTCGCCTAACGAATTCGATTCGATCTTCATTGCGCTCCCGACTGCACAGCAAATACTCGCGAAGCCTTTGGATCCAGACACTCTGTTGAACGTTGTCGAACGGACTTGCCGGCTGCGCGAACTACTCACGGACTCGCTGCGTAGGAAAATCGGCGCTCTCGAGCAACTGCCTTCGATTCCCGCCGTCTATTTGGAGCTGAACCAGGCGATGGCAGATCCAAATGTGACGAACCTGAAAATGGCCCGGATCATCGAGAAAGATCCGGCGATGGCAGCCAAGACCCTTCAACTGGTCAACTCTGCCGCCTTTGGCCTGTTGAAACAGATCACGAGCCTCCATACCGCCATTTCTTATTTAGGCATGGACTTGATCAAGAACCTGTCGCTCGCGGTTCATATCTTTGCCGCTCTCGAAGGCCTTGGCGTCCGCTCTTATTTCTCATTCAACACCGAACAGCAACACGCGCTGATCACCGCGAGGGTGGCGAAGCGCCTGGTAACGGGACGGCGTCAAACCCAGAACGCATACACTGCCGCTCTGCTTCACGATATCGGAAAGTTGCTATTGGCCGTGTGTATTCCGGAAAAGTTTGTGAAGACGCAACTTGCGTCGAAAGCTACCGGCCGGCCAGTACACGAAATCGAGGCCGAGATGCTCGGTATAACTCACGCTGAAGCGGGGGCTTACCTGCTCAGTCTTTGGGGCCTGCCCTATCCGATTGTCGAAGCAGTCGCTTATCATCACAATCCTGCCGCAGCGCTGGAGAAAACCTTTGATGTTCCGACGGCGGTTGCCGTTGCCAATGCTCTGGTTGAGGAACCCTCAGGAAACATACCGCCGGCGATCGCGGACCACCTGCAATTTCTTGAGGTGATTCACGAACTTCCGGCCTGGACCGCAATTGCGAATGAAGAGCTGCAACGAATCCCCCCTCGGAACGGGGCAGTCCGAAAATACTCCGACAGCGCCGCGCTATTGCCAAATTGAGCTGGATCGCACTGCTTGATTGATTTCTTCGCCAAGCGAGGCAAGATTCTTTTCCAGAAAATAGATATGGCTCCGAATATTGCGCTGCACCGGTGTGACACGCGTATTCAGCCGGCTTCGTTCGAGGGCGAGAATGTTCAACAATTCCCGCTGCCGGGTCTTCAACGCCTGTAGCTGTTCAACAACCGTGTTCGGGATAGGCCGAACTTCCGGCCGGGCCAGTTCTGCAAAGTGTGCCAACAATTCCGCGTGACTTCGGTCCCCCCGCGCTCCGACCGAGCGGGCGAACTCGCGGACATTGCGACGGGACACAAACGCGAGCGGCAAGCCTGAAGTGGCAAGGGTGCCGGCCACAGGCAATTCGATGCCGCCTTGCGCTTCAATTACAATGATTTCCGGTTGTACGGAAGTCAGCACATTCGCGATTTCGCAGATCCCTGCGTCGTCGGCCTTTGCAACCCATTTTTGACCTGCCGGCCGTGCTGCGGCCTGCAAGCTGGAGCGACCGATGTCCAAACCTACAAATACTCCTGCGTTCATCAAAAAGTTCCCTTTCTTTCGTGCGGAGATTTTAGCAACTCCGCTGCCACTGCTCTTCCATGAAAATCAACGAAGAACGATAGAATCCCATGCCAAACCTATGGAATTTTTGGATGAGACGGCGTTATCGGTCCGCAGTCGGGGCCGATCCGCCGCTGAAGAGCTCGCGTCCGTCGGCCAATTTGATGGAACGGCCGTTTCCGACCGATCCTCCGGCTTTTGCCCGAAACCCTGTAATTTCGACATCCGTACCCGGCTTGATCGTGTCTGTCCGCCAACCGAGCCTGATAAGAGCGTTTGGCGCGCCAAGTTCGAAACGCCAGTTGGTTACCGTGCCATCCAGTTCTTTAACATCGACATATAGCCAAGCGTGTGGGTTAGTCAATTCAAACCTGGTGAGGGTTCCATTCACCTTGACCGGCTTGTTCACATCGAATTCTGCAGCAAATGCATGATGCGCGGCTGCCGGTACGGATGCCGCCCCCAGCATCAGAAGCACAATCCACAACTTGCTATAAATCACAAATCCCTCCCTATCCCGCTACTCGCAGAGGCAACAATATACTTCAACCGGCCCAACCGCATCGGAGAATTTTTCTCGAGCGAGTGGACGCGTTCCGCTCAACGGGTCGCGGGCGGCAGCCCAAAGATGTTCTGCAGCGTCTGACTTCCCTCTGCGCAAGCGAACTCGAGCGACTCAACACCCTGGGCCACTCTCGAGAAAGAACCGGCAACCTTCCACGGGCCCGTAAACAGTTTGGGATCGTCGATCGTTACTTCGTATTCGATCGTGTTCTCGTCGACCATCGTAAAACGCTCGATCGTATGTAAATCCTCGCTCAAATACGGTATCTCGCGGGAATACGCCACATGGCCGTTGAAATTGGTCGTGTCCACCACGAGCGTACTTCCTTCCCAATGGCCGAGGGAGTCGCCCATGAACAAACGGATATTTTTGCCGAAGTGTTCCCGCCGGTTGAGGTCGATCTCTCGGCTGGTGTGGTTGTAATCGTAGACAATCACAACTTTCCCGGGAGGCTGAAGGATCGTATACGGGTTGTTGCCGTCTTCACCCTCGAACAGCCCGGGCAGCGCGCATCGTGAATTCAGTTCAACGTGCTTGAGGTCCTTCGCCGGATTCATGTCCAACAGGAATTGCCGCCTCTTCGCATCTTCATCGGGACGCCAGGGAAGTCTTCTGTCTTCCGGGAAGACAATACCGAGCCTTCGTTCGACGCGCTGTTGGCCGCCGCGCAGAACATTTCCACCTTGTCCGAAGATTCGCGGGTATGGCCCGAGTCCGTCTTCGCGATTCGAAACGGAAAGAGGATTCTTCTCGCCAGGATCAATGGGATTAAACGGCGGATTTGCCTCCAGCCCCTTCACACCGGCACGAGTGTAAGTCCCCTGCATGTTGGGCTGTCCGTCCGGTAATTTTTTTGGTGACTGGGCAGTAGCAGCAGGCGCAAGCAGCACGATGCTAATTAGTGCCGTTCGGCTATTTGAAAGGCGCATTCTTGTATCGCTCCTCCTGGAGGTAGAACACGCATTCATACTCCAGCAATTTTGCGTTCTTGTCTACGTGCCGGTATAGAGGCATGCTCATTTTCCAGGGCCGTGTGAATACCTTTGAATCTTCAATTGTTGCCTCGTACAGAATGTGGTTCGGGCTGGTCATCGTGTAACGCTCAACGACATGTAGTGCGTCGCTATGAAAATTTCCGGCGTGGTCAAACCACGTTTCATCATTCAAATTCGCCACATCTACCACGAGTGTGTCGCTCTCCCAATGGCCGCGCGAGTCTCCCATCCAGGTTGAAGGAAGCCCTTCGGCATGCTTGCTCCCATTCACGGGAATCATGCGAAGCGCGTGAGCGAATTCGTAACGAATCGCGATGTTATCGGAAGTCTGAGCAATCTCGAACGGATAGGGCATATACGTCGCACGCGGCACGCCCGGCAAAAAACAGTTCGCTTCGGCGGGGTCGGCGGTCATCCGTTTTGCGCGGTTTTGCTCCTTTTTCGCCAGCGCCTGGGACTGGTACGGGATTTCACCGCCTTCCACCACACCCAGG
>MNKP01000120.1 GCA_001920875.1 Acidobacteria bacterium 13_1_20CM_2_55_15
TAAAACGTCGCCGTGTTGTCCTCATGGATCACAATCCACGAATCGAGCTGATGGAAGTCCGGATCGGGATAGGGACCACCAGCCGCCTGAGCCGTCGCGGGCACCTGGGCCGACGCCGTAGGTATTAACGGAGCGGCAGTAAAGCTCACGACGAGTAGTCCCGAGCTTTTAAGAAAACTTCTTCGAGACGTCGTGACGTTCCACTTCTCGAGAACTTCTTCGACCTGTTTCGGGATGTTTGTGAAGGCAGTCATGCTACTACCTCCTTACTGCGATTCGAACCCAGCGATGCAATTGCTTTCGCGGCCCGCTTGATAGCCAGTTGGACGCGATAATAGGTCATACAGCGGCAGAGTGTCTTAGCCATCGCCTCACGGATCTGCGTGTCGGTCGGATTCGAGTTCTTGTCGAGCAGGGCCTTGGCGGTCATGATCTGTCCGTTCTGGCAGAAACCGCACTGCGGCACTTGCTCGTCAATCCAGGCCTGCTGCACGGGATGCAGCTTGCCGTTTTTGGCGATTCCTTCCAGTGTTGTGACCTCGCTTTTCACAGTCGAAACCGGCGTGATACACGACCGCGTCGCCACGCCATTGATGATCACTGTGCATGCCCCGCACTGACCCAGGCCGCAGCCAAACCGGGGCCCTCTCAACTCAAGATCATTCCGCAGAATGTAGAGCAGCGGAGTCGAGGGATCGATATCCAAGGTGTGGGCCTTCCCGTTCACCTTCAACGTCACATTACTCATTCTTCGTTCTCCTTACGCACAAGCCAATGATTACGAAAGAAGTGAATATGGTCTCGATCTGCAATTATTCGCAGAAATCGAATGGATTACCAGAATAAACGCGTCGTCGCCTGAGACCCGCGAACCTCTCCCGTTGCGGATTTCCAATGAATGCCGAAGGCGGGACTCGAACCCGCATGCCTCGCGGCGCCACCCCCTCAAGATGGTGTGTCTGCCAATTCCACCACTTCGGCAAAGTCTTTATTTCTTTTCCGGTGTCGCCGGCGTAGCCGGAGCGTTCTGTTGGGCCGGCGGCTGTTGGGCCGGCGGCTGCGCTGGAGCCTGTTGTTGCTGTTGCTGCTGGCCGAGCGCTGGTTGTTGCTGCTGCGGCTGATTCTGTTGCCGGGCGCCTTCGCGAATGACGGAGGAGCCGCCGGGCTGTGAAATCAAGATCGTCAGCGCGAGCGACGTGATCATGAAAATGATCGCCGCGGCAGTTGTGGCTCTGCTCAGTATGGTGCCGGCGCCACGGGAACCGAATGTCGTTTGACTACCGCCACCGCCGAAAGCCCCAGCCCAATCTGCGCCCTTTCCCTGCTGCAGAAGCACAACAAGAACCAGAAAAATGCAGACGATAACGTGAAAGACAGTCAACAAAGTGATCATAAATACTTGATGATGCTTACGAATGATCCGGGATCTAAACTCGCACCGCCGACCAGCGCACCATCGATATCCTCTTTTTTCATCAGAGCCGTAATATTGTCGGGCTTCACGCTTCCACCATACAAAATGCGAAGCGAATCCGCTGCAGCCGGATTGTAGATTTCTGCGAAGATCCTTCGGATTTCGGCATGCATTTCGGCAGCGATTTCCGGGGTAGCCGTGCGCCCGGTGCCGATCGCCCATACAGGCTCGTAAGCGACAATGATATGGGAAAGCGCGGAATCGGTCAACCGGCCCAGGCCGTTGCGAATCTGTCTGCGCACCACATCAAAGGCGCCTCCGGAATCTCGTTGCGAGAGTGTTTCTCCCACACATACGATTGCTTCCAATCCACCGCCCACTGAGGCAAGCGTCTTCTTTTCGACGGTTTCGTCGGTCTCCCCGAAATACTGACGGCGCTCAGAGTGGCCAATGATCGTATAGGTACATCCTGCCTCGACAAGCATCCGGACGGAAACTTCGCCGGTAAAAGCGCCTTCTTTTTCCCAATGTACATCCTGCGCCGAGATGGCGACGCGCGTACCATCGGTTTCATCAACAGCAGTTGAAAGCGCGGTGAATGGCGGAGCGACGACGATGTCGCAGTGTTCCACGTTCTGGATCTCGGGAATCAGAGCATCAAAAAACGCGCGCGTCTCGGCGCGCGTTTTGAACATTTTCCAATTCCCCGCGATAATGGGCCGCCTCACTTGTCCGTCAGCACCTCAACGCCGGGAAGTTTCTGCCCGGACAAAAATTCCAAGGACGCGCCACCGCCGGTGGAGATATGCGTGATCTTGGATCCGACGCCCGACTGTGCTACGGCCGCGGCCGAGTCACCACCGCCGACGATCGAGTATGCGTTCGAATCCGCAACCGCGCGTGCAATTGCGAACGTGCCGGAAGCGAATTTCGGATTTTCAAATACACCCATGGGGCCATTCCATACGATCGTTTTCGCTTGCCGAATGATGCCCGAATATCGGCGAATGGTCTCGGGACCAATATCCAAACCCATCTGATCAGGGGGAGTCTCCGTGATGGAAATGACTTGAGAAGCCGCGCTCTCCAGACCCGGCGCAACGACGTGATCCACCGGAAGCTCGATAGAGACGTTCTTCGTGGACGCCTTGGCTAGCAGATCTTTAGCCAGGGCGATCTTTTCGCTCTCCACGAGCGATTTACCAGTCGCGATGCCCCGCGCGCGCAAAAACGTGTAGGCCATGGCCCCGCCGACTAAAATGTTGTTTGCAATATTGATGAAACTCTCGATCAAGTCGATCTTGTCGGCGATTTTGGCACCTCCGACAATGGCCACGAAGGGTTTCTCGGCCCTCGTCAAGACGTAACTCAGCGATTCGAGTTCCTTCTCCATCAGGAATCCGGCGGCCGCCTGCTTCACGTATGCGGCAATGCCGGCGGTGGAGGCATGGGCGCGATGGGCTGCGCCAAAAGCGTCATTGACATAGACATCGCAGAGTTTGGCGAGCTGTTTCGCAAACTCAGGATCGTTCTTCTCCTCTTCGGCATGGAAGCGCAAATTCTCGAGCATCAGCACGCCGCCCGGTGGCAAATCCGAAACCATCTTCTCGACTTCCGGTCCAACGCAGTCCGGCGCAAATTGGACTGCTTTGCGAAGAAGATTGCCCAGACGCGTGGCCACAGGTTTCAGGCTGTACTTCGGGTCGGGCTTGCCTTTCGGCCGCCCGAGATGAGACGCGAGAATAAGCTTTCCGTTCTTTTCGATGACATACCGAATGGAGGGGAGCGCCGCCTGTATGCGTGTGTCATCCGTGATTTGGCCATCGGCGAGCGGAACGTTGAAGTCCACGCGCATAAAGACACGGCGGCCCTTCAGATCGAGATCCGAAATCCCGAGTTTATTCATTATTTCATCACGAGTTTGATGACATCGCGGAGCCTGCAGCTGAAACCCCACTCGTTGTCATACCAGGAGAATACTTTGACCAGTCGATCGCCGATCGCATTAGTCAGCGGGCCATCGACAATCGAAGAGTGAGGGTTGTGGAGGAAATCGGCAGAAACAAGCTCTTCATCGCAAAATTGGAGGATTCCCTTCAGCGGACCATTGGCCGCGGTTTTCAGTGCCTCGTTCGCCGACTGTGTGGAAAGAGGTTTTGCGGTTCTTACAGTGAGATCCACAAGCGAAACATCGGGCGTTGGTACACGGATCGCAACACCATCCAGTTTTCCTTTGAGTTCCGGCAACACAAGGCCGATCGCCTTTGCGGCGCCCGTCGATGTCGGAATCATGGAGAGTCCCGCCGCGCGTGCGCGCCGCAGGTCCTGGTGCGGCAGGTCGAGAAGCTTCTGGTCATTGGTGTAGGAGTGAATTGTAGTCATGAGTCCGCTTTCGATTCCAAACGTTTCATGAAGAACTTTGGCAACCGGTGCGAGACAGTTTGTCGTGCAAGACGCGTTGGAAATGACGGTGTGTTTCGAGGAATCATAAGCCTTGTCGTTGACGCCGAGACAAATCGTGATGTCTTCACCTTTAGCCGGCGCCGAGATGATCACTTTTTTCACCGGGCCGCGCAGATGTTTGCGCGCGTCCTCGGCATTCGTGAACAAACCCGTGGATTCCACGACTACGGATACGTCCATGGATGGCCACTCGATCTTTGCCGGATCTTTTTCTTTAAAGACCTTGATGCTCTTGCCATCGACTTTGACGTTGGCTTCGCCAGAGCTGACATTCGCCTTCAGCTTGCCCAGTACCGAGTCATATTTAAGGAGATGCGCCAGTGTCTCTGGATCCGTGATGTCGTTCACCGCCACAATTTCAATATCCTTGTCGTCCATCGCGGCACGGTAAAGATTGCGTCCAATGCGCCCAAAACCGTTGATACCTACCCTGATTGCCATTACGTCGCTCCTCATGATTTCGAAATCCGCAATCCAAAGTATACTCTGCGGACGATATGTATTTCCTGTACACGCTTGCTCTCACAGTCGGTCTACTGTTGATATTTCCGTACTATCTCGTTCGGTTTCGAAAGTATCTTCCGACCGTGCCCGATCGTTTCGGGTTTGTGAAGTTGCCGCAAATGCAGGATTCCATTTGGGTACACGCCGTATCCGTGGGTGAAGTCAAGGCGGTCGAACGACTGCTCGAAGGATTGCGGCAACAATTTCCCGACAAGCCTCTGGTTGTTTCAACGGTCACGCCGGCAGGCCAGGAACTCGCCCGCGAGCGCATCGATATCATCCACGGTACGTTCTATTTCCCGATCGATCTGCCGTGGTGTGTGCGGCAGGTCTTAGATCGGCTTCGCCCAGAGATCGTCATCATTGCTGAGACGGAAATCTGGCCGAATTTTCTTCGCGAATGCCGAATCCGCGGAATCCGCGTGATGATGATCAATGGCCGAATATCCGACAAATCGTTCACGAGATACCGGCTGGTGCGCCGCTGGTTGGACCGCGTGTTCAAAGATTACACGATCATGGGAATGCAATCCGAGACAGACCGGCAAAGGATCGAAGCCATCGGAGCAGATCCGCAGAAGGTGACCGTCTTTGGAAATCTCAAATACGACGCTGTTGCCCTTGGCAAACCGCTCGACGCCGGACTCGCGAAGTTTCTTTCCACCTGGCAACCGATTTGGATTGCTGCAAGCACGATGCCTGGGGAAGAAGAATTCGTACTTGATGCTTTCGCCCAGCTCTGCGAGACCCATCCGCGTCTGAACTTGATCATCGCCCCCCGGCACGCCGACCGCTTCGATGCTGTCGAAAGGATCCTCGAACGCCGCGTACAGCGCTGGATGCGCCGTTCCCAGTTACCCCATTCGGATCACCGTTCCGGAAACATTCTCTTGCTCGATACGATTGGCGAGCTGGCCGCGCTGTTTCATTATGCGACGGCGGTATTCGTGGGCGGCTCGCTGGTGGCAAAAGGGGGCCACAATATCCTCGAAGCGGCACGCCATCGAAAACCGATCGTATTCGGGCCGCATATGGAGAACTTTCGGGATATGGCACGCCTCTTCATCGAAGAGAACGCAGCCATCCAGATTCAAAATGCGGCGCAACTTGCCCCGGCAATCGAACAACTTCTGGTCCATCCGGAACGAGCGTCGGAATTTGGCAATAACGCGCACGCCATCCTTCTTGAACACAGAGGGGCAACCGACCGCGTACTGCAGTTTTTTCAACCGGTCGGGGCGGGCCGGTGAGCCGCGCTTTTCAATTCCTGGTTCAGGCTCGCGAGAAGCTTTATACCTCCGGAATTCTGCCGGCGCGGCGCCTGAATCATCCGGTAATCAGCGTTGGAAATCTGACGGTGGGAGGAAACGGCAAAACACCGATCGTCATCGCGCTGGCACAGGCATTTCGGGAAAAGGGATTCCGCCCGGTGATTTTGTCACGCGGTTACGGCCGGACCAGCCGGGGCGTTCTCCTTGCGGGCTCGAATTGGGAAGAAGCCGGCGACGAACCCCTGTTGATGAAGCGCCGGCTCGGCAATGTTCCGGTGGTGGTCGGCAGCGATCGATATGAAGCCGGCCTTTTTGCCGAGAGCAGGGATCTTGGCAACGTCTTCATCCTCGATGACGGATTCCAGCATCGCCGGCTCTATCGCCACGTGGACCTCGTAGCGATTGATCCGATCGAGTGGTCTGCTGGGGAGACATTGTTACCGCGTGGCCGGTGGCGAGAACCCAAAAGCGCGCTCAGGCGCGCCCATGCGGCGTGTGTCCAGGATTCAGATAGCGCCGCAATAGAGCCGTTGCCGATCCCCACATTTGCCCTGCGATACCAAATCGAAGGGCTTTATTCAGCGGATACGCTGGTCTCGAGCGAGAGTCTCAAAGGCCTGGCCGTAGTCGCTTTTGCGGGGATTGCGAAACCCGAGCGTTTCTTTCGAACACTGAAGTCAATGGAAATCCACCCCATAAAATCGGTCGTTTTCCGTGACCATCATCACTATTCCCGGCGAGACATCGAAAAACTAGGGGGCGATCTTCTCATCACAACCGAGAAGGATGCCGTGCGTTTGGCGGAAGTGACAGACCGGTCCTACAGCTACGTCCGGATCTCTGCTAATATTGCGAACTTCGAACGCCTGATGTCGCTCATCATGGGCCGGCTGCCAAGTCCTGATGCGTGCTAAGAAACTGGAGAAGATCCTCATTCGAGGACCGAATTGGGTCGGCGATGCGGTACTCGCTATTCCTGCGATGAAAGCGGTCCGCGCGCTCTTCCCGGATGCCGAGATTACTCTATTGGTTCGTCCGTTTGTAGCAGGGCTTTACGCAGCCGCGCCATTCATAGACAAGGTGTGGAGCGAAGCCAAACCATCGCGTCTTACAGATTGGATTCGCATTACCCGCGACATCAGAAACCGTCAATTCGACATGGCGCTTTTGCTGCCGAATTCTTTCGAGTCCGCCCTCATGATGCTTCTGGCGGGCGTGCCGCAACGTGTCGGTTATGCAACCGAGGGACGGCAGTGGATGCTGACGAACGGGGTCACGGCCGGCTCAAAATCGGTTCATCAAATGCAATATTATCTAGACCTCGTCAAAGTGATATCGGCAATAGTCGAATCCCCTTCAATTGAAATCGAAGCAACCGCTCATGAGCGGAATACGGCAAGAAGACTGCTCGCTCGAGAGGGCATTCCGATTGAAGCGCCATTTCTCGTCCTGAGCCCGGGCGCTGCGTATGGGACAGCAAAACGCTGGTACGAAGACCGGTTTGCAAATGTAGCGGAGACTTTGGCGCGCGAACTGGGTTTTTATGTGGCGGTTATCGGATCAGAAACGGAGCGGCCGATTGCGGCTCGCATTTGTGAGCGAATTGTTTGCGCGACGGCGATTTTGGCGGGAAAAACATCGTTGGAAACGCTGATTGGCGTCCTGGCCGAATCGTCACTCATGATCACAAACGACTCCGGTCCTATGCATATTGCGGCGGCACTTGGAGTGCCGACGGTCGCGATATTTGGCTCGACGGATGAGACAGTCACTGGGCCCTATGGCCTGCGCACACGGATTGTCAAACATCCGGTCGAGTGTAGCCCCTGCCTGTTACGTCACTGCCCGATCGATCATCGTTGTATGAACGGCGTTACGGTAGATGAAGTTTGCCGGGCCGCACGAGAGTTGGTTGGAGCGTAATGCATCGAGCCATCTTCATGGATCGTGATGGAACTGTATCCGAAGACGTCGGTTATATGTACCATGCCGGCCTCTATAAGGTTTTTTCCTGGACGGGACCTGCAATCCGAAAGATTAATGACAGCGGAATGAAGGCAGTATTGATCACGAACCAGTCTGGGGTCGGCCGCGGTTACTTCGACGAAGCCGATGTCGAACAAGTTCATCGTATCCTGCACGCCGAACTCGCCGTACACGGCGCGAAGCTTGACGGCGTTTACGTTTGCGTTCATCACCCAGCGGCGGGATGTGATTGCCGAAAGCCGAATCCCGGCATGCTGCTTCAAGCGCAACGCGACATGAATATCGACCTCACGCGATCATTCGTGATTGGTGACAAGTACGTGGACATCGAAACCGCTCATAACGCCGGCGCGAAAGGCATCCTCGTGCTGACCGGCTTCGGACAACAGGAACGAGAAAAGCACGAGCGGCATCTTCACCAACCGGATCTCGTCGTCCAGAACTTGATAGAGGCTGTGGATTCGATTCTCAACGGAGTCCTATGAAATTGCGGCGCCTTGAAGATCTGCCCGCCCTTGTTCAAGGCAAAAAAGTCGTTCTCGCGAACGGCTGTTTCGACATGCTAGAGGTGGGCCATCTGCGATATCTTCAACACGCGCGAACGATGGGAGACCTGCTGGTTGTCGCTATCAACAGCGACAAATCCATAGCAATGATCAAGGATCCGGGCCGGCCGATTCTCGACGAGAAGGAACGCGTGTCACTGGTTTCCGCCTTGCGTACGGTCGATTATGTCGTACTCTTCGACGAACCGGACGTTTCGCGCGTGCTCGAGGTGCTTGGTCCGGCAATCCACGCCAAAGATCCGAAGAATCACGCGACTCGCGATATCATTAAGCGGATTTTGTCGACCGAGAAATAGATGACCGTCAAGTCAAAACCAAATCGGTTCCTGGTGGTGAAATTCGGATCTCTGGGCGATATCGTCGAGTGCCTGCCTTCGGTCGCGCAGCTACGCAAGGCGTTTCCCGAGGCCGAAATCGATTGGCTGATTGAGCGCAAGAACAAAGGCGCCGTTGAGCTGAGCGGTGTTGATGTGGATCTGGTTCCTATCGATACCTACCAATGGCGGAATAGTCCGGGTATCGGTAGCGCAAAGGAAATCGCAGAGTTCGTTTGGGCCCTCAGCACCGACGGGTACGATTGCACTATCGATTTTCAAGGCCTGTTGAAATCGGCGTTTTTTGCGTATCTCTCCGGCGCCCCTGTGCGGATCGGATGGGAGAGAGACTTCTTGAGGGAATCCGTCAGCCGGTTCTTTTATACCGACGTCGTGACGCCGAAGCGGATTCATATCATCGACCAGCAAATGGAATTGCTGAGGCCGCTTGGCATCGACCCGGATTGGTATATCGAAGTTCCCCTCAAGGCTCGCGACGGTGCGCGGCGGTCCGTGGTACAAAAACTCGCTGGTCTCACGGATTACGTCATCATCACCCCTGGCGGCAACGGGACCACGAAATGCTGGGCTTCCGAACGGTATGGAGAATTGGCCGCACGGCTCATGAACGATGGATTCCCTGTCGTTGTGACATGGGGCCCTGACGAAGACGTCCTGGTAAAGAAGGTTAAACAGAAAGCGCCGGAAATCCGCGAAATTCCGACGAGCCTGGAAGAGTTGGTCGCGCTTTGTGAGGGAGCCAGACTGATGGTGGGGGGTGATACGGGACCGATGCATTTTGCCGCCGCCGTCGGAACACCGATCGTGGCGATTTTTGGTCCGACAAGCAGCGATCGCAATGGGCCGTTCCGGCGAGAAGACATCGTCGTTGAACGGCGCCTCGCCTGCCGGCCATGCTACGAGCGGGACCGATGCCCTCTGGAACACTGGGAGTGCATGAAAGAAATTACCGTGGAACAAGTCTACGAAGCGTGCCGCAAACGTCTCTTGATAGCTGACGCCAGCCCTTCGCTTCAAGCGCAATGAGGCGTGCTCAATGCTTCAAAAGATTCGCGTTCCGCTAGGGTTCCTCCTCGCCGCGGTAGTGTTGTACTTCGCTGAGCCCACAGCCGCTTCTATCCTCGTCGGCTTGCCCGTGGCTTTTGTTGGAGGCGTGTTCCGAGCCCTTGCCGCCGGCGTGATCAAAAAAGATACCGTTATGACCACTCGCGGTGTCTATGCGCTGACGCGAAATCCGCTTTATTTTGGCAGTGCGTTGCTCGCCTGTGGTTTCGTCATCATGAGCTGGAACGAGATTGCGGCGATTCTGGTGTTGCTGCCCTTCGGCGTGATTTATCCGGCCGTCATCTTGCGGGAAGAAAGGCACCTGGAGGTGCTTTTTACCGATGCGTTCCGCGCATACCGGAGGAGTGTCCCGCGTTTTTTCCCGCGCTTTTCGCGCGGCTCCATATTCTGTTTTTCTTTCGGCCAGTACCTCGACAACCGCGAATACAACACCGTTCTTGGATTTGCCGGCGCCCTGATTGTGCTCACGTTGAAGTATTGGCTGCTTCGCGCATCCAATTAACGGGTTGATTTAACCTTAGTCGAAACCTATACTTATTTTTTGAGCTGGCTCTTTCGAGTGGGCGTTCTTGCCCACTTTTTTGTTGTATGAGCAAAGGAATCGAATGGGACCGGATTCGGCGGCTCATTCAAGAAGTCGTAGAAAGTCAAGGATATGACCTGGTTGATGCGGAATTCAAAGGGGCGGGCAAGAGCTCGTTCCTGAGAGTCTTCATCGACAAACCGGCGGGCATTTCTCACCTCGATTGCGAGTTGGTCAGTGAACAAGTAGGAACGGTACTCGATGTTGAAGACCTGATCCCGTTTTCTTACAGGTTGGAAGTTTCCTCTCCTGGTCTTGACCGGAAACTGGCCAAAGAAAGTGATTATGCTCGCTTCGAAGGGAAATTGGCCAGAATCCAGACTCGTCTTCCACTGAATCAGCAAAAGGTTTTTCGAGGACGTCTTCAGGGGCTCTACGACGGAAAGATCCGGTTGGAATTGCGCAAGGGCGCTGTGCTTGACATACCCTTGGATGTGATTCAAGAAGCGAGACTGGAAATTGACTGGGCGGCGGAGATGTCCCGGCCAAGCGACAGTCACAGGGAGTAATTTTAATGTCGAACGTTCTTTTTCAAACGATCGATCAGATAAGCAGAGAAAAGGGGATCGATCCTCAAATCGTGGTTCACGCGATCGAGGACGCGATCGTTGTAGCCTCACGCAAGCATTTCAAATCCAATGAAGAATTGAGAGGCCGCATCAATCCGGAGACCGGCGAAATCGATGTCTATGCCATTCGCAAAGTGGTCGATACCGTCACGAATCCCGTCCGCGAAATCTCGCTCGAAGAAGCTCGTACGATAAAGGCCGAGGCTCAACTAGAGGAAGAGATCGAATTCAAGAAACCGACTGTCGGTCTTGGACGCATATCTGCCCAGATGGCGAAACAGGTCATCTTTCAAAAAGTCCGCGAAGCGGAACGCGAGAGCGTTTACGCCGAGTACCACAAACATGTTGGCGAAGTGGTCAATTGCGTCGTGAAGCGGTTCGAGAACGGGGACATGATCGTCGAATTGGGGAAGACCGAAGCCAAAATTTCGAAACGCGATCAATCACGGCTCGAGAATTTTTCCGTCGGAGACCGTATACGAGTGGTCATCACCAAGGTTGAAAAGACGACCAAGGGGCCGCAGGTCATGGTCTCCCGTACGGATCCTCTCCTGGTTCAGCACCTCTTTCAAACCGAAGTGCCTGAGATTTATGACGGCACCGTGCAGATCAAAAGCATCGCGCGTGAAGCCGGGGAGCGAACGAAGATCGCCGTCGCATCACGTGAGAAGGATGTCGATCCGGTGGGGGCATGCGTCGGCATGAAGGGAACTCGCGTTCAATCGATCATTCGAGAATTGCGCGGCGAGAAGATCGATATCATTCAGTGGAATGATGACGTCATTGCATTCGCCACGAATTCAATAAGTCCGGCGAAGATCAGCCGTGTATCGATAGCCGAAAGCAACGAAAAGATCATGGAAATGGTCGTCGAGGACAGTCAGCTGTCGCTTGCCATCGGCAAGAAGGGGCAAAATGTTCGGCTTGCTTCGAAGCTCATCGGCTGGCGCATTGACATCAAGAGTGAAGAAGAAAAGCGTGCCGAAGTCGAGAGCCAGATGGAACAGCTCCAGGAAGCTGTTCCGACTCCTGTAGAGAACATGCCTGGCTTGACGCCAAGCCTGCTCCAGAAACTGAATGCTGCCGGTATCACGACCGTCGAACAGCTTGCCAATCTCTCGCCGGAGGACCTGGAAAACATTCCGGGTATCGGTGAAAAAACGATCGAGAGAATCAGCGATGCGCTGTCGGAGTACTACACGCAGTCGCCGGCGTACCAGGATCAAATGGAACGGCTCGCGCAGCAACACATGTTCAGAAAGGATGAACCCGCTGCCGAGCCAGCGGAATTGAATACCGAGCCGGACACCAAAACGCAAGAAACGGGCGAACAGAGCGCCCCTAAAGAGTAAAATAGATAGATAATGTCCGTCACTGCAGCGGCGGTTACAGACCGCCGCTGCAGTAAACGGACGAAGGGGTCTTCACAGAGGGAATGCCAAAGCTTCGAGTCTACCAGCTAGCTCGCGAGTTGAATCGCGATAACACGGAGATCATTCGCGAATTGCAGCACATGGGTGTGCCGGTCACGTCGCACTCCAACACGGTCGAGGACCGTCTGGCCGAACGGCTGCGGAAGGAGCTCGGTGTCTATGCCCCCGAGGAGGCGAAGCCGGAACCCCTGCCGGAAGTCATCGAAGCCGCGAAGGTCGAAGCGCCGCCTGCCGCGCCGGAACCTCCGAAACCAGAGCCTGTTGTGCAAGTCGTCGCAGCACCGCCGCCCGTTGAAGCCAAACCAGAACCCAAGGTCGAAGAGAAGGCTCCGGCGCCGGCGGCAAAGGTTGCGCCACCGCCCGCGGTTCCTCCTCCTGTACCCGTGACTCCCCCGCCCGTAGCTGCGTCGCCGCCCATTGCTCCGCCTAAGGTACAGCCGCCAACGCCGCCGGCAATACAGACCACGCCGAGCGGTGGCAGAATCATTCCGCCCCCGACACGAATTGGTCCGGCCGTACCGCCCAGAATCGAGCCGCCGCATGAGGAGCGAAAGACGATGCAGCAGATCGTGCAAGAGCGGCTCCGGCAACAGCATCGGCTGCCGCCAACGCCGCCTCCGGGCCAGCGGAGACCGTTTGATCGCACCGGTCAGAGGCCTATGGGTCCTCCACAAGGACAACCACGACATCCGTCCGCACCGGGATTCCAAGGCCGCTCGGCGCCGCCGGGCGCCCCGGCAGGAACGCGTACGTGGAATCGCCCCGGGGCTCCGCCGATGCCAGCGCCTCCGGTGGTTGAGCAGCGCCGGCCCGTACACGAACGCGTGGATCGTACGCAGCGCTACGAACGCCAGGCGGAAAAGAAGCTGGAATCGCCATATATCCGGCCTCAACCCAAACCGGAACCGCCTCGCGAATTCCGCAAAGTCACATTGACGGAAGGTCTGACGGTCAAAGATCTCGCCGAAAAATTGGGCGTTCTCGCAAAAGACCTCCAAAGAAAACTGATGGATCGCGGCGTTCTCGCAACGATCAATCAGACGCTCGACAGGGAAATGGCCAAGGGGATCGCCAAAGATTTCAACGCGGAAGCTGATTTCGTGACGTTTGAAGAAAGCGTCATGCTGGACGCCGTTGAAGTCAGCGCCACCGCAAACAACGTTCCGAGACCGCCGGTGGTCACGATCATGGGACACGTCGATCACGGGAAGACCTCATTGCTCGATACGATTCGAAAGACTCGGGTCACCGAACAGGAAGCCGGAGGCATTACCCAACATATCGGTGCTTATCAGGTGAAAGCGCAAAATCGCAAGATCACCTTTCTCGATACGCCCGGCCACGAAGCGTTCACCTTGATGCGCGCACGCGGCGCCAAGGTTACAGACATCGTTGTGCTTGTTGTCGCCGCCGATGATGGAGTGATGCCCCAGACCATCGAATCTATTGCGCATACCAGGGCTGCAAAGGTACCCATTGTCGTCGCTATCAACAAAATCGATAAACCCGGTGTCAATCCCGAGCGCGTCAAACGCGAGCTTGCCGAGAAAGGTCTGCTTGCGGAGGATTGGGGCGGCGACACGCCGACCGTGGAGGTCTCGGCAAAAACAGGCAAGAACCTCGAACTGCTGCTCGAAATTCTTTTGCTGGTCGCAGACCTGCAGAACCTGAAAGCGGACCCGACTCTGCCCGCCATGGGCGCCGTGCTTGAAGCCAAAATCGATAAAGGCCGGGGCAACGTCGCAACGGTTCTCGTCCAAAACGGAACGCTCCGCGTAGGCGATAACTTCGTCGCGGGCGCAGTTTATGGCAAAGTTCGGGCGATGTTCGATGAGAACGCCCAAACAGTGAAGGAAGCGGAACCGTCGACGCCCGTCGAAGTGCTGGGCCTGGAAGGCCTGCCGATGGCCGGTGACTCGTTCCAATGCATCGCCGACGATAAAAAGGCACGGCAGATTGTCTCTTATCGACAGGAAAAATTGCGCGACATCGCGTTGGCCAAAACTTCACGGCTTACTCTCGATCAGTTGCACAAGCAATTGACCGAAGGCGAAATCAAAGAAGTACCGCTTCTGCTGAAATGTGATGTGCAGGGCTCACAGGAAGCGCTCACCGAAATGTTGAACAAGCTGAGCACGGAAAAAGTGAAGGTCCGCATTCTGCATTCGGGTGTCGGCGCCATTACCGAAACCGACGTGCTGCTTGCGGCGGCGTCCAATGCCATCATTATCGGTTTTAATGTCCGCCCGGAACGGAAGGCGTCCGAGTTGGCGAACCGCGAGAAGGTGGATATCCGGCTGCACACCATCATCTACAACGTAGTCGACGAGATCAAACGCGCGATGCAAGGAGTGCTCGAGCCGGTGGTCAAGGAAACGTACCTGGGCACCGCCGAGGTTCGCAATACGTTCCGCATTCCCAAAGTCGGCGCTATCGCGGGGTGCTACGTCACGGATGGAAAGGTCACGCGAAATGCCGAGCTTCGCTTGTTGCGCGACAATGTGGTCATCTTCGAAGGCAAGATCGGTTCATTGAAGCGATTCAAAGAGGATGCTTCGGAAGTCACGCGTGGCTACGAATGCGGTATCGGAATTCAAAACTTCAACGATGTGAAGATCGGCGATACCATCGAAGCCTTTGTCACAGAAAAAGTGATGGCCGACGTCGGGGCATTAGGCGTGGGGGGGACCGGCCGGCAGTAAAGAGGCCGCCGTTGGGAGCGCGAAGCGCGACGAATTAAAAGGCGGTGTACCGCAGCTATCCGGACGCGCGTAGCGCAAGCCCGATAGGGCGCAGCCCAAACAGAAAGGCCCGACGCCAACAATAGGCGGCTTGCCCATAAAATGAATTCAGGCGCAAGCATCTGCCCTATAGACACCGCCCGACGTTAACCAAAATGATTGTCATCGCGCTGCTCACGCTGGATATTCACATTCCCCACGCCCATTCCCTGAAGGATAAGCGGATGATCGTACGCAGCTTGAAGGACCGGCTGCGGGCGAAGTTTAATGTTTCGGTTTCCGAAGTAGACCATCAAGAGTTGTGGCAACGCGCTCAGGTGAGCGTGGTCACTGTGGGATCGGACGAAAGCTTCTTGCAGAAGGTACTCGAGGAAGCAGCCGATGAAGCCGAACGAATCGCGCCGGAGTGCATGATTCAGACAAACATCGAGATTGTATAGGCGCGGGGTGGGGGGACCGGCTGCCGGTAGACCCGACGCTAAAAGAAGCCAAATGCAGAGCAGACGAATTGACCGCATCGAAGAACAATTGCGGATCGAGCTAAGCGAGATCCTGGAGCGCGAAATACAGGATCCCCGCATCGGGCTGGCAACAGTCACTCACGTGAAAGTCTCTCCCGATCTGCGACACGCGCGTGTCTTCGTCACTGTGCTCGGGGATGAGGTCCAGCGCAAAAAAACGCTGCAGGGCTTGAGATCCGCTGCAAGCCATGTGCGTCGCTCGCTCAGCAAACGCCTGCACCATCTCAGGCGAGTTCCAGAGCTGGCTTTCGATTACGACGAAGATTTAGAAAAGGAAATGCGGATCGAGGAACTACTCGAGCAAATTAAGCATGAAGGAGAATGACTCCGCACGAAAAATTGGGCGCACGTATGAACGGAATCTTCATTATCGATAAGCCCGAGGGCATGACTTCACACGATGTCGTGCACAGAATCCGCAAGATCTTCAATATCGCTAAAGCCGGGCATCTCGGAACTTTGGATCCCTTAGCGACCGGTGTCCTTCCAGTTTGTGTCGGCAAAGCCACGCGGCTTGCACAGTTCCTTCCGAGTTCGCCGAAGGAATACACGGGCGAAATCCGGTTCGGGTTTTCGACAAATACTTACGACCGGGAGGGATTTCAGGCAGGTCCCGAAGTGCCGTTCGATGGAGCCAAGGACGACATTCGCAGAATGATGCAATCCCTGACCGGGGTTCTCGACCAGGTTCCGCCACCGTTTTCCGCCAAGAAAATCGCTGGTGTGCGATCATATAAACTTGCGCGGACGAATCGAACGATCGAAATGGCGCCGGTGAAGGTCGAGATACAGCAGTTCGAATTGCTCAGCCTCGATCCGCCGTTCGCAAAATTTATAGTGGTCTGTTCCGCGGGCACTTACGTCCGAAGCCTCGTGCACGATCTGGGACGGAAGGCCGGATGCGGCGCGCATCTGACCGCGTTGCGCCGGACGCGGTCCGGCGAGTTCCGAATCGAGGATGCCATCGGCTTGGACCGGATTACCGAAGCGAAACTGATTTCGATAAATCGTCTGCTCTCTTCGTGGCCTTCTATAGAGGTGTCGGAGAGCGACGAATCGCGGGTTGCGCACGGCAACCGGATTCGCAGCGCGTGCGCTGGTGATTTCGCCCGCATCTTGAACAAAAGAGGCCAGTTCATCGCAGTCGCTTCCGTAGAAAGTGGTTGGGCACGGCCCAGACTTGTGCTAACTTCAATTAATTCGGAATAAGGCAATATGCTAGGCTGTATCATAGATAAGGAATTGAATCGTAGCTAATGAGTCTGACGAAGGAAAACAAAGGAACGATCATCAACCAGTACCGAGTCCATGATTCAGATACAGGGTCCCCGGAAGTTCAGATCGCTTTGCTTAGCGAACGCATTACCTACCTGACTGAGCACTTCAAAACGCACAAAAAAGATCATGGGTCCCGGCGCGGGTTGTTGAAGATCGTCGGTAAGCGCCGGCGTTTGCTCGATTACCTCAGAATGTATAACGTCGATCGCTACCGGCAGGTGATTACAAAGCTCGGAATCCGAAAGTAGCAGCGGCGGGATCGCCGCAACATGACAAGACAGACTGGAAAAACGAAGAACGACCTGGGGCATCGCTTCTCGGGTCGTTTTCGTTTTGTGGTGTTATCAGTCCCGCTGCGGATAACGTCGAATCCACGAGGCCGTCCCCGCGCAGCGCAAGCGCAATAGCGCGCAGCCTCAAGAGTGGAGTCGACATAGTCCAGTACGGGACTGAATTTATCAGAGAGGATTGGAAAATATGAATGTTCACAAGGTCAGCAGGACGATCGGAGAGCGGGAACTCTCGATCGAAATCGGAAAGCTGGCAAAACAAGCGCACGGCTCGGCACTGGTACGCTACGGAGAAACCGTAGTGTTGGTGACGGCGTGCGCCGACAAGGAACCGCGAGAAGGATTGGACTTTTTCCCTCTCACGGTCGATTACCGCGAAAATTTTTATGCCGCCGGCAAGATTCCCGGCGGGTTCTTCAAAAGGGAGGGGAAACCCTCCGAGCGCGAAGTCCTGAACAGCCGCCTGATCGACAGGCCGATCCGGCCGCTATTCCCCGAAGGTTACCAAAATGAGACTCAGGTCATCGCGCTCGTATTGTCGGCCGACCCTGACATTGATCCGTCGATGCATGCCATCATTGGCGCATCGGCGGCTCTCTATACGTCGACTATTCCGTTTGCTCATCCGATTGCGGCGGTCCGCGTCGGACTCATCGACGGCCGGTACTATCTCAATCCCACCTACACCGAACTGAAAAACAGCCGGCTCAACCTCGCCGTCGCGGGGATGGAAGATGGAATCGCGATGGTGGAATGCGGCGCAAACGAAGTGTCTGAAGAGATTATGGTTGAGGCGCTGAACTTCGCGCACCAGGCGATCCGGCAAATCATTGAGCTTCAAAAGCAGCTTTACGACAAAATCCGTCCGGAGAAGCTCGCCGTCGAAGCACCGAAAATTGACGCGGCGGTCAGCAAGAAGATCGAGAAGGAGATCCGCGCATCGCTCGAGGACGCTCTGGATACGCACAAATACAGCAAGCTTGAAAGTTACGCGCTTGTTGATGCAGCGAAAGAGAAGGCCGTTGAGCTTTTCCCTGAAGCCGCCGAAGATGAAGAAAAGCTCGTCATGATCAAGCGCGTCTTCGGTGCGCTAAAAGAACGGATCTTCCGCGACCAGATTTTGTACAAACGGGAGCGTCCGGATAAACGTGACTTCAAAACGATCCGGCCCATTTGGATTGAGACCAGTGTCTTGCCTCGTACTCATGGTTCTGCGGTTTTTACGCGCGGGGAAACTCAAGCACTCGTGACGGCAACCCTTGGAACCGCGGACGACGTTCAGCGTATGGACCGACTGGAGGGCGAGTCCTACAAGCGGTTCATTATGCATTACAACTTCCCGCCGTTTTCCGTGGGCGAAGTTTCGCCCTTGCGCGGCCCTGGCCGGCGGGAGATCGGCCACGGAGCATTAGCGGAGCGCGCTCTGCTGCCGATGATCCCGAGCGAGGAAGCGTGGCCGTATACGATCCGTGTTGTGTCCGATATTCTCGAGTCCAATGGTTCATCCTCGATGGCGACCGTATGCGGTGGAACGCTCGCACTCATGGATGCCGGAGTTCCCATCAAAGCGCCGGTTGCCGGTGTGGCCATGGGACTCGTGAAAGAAGGCGATACATATGCTGTTCTGACTGATATCGCGGGCGCTGAAGATCACTACGGCGATATGGACTTTAAAGTTGCCGGCACGCGCGACGGAATTACAGCGCTTCAAATGGATATCAAGATTCCAGGCGTGACGGCGCACATCATGTCCGAAGCCCTGGCGCAGGCTAAGGAGGGGAGGCTATTTATCCTCGATAAGATGCTCGAGGCAATCGCGGAAGTCCGTACAGAGATTTCTCCTTACGCGCCGCGCATTTACTCGATGAAAATCCCTACCGACAAAATCCGCGATGTGATCGGACCCGGTGGCAAGATGATTCGATCGATCATCGAGCAGACGGGCGTTAAGATCGACGTCTCCGACGATGGCCGCGTCAATATCGCTTCAAGCGACGGCCCGTCTGCGAATAAAGCGATCGAGATCATTTCAAACCTGACGGCGACCCCTGAAATCGGGAAGACCTACCGTGGAAAAGTGGTCCGCATCGCAGATTTTGGTGCATTTGTGGAACTGTTTCCCGGAACCGACGGGCTGCTTCACATCTCGGAAATCGACGAAAACCGAATCCGAAATGTCCGGGATGTGCTGCAGGAAGGCGACCAGGTGATGGTGAAGGTCGTTGGCCTGGAAGGCAACAAGATCAAGCTTTCACGAAAAGCCGTTTTACGAGAGCAACGGCAGAAACAAGAGCAGAAGCAGTAACAATGTGGGCGGTCTATGGACCGCCCACATTGCCGGCCTTTTGTTGGCTAATCCAAATCAATCGGCTTGATCGGCATGTCCAGTTCGTCTTTGCGTTTCATCGCTTCTTCGAACTTTTGGTCGACCACTTTCATATGGTCTTTCTCTTTCAGAAAGGCTTCCTTGAACCGATCGTCTGCCGATTCCTGATCCTGCTTCACTTTCATCAGCGCGTCTTCGAAGGAAACTTTTCTCCCCTTCGGTTTATCGGTAAAGAGGACTTCGCCGGAGACTTTATCGACCGTGAGCACTGCTTCGCAGCATGTGCATTTTACGCGGATGGTGGATGC
>MNKP01000193.1 GCA_001920875.1 Acidobacteria bacterium 13_1_20CM_2_55_15
ATTCCAAAACCATCTCTTGATTCTGCCGGCAGGTGAAATCGAGATTGCTGACCACCCACTCGAACTGGAGATCCGATCGTCTTTGTAATAAGCGATAAATCCGTTAGACGTACATGTCCCGCCAGAATATGAACAGGGCAGACCGCGTGAATTGAACGACGGATCGCCGGTTTGTGGTGTGAAACCTAGTGTGGTCGTGCTTATCGCGGCAGGCGCACCGCCCCCCGTTGGTGTGGTGTAGGGTGTAATCGGAGCTTCCAGTTCGACCTGAGGATTGGAACCTGTGAGCGCACTGCTGTCGGTCGCACTCTTGGCGTAGTATACGAGCCCCAATGGGCTGGTGGTCCGGACGAAGTAACGCGCGGTCATCGTTCTGTTTAGTTTCACGGCCAGCATTCGAGTGTTCTGCAACAAACCAGACACACTGGTCATACTCGCCCGTAGTTTCACATTGGCGATGCCGTTGGTCATGCTGGGGAGAGCCACCCCAAGAATGATGGTTATTGCCGCGACCCCGAACAGCACTGCCAGAAGAGAGAACCCAGATCGTTTGGTGCGGCTACGTGGTCGCATCTCCGCCCACTCCCCTGAGAAAGACCGCCGCCCAGGGCAAAAACCGCTTTTGACTCTATTTACACTTCTGCGCTTCACGTGCTTTGGTCTCGCAATCACACTTCTTAGCTTCCTTGTCCCGTGGTGCCACATCGGTGCCAACATAATGGGCCATGGTGAGGCCCAACCGGAATCGAACGAAGGTGTTAGTAAGAAGGTGGTGTCGCGTGCACGGTAGACCTCGCCCATGCCGCCTTTGCCGAGCAAGGCCGTGATCTCGTGAGAGCCGAGTTGTGTGCCGATGGTCAGACTCGTGGAAATTGCGATGAGATTCTATAGAACTGGGGCATGAAGAACACTTTTCGGTCGGGGTTAAGAGGCCGTGTGTCCCGTATATGGTTCAAGGATGGCGCGGCTTCCGCCTGCAACAAGAGCTTCAATCTAGAGACGCCGCGATGGCACCGCTTAACTCGTCATGAAGCGTTATGATGGTATCGAAAAGGGTGGATCTTGAAGGACGGCAACGCGGCAACGGAATCAAAATTGTTGCGTATGCTCCAGGCTGCAAAATTCAACGAATCGATCTTGCTTTGCCAAAGACCTCGACAGTTGGTGAGGAGTTCGTTTGTCACGGGCTGCCCAACGTAACCCTTGCGGGACAAATCAAACCGGTCGAAATGCCACACGTGGAGAATGGCCAGCTAGCAGGATTCGGCAACGTCGGCGGCGTGGGTTCCGGATGCTTGGCACTAAGGCACCAATTCGCGGCACTGATGGTCCATTTCGCAATAACAGGGGACGGCGTAGGATGTCGCGCATGAGAGCATTCCTTCTTCCGTCGTTCAATATGTTTTACATCCTGGCTTGTGGAGCGATGGCCTGGTTCGCGGTTCGGCGACATCTGCTGCGGTAAGCTTGGGAGATGGCTGAGTCTTTGACACGCATCGGCCCATTTCTCGTGAAGTCAAAACAAGGCTACGAATAAACCACCAGCGCCACGGCGCTAATGATCTCGCCACAGAGGCGAGGCGCCGTCCGCCGAAGTTCCAATTTCAGCCGGTGCTCTCCCGTATGGTCCAAAAACTCGATTCGGCTCGCCGCAAGGGGCAGGACCAGATCCTCAGCATGATAGGCTGCCGCGATGCGAGCGGTTTTGGATCCATTTTCATTTCTGGTCGTTTCGATTGCCGGTTGGATGAACCAGCGGCAACACCAAGTCATCGATTACTTGGTTGAGGAAAATCGCGTTCTGCGGGAGCAGATCGGCAACCGACGAATGCGATTCACCGACAGTCAGCGTTGCCGCCTTGCCTTGCGAGCAAAAAAGCTCAGCCGAAAAGTTCTCGCCCAGGTCGCGACAATCGTAACTCCGCAAACCCTACTTGCATGGCATCGGAAATTGATCGCCAAGAAGTACGATGGCAGCGCCTACAGAGTTCGGGGACGGCCACAAACCGCGACGGAGATTTCGGGTCTCGTTGTCCGTATGGCCGAGGAAAACCGGCGGTGGGGTTATCGGCGGATTCAAGGTGCATTATCGAATCTCGGGCACATTCTGGCCCGCACCACAATTGCCAACATCCTGAAGCGCCATGGCATCGACCCAGCACCGGAGCGAAGTCGGAAAACGACATGGAAGGAGTTTCTCACTCGACATTGGGATCAGATCGTTGCAACCGACTTCTTTACCGTGGAGGTGTGGACCTGTTCTGGATTGACGCGCTTCATCGTCCTTTTCTTTATGGATTTGTCGACACGGAGGGTGCAAATTGGCGGCATCGCCAGCTCAGCAAATGGGCTGTGGATGGCTCAGATTGCACGCTATCTAACGGATGCCGTGGATGGTTTCTTCGTTGGAAAACGATATTTGGACATCGGAACCGGCCCGCGCCCGTGGATGGGCGCAATGGTCGCGACGTTCAGCTTCAGCCGCTGAATGTTGTTGTAGAGCGTGGTCGCATTCGGTGGAACGGCCGACGGCAAAGGAGCGTTCGGCGGCCCGGGACTGTAGCTGTGCGCCTCCACCAGGATTCGTTGCGCCGGAAGATAGACCACCAGCAGCTCATCAGTGTGGGTGTCGCCCTCGCTGGCCAGAGCCGCTTTGTCTGACGATTGAAGCTTTGACGCCGGATTTAGGTACTACCTCCCACCGGGTATTACTGAGGTAGTAAAAAGTAGTGTAATCCAGTGATTGAGGTAGTCTGCGAGGTAGTTGCTGCGCATCATCATCACAAGGGGGTAGAGCCAATACCCAACAGAATGGGTTATGCTCTTTGGTCCGAGGTTTAGACCCTAATGGCAGCCACAGTCAGCCATCCACTTTTGAGGATTGTTTCTCAGCAGTTTTGGTCAGGGTGGGATCTTTTGGTCCAGTAGTTGCAGCCCTTTGGTCCAGTAGTTGCAGCCGTAAAGAGCCTGCCCTTCGCGCATCGCCGGTGGTTTCGACCGCAGTCGCTTTTGCACTGCCGACAATCTGTTCCACTAAGTGTTCGACATCTGGCTGGACGGATTCTTGGAGCTCGGCTAAATCGATAGGAAATTGTTCGTAAGAGGCGTTGTGAAGGCTCACTAATTTTTCGATCGGTTCAATCAGAGCATCCATAATTTCCGCGTTCCATTTCATCAGCAGGGGGGTGGTCACCAAAATATCGACGACGAATCCGCTCAATCGTGAAGATGATTCGATAGATTTCAATTATCGTCTTTTTGAAGTGTTCACACCATCGGGCAATCTGCCTGTCATTATTGTAAGCTTGGGTTACTATGCCAATGATGAGATCTGCACGACGGCATTGCTGTCGGGCAGCTTCCTGGCTGTCGGCACAACGGACGAGTGCGGGAACCCGAACAGCGATCTTCGCGACCCGGATTCCGTCCAGTTCGGCCGTTGCTCCATTCCCGCGCGCCTCGACCCAGTCGTTCCAGGAAGCGATAACAAACCCATCATAATGAGCCTTGCATTGGGCTTTGCGCCCTTTCCAGCGAACATAATCGTCAAAGTGAAAATAGATTCGCCCATCAATAGTCCGAGCCCTTCCTTCGAATTTGGCCAGCATCGCCGTCACACGACGGCGAGCGGCCTCTGTCCGGTCGGCGCTGGTGGAAGGGGTCAGGAGTTCAGCACCATTGGTCTTGAGTGGAATCACGCAGGCCAACTGATGGGGATCAGCATTGCCCAGCTGATAACCTTGTTGCAATAACAAGGCGGACCACTCCGCCAATACGACCGTATAGGCGTCGATCCATTGCTGATCGAGAAGGGGTACATCCTCAAAAAACCGTATCAACGTGCCGCGAAAGCGGACATGGGCGCCGGATCGGATTTCTCCATGATCGATGAGCCGTCTGAAAGATTGATAGACGGATTGACAGGCCCTTTCAACATCTCGATCACAGACATCGCAGAGGCCATACTGAAAATCTCTTCCGGATCGGAAATCCTCCAAAGAATTCGAGTCTCTGAACCAGCTTCTCAGTACCTTTTCATCGCCGCCGTCGATGTCGTCAGGTAGTGGCGTTTTACCTTGACTGACGAAATGTCGAAAGACCCAATCGACGGTTTCTTCGTTGGGGAAGCTCCCGACTTGATGACGGCTTGCCGCCTCCACGGCGGCTGCGGTTTCCGGGTCCACCGGGTAAGACCCATCGATAACGGGGGGAAGCGCGGATGCGCTATAAATCTTGCTAGGGGCGGGGGAGCCAGCACCCATCCTCCAGCAACAAGGCCAGTTTGTCCAGGAGGTGGCGTGAATCCACGGCAAATGCGTTGACTGAGGAGACGATAGCGTCTAAGAACGATATTTCGCGCAGGGCCTTGTTCTTAGCTCTAACGATTTCCTCAGCGGAATGATTCTTCAGATCGTTGCCAATGGATTCGATCGCTTTCCCTAGCGCCTGCTGGACCCTGGCTGGACAAGACTCCGACCATAGCCAGCGAACATAATCTTCCCAAGATTTGAAGTGTTGCTGTTCTTCATGTAACAGCAGGTAAGCCTGACGCGGTGTCAGTTTGCCCTCGATCTTCTCGAGCTGCTTCTTACGATTCATCATTCAGACCTCCATCGAGAAACTCGAGGTCAGATTCCGCTTGTGTTTGCCTATGGAGGATTTGTTCAAGTGCGGTGAGCCGCTCTTCAACGCGGCCTTGTTCGAGCGCTTTAAGAAGAATGCCACTCAAACACCCGATCGCGTTGGCATCTTTGGCGTTGATGTGACCGTCTCGGACCCGATTAATCGTGTTCTCTAACTGTACGATCACCTCCGAAACAGTGCTTAGGCGTAGCGGAGCGGAATCCGCCGGCGTCGGGATCCTCCGATGCTTTCCGCCAGCCTTTCGAGACAGCGTGCGCTTGGCCGCCATGGCAGGGTCATGAAAGAAACAAAAATGTGATTCCCGCATCCGGTTCGCTCGACAGTGGCTGAGATCGGATCTGACGTATTGACACTTGTCCGTCATCCAGAGCTCCTATGGCCGCGCACCATCGTTCGGGTATCCGGTGACTTGTCGCCACTGACATAGCCGAGGCGTTACGCTGTCCCGGTTCATCGAACAATACGGGACCGAGCCTCCAGCGCATATGCCATTCCAAAACCGGTGGGCCAAACCTCCCAAGCAACAGACAACTCGAAACACAGTTGAAAAGACCGAGCAGGCTCTCACTATCCTGGAAACCCTGCCGAGGCTGGATTCAGGACTGGGGTTCGGTGACGCTTCAGGCCCCAGACTGAAGCTGGTGGGCAAAGCTGGTGGGCAAACCGGTGGGCAAAAACTCCCAAACACTGGACAAAACCGGGCAACAAGAATAACGTAAACGGTTGAAAGGACAGTACGGGCTATCATTACTTTAAACTCCGGAACCAACAACGATAAAGTTTGCGGTTAAGCCGCGCATTGCTCACGTGTCTCTGGTTGTTTTAGTCTAAAAAACGTCGGGTCCCAAAACCAATGTGGAGGTAAAGAGATGCTGAAAACTCAGCAAACAATCTTCTTGGCGACAGCCTGCTTTGGTTTGATGTTATCCGCGCTATAGGCGGCGGATGTAAGGGCCGGCAATCGGTGCAGCTGGCAGGAGCGGGAGCAGGAGTCGGCGCTCAGATCCTGACCAGGGGTAAGAGCGTGAATGTCCTCCCCGAATCATTGCTGACGTACCGTCTAAGGCAGCCGTTGCGAGCCGCGGCCGCGCGCTAGATGCAGAAGACCCGCAAGATGCGGATCTTCTCGTTGGATGCGGGTAGCGGCCTTATCCGCAGTTACGCATGCGCGGCCATATGCTCGGCGAGCCCGATGCGTTTGATTTTTTCGATGAGAGTTGTACGCTTCAGATTCAGCAATTTAGCGGCCAGCTTCTTGTTACCGTTGGTTTTTCGCAGGCTCTGCACAATCAACTCCCGCTCCATGTCCGTGACGACGTCTTGGAAACTAATGCCCCCCTCTGGAATTTCAATCAACGGGACGAAGTTCAGCGAGTCGCGGTTCTGAATTTCCCCTGGAAGATCGGCTGGAAGAATCGCAGGCCGGTTTGCGGTCAAGGCGACCATTCGTTCAGCGATGTTCTCCAATTGACGAACGTTGCCGGGCCAATCATAGGCCATCAACACTTTGAGGACATGCGGGGAGATTGTCTTAAGGTCGAGTTTGTGAGTTTCGCAGAAGTGTTCGATGAAGCGTTGCACCAGCAAAGGAATATCTTCCCGGCGTTCGCGCAGCGGGGGAAGATCGATCGGGATAACGTTCAGCCGGTAATAAAGGTCCTCGCGGAAGGTACCGTCTTTGACCATCTGTTCAAGGTTGGAGCTTGTTGCCGCGACGATGCGCACATCCACTTTCACCGTGCTGTTTCCGCCGACGCGCTCGAACTCGCGTTCCTGCAGCACGCGCAACAACTTCACCTGAAGCGCTAACGGCATGTTGCCGATTTCATCCAGAAAAATGGTCCCACCGTTCGCTTGTTCGAATCGGCCGATACGCGTCTGAACGGCGCCGGTAAAGGCGCCTTTCACATGGCCGAACAATTCCGACTCCAGCAGGTTTTCAGGGATCGCTCCGCAATTGATGCTGACCATTTTCTGGTCTTTGCGCTGGCTGTTGAAGTGGATCGCTTTTGCAATCAGCTCTTTTCCCGTGCCGGTTTCGCCCTGAATCAAGACCGTACTGGTCAAGCCCGCGATTGTCTCCACCAACTCAAAGATCCGCTTCATCCCCCGTCCGGTGCCGATGATGTTGTCGAAGCCGTATCGTTCGTCCAACTGCTTGCGCAGGTACTGATTTTCGAAGCGCAAGTGACGTTCTTTGAGGCCTTTCCGAACCATGACCGGAAGCTCGACTAATTTGAACGGCTTCGTCAGATAGTTATATGCGCCTTTCTTGATCGCGTTCACCGCAGTTTCGATGGTCCCGTAGCCCGTGATGATGATGCCGATGATTTCCGGATACCGAACCAGAGACTCTTCCAGCAGTTCGACACCGGTCTTGCCGGGAAGGTTGTGATCTGTAATCAGGACGTCGTACGCGGTCTGCGACAGTTTCTCGGCGGCTTCCTCAGCGGATCCCGCCTGATCGACCTCAAAACCGTCGAGTGTCAAAATATCGACAATAGCTTTCCGAAGATCCTCTTCGTCATCGACTACCAGGACTTGCTCCCTGTTGATGTCCATTCTCTAAGCCTCCTGCTAAGAATTTGGCGATTGTAGACATGGGGCGTGAAGTTTTCAAGAAATCTGCCGATAAAATGGCCATGGTGAATATTGCGGAAGTGTTTCCCGGGAAAGCCAGGATCCTGGTCGCCGACGACAATAGCGACTTGAGATTGACACTTTGCGAATATTTGGAGTCGCACAATTTCATGGTCACTCCCGCGCGAGACGGATCAGAAGCCATAAACGTTCTGCAATCAACGAGATGCAACTTCGAGATCGTGTTTACCGACCTCGTCATGCCGCCCGGTCCGGACGGTATGGAGGTGCTGAAGATCGCCAAACAATTCCATCCTTCGAGCTATGTTGTTGTAATGACGGGCTATTCTTCAATTGAGACCGCCATTGAATCCATCCGGCGCGGTGCCTTCGATTACCTCACCAAGCCGTTTAAACTCGCTCAAATCGACATCATCGTGAACCGGATTCTCGAGTACTTCGCCATGCTCGACGACAATAAGAGGTTGTCTGCAAAACTGGCCGTCATCAACGAAAGATCCACCACGATCGATTCCAGACTCGAACGAATCGAGTTCCTGCTGAGCAGCCTGGTAGCCAAAGTTCCGACATAGTCCAATACATTGACATAGTTGGATTTTTGACAGACGCGCCCGGTTGGCGCGTGTCAAAAGGATATTCGCTCCCCGTGCGGGTTTGTCAACATTCCGACACTTTGGATTGGTCGAACTAGGCAAAAATTGCCTTAAAGTCTTTGGTTTGCCTACCGTCGACTTCTGGCATTCCGACTGCCCTTAACGGCGGCGATGAGTGGACATGCAGTCACCCTTGAAGATCTGTTAGTGAGATTCCAGTCGGCTTCCGAATCGTTGGAGCGTTCTTACTGTGAACTCCAGGGACGGGTTCAAGCTCTCACGGCGGAGCTGGAGAGAGAACGGGAGGAACGGATTCGGCTGGAACGGCTGGCTGGGATGGGTGAAATGGCCATGGAGTTGGCGCATGAAATCAGGAATCCACTCGCGAGTATCGAACTCTACGCGTCGATGCTCGAAGGTGAATACGCCGAACAGATCGTGCGGAGTGTGCGTTTGCTGAATCACTCGGTTACGAACGTTCTACAGTTCGGCAGGCCCGTTATGCCGGCCCCGGAACGGATGTCGGTGAGCCGGTTACTTGAAGGGATTCGAGTATTTCTTCAGCCGATCGCGCAGCAAAAACGAATACGGATCGCAACGGACTGCGATTCGGAATGCGTGGCTATTGCCGATCATGAGCTGCTGCACAGGATGTTGCTGAACCTCGTACTCAACGCTGTTCGCGAGACCCCCATGGATGGGAAGGTAAGCCTTTCGGGGCGAGTCGCAGGATGCGACGTATTGATCGCGGTCGAAGATTCGGGACCGGGAATTCAGGATGAACGAATGGCCCGGATCTTCGACCCGATGTTTTCTACGAGCCGCGAGGGATGCGGCCTGGGGCTTC
>MNKP01000175.1 GCA_001920875.1 Acidobacteria bacterium 13_1_20CM_2_55_15
GGACTGCGTTTTCGGCGGGACTGCGTTTTCGGCGGGGTCCGGTTGATTTCGTCCGCAAGAATGATGTTCGCAAAAATCGGTCCCTTCACAAAAACACGTACTCGCTTACCAGAGGCGCGATCTTCTTCGATGATTTCTGTTCCCGTGATGTCGGCCGGCATCAAGTCCGGAGTGAATTGGATGCGCTTGAAATCCAGGTGCAGGACCTGGGCGACCGTGGAGATCAACAACGTTTTTGCCAGGCCGGGAACGCCGGTGATGATGGAGTGACCTCCGGTCAGTAATGAGATCATGACCTGGTTGACCACATTTTTCTGTCCAACGATGATTTTTCGGACCTCGCGATCGATCTTTTTTAGTTCGATATGAAACCGTTCTACAGTTTCCAGCTCCTTCTTTTGGTCAAGAGTAAGTTCCACAATTACCTCACAATTTTTAGTAATAATTCCTGGGCAGGCTCATATGATGGCGCGATTTCCAGGGCCTTCATGACGTTGGTTCGCGCAGCCTGGCGATTCCCTTGCCCGAAACTCGACTCCGCCAACTTGTAATATGCGGTGGCCTTGTCCGGCGTATTCAACGCGAGCAGCGCTTCGAATTCACGAACAGCAGGACCATATTGCTTTTGGGCCAACAACAGATCGCCGAGTTTTCGATGTTCCTCCAGATCCATGGGACGAATAAAGATCCCCGCTTCCAGGGCCTGCCGGGCGCCAGGCGCATCACTCTGTTCCTGAAGCAGGTCTGCAAGTTTTATGATTGCTTTGTAACCTGTTTCCGAATACGTCGCGAATTTTTTCAGGATATCGATTGCGGCCTTCTTGTCTCCCTTCTTCAGGTAAGCATCGGCCAGTGGCTCATACGCGTTGTGCTCGTCGGTATATTCAGGATAAAGATCAATAGCCTGCTTCAGGATGTCGATTGCCTTGTCGGTATCGCCTTTTGCCAAGGCTTCCTGTCCGGAGCTGATGAGCTCGGTGAACGGCTTCACGTCGAGGTTCTTGACTTTGTCATCGACCCATTTGAGGAATTCCTCATCGAATTGCTCGGAGGTCAAGCCCAAACCTTCTTTGAACACGTCAGGTGTACTTTTGCCCTGCTTATAGAGCAGAAGCATTTTCTTGAGAGCCGGGAATCCGAATTTCTCATCGATATAGTCGCAGACAAGCGACGCCTGGTAATACGAGACCAGAACCTGGTTCGGATATTTAGGCCGGGTAAACCCATTGTTCAATTCAGCAGTGGGAAGAAACTTCTTTCCTTTCATCGCGGCGAGGTAATCGAGCTTCATCTTGTCGCCCCAGCCGGTAAAACCCTTCCGTTCCTCGTAGACCGAAAGACCTTCGGAGAACCACCGCGGTATCTTGTGGTCCGTGATCTGAAGACTAATCACGTGCATGAACTCATGCCAGAGGGTGCTGCCCCAATTGAATGAATCCGGCTTTCGCGCCGTCGGCGAATCCATCACGAACAGCTTGCCGAAGCAAACGCCGAGAATCCCGCCAATGCCCGGCAATCCAAGCGTTCGCACCTCGAAATCGGCATGATCGGGATACATTTCAAACGTGATGGGGCCTTCAGGCTTGAAGTCGTACTTCACTGTCAGCGTGTTATAAGCCTTCTCCAGAAGTTCGCTCACGTAGGGACGAAGTACGGCCACTTCTTTCTCGTGAAGCTTCACTTTGAAGTGAGTGGTGTCGAAGCGCACAAAGTGCTCGAAGCTGTCCAGGAGCTTCAGCGTATTGACGGTCATCACATTGAATTGATCTCCGTCGTACGCCTTACCGAGCGCCGCCCTGCCCTCGTCTTCTTCTCCGATGCGAAGCAAATTCACCCCAAGGGTGCTCATGGCGGTCCAATCGCGCGCATTTAGACGAAGCCCCTCGCGCGCGAATGCTACGGCTTCTTTGTAGAGCCGCAGTCTTTCGCAGTTATTTGCAAGAGTGTCATAGAGCTTGCTGTACTGCGGATTGATCTCCAGGACCTGCTTCACATACTTGTCATACTCGCCGGTATTCTTGCGCAGGAAACTGATCGAAGCTCGAAGGCTTATCGCCTCAGCCGATTTCGGATTGACGGCCAGCACTTTCTCGATTTCTTCCTGGGCTTTGTCGTATTGCTCGGAATCGATGTCCTGTCCTGCGATGAGCAAATGTCCATCGATGAGGTTGGGATTGGTCTTCATGGCGCGTTCGAGCGCGCCCGACGCCTTTTCCGGCTCGCTATCGGCAAAGGCGCTGGCCATACCGACAAGAGCTTCCGGCATGTTCGGATCGATCTTCAAAGCGTCCTGATAGCTGGCAAGCGCTTCAGGTTCGTTGTATTTCTCTGCTAACAGATCGCCCCAGGCGACGAAAGCTTCCGCGTTTCGCGGATTGCCTTGCGTGACGATTTTCAGGAGGTCGTTGGCATCGTGATAATACTCGGTCGCCCATAGCGCGCGGGCCACCCACAGAAGATCATTCGGATTCCGGATGGTTCCGTTCTGAAAGTTTTCGATCAGCTTTTTATAAATGGCCTCTGCTTCTTCGCGTTTGCCGGTATCGGTGAGAAGGGCCGCCTTTTCGTACTGCGCGGCCACGCCGACGTTGGCATTCGTCAAAATCGCATTCATGTGCGCCAGCGCTTGATCGTAATTTCCGGTCAGATGATGGAGCCGCCCGGCAGCCAGACGGACAGCACCGGCATTCGGATTGGCTTTCGCCCAGGTATCAAAGCGCGCGCGCGCTTTCGCGTACTCGCCGGTTCGAACCCATGAATAGTAGAGGCTCTCCACGACAAGCGGATCGAAGTTGCCGGCCGTCACCATCGGCTCTAGCGCGGCAGCCGCTTCCTTGTACATCCCGGTGCGTGCGAGCTCGAAGGGGCTTTTCGTATCCGACTGCCAGAGAGCGCCGCAACTAAAAAGCAGAAGCGGTAGTAAAAGAACAACGATGCCGCGATATTTCACTTCTTCGCCTCCTGCTGCCGAATTTCCTGGTTCTTCAGCGCCAGTTGGACGAGCAATGATTCCATTTGTTTGTCATATTCAACTTCCGGAATCGTATTCTTGTTGATACGGAGGTCCTCGATTTTTTGCTCGATCTCCTTCCTCTGATTGAGGAGCGCCTGCAGTTTCGGGTCGCTCGATACGATGGGACGATCGACCTGAAAGCTCGTGGCGCGAGCGACGAGCGGAACTTCTTTCGTAGTTACTCCTGTCTTCTCCGTGCCGTTATCTGAAATCTGCGGATGCTCCGTTGCAAGCCGCCCTTCTTCTTTATAGAAGCGTTCGGTGCCTGCGACGGCATATTTGAAAGCCTCCCAGACGGAAATCTTCTGATCCTTGTCTTCGTCGGCAGCAGGACTCTCGAGAGCCTCCAGGAAGTAGTCATAAAAAACGATGTCGTTTCCCTCCTGGCCGCTGCGCGTCGCGGTGATGATGACGCGGTTTTTTCCGGCGAATTTCTCGATCGCGGCGCCGCTGGCCGGCGTGCCCAGCACAATTACGATGCGGCCAACCGGCAGGGTGGAGAGCAGCTTGTTATAGTCATCGGCGGTGTAATCCGGACCACTGATATTGAACTTGTAAACGCCGTCGTCGCCGCTGCCGTGACCGATAAAGAAGAGGAAAAACGTATCCGCGGGTTTGAGCTGTTGTTTGAGCGTAGCAAATGCTTTTTGAATTTCGGCCTGCGCGCTTTTCTTATCCGAGAGCACGATGACACGGTCGGAGGAAAATCCGAACTTTTCGACGAGAGCTTTCTGTGTTCCCTCGGTCCACTTGTCGAATTTAGTTTCGTGCTCGGGGCTGCCGGCAACACCCCTGACAATTAAAGCACTGGAATCCGCAAAGATCGGCACCGCTAGGAAAAGAATGAAAGCCGCAAGTGATAGGAGCTTCATGCGAGTCCTTTCCTCTTTCGCCAGAACCACTCGCCACCCAGAGTCACGCACAGCAACATGAAAAGGAACGGCACGTCCCATAATTCCTTCTGTTCGATGAATGAGGTTTCGCCTTCCACATACTGCGCATCTTCGGGAACATCGCCGATCTTCGACAACGGATAGTAACGGCCGCCGGTCGATGATGCGACGGATTGGAGCAGCCGCGCATCCAGCGAAGCGTTGTAGTACTCGATTGGCCGGTCCTGAACTTGAAACGACGCGCGGCCCGTGCCCAGGTTTTCAGAACCCTGAGTGGCGTCCACTTCAACCTGGTAGATACCCGGATCTTTCGCATTGAATTCCGACTGATACGTCCCTTCGCCGGACCCGTTCCAGTCGAGCGGGATGGATTCGGTGACGCCGTCCGGATTCGTAACCTTCGCTACTACTTTGGCATTGTTCATCCGTTCGAATTTTTTATTCGAGATCTCTGCGGTCAAGCGCACGGTCTCGCCGGGCAGATGCGTATCTTTGTCGGGATTGATCATGACGGGATCGGGCGATGTATTAACGAGCCATCGCAGAATCTGCTTCCAGAACAATTCATACGTCTGGTCGTTGTGATCCATTTCCATCTGCCATCGCCACGTGCTGCCGCTTGTCAAGGCCATGGCCCGTCCGCGGCCGTAACGCTGGTAGGCCAAAAGAATAGGATCCGCGCCGCTTTTGAGCTCCGCCTGGCCGCGAGCGAGCACGATAGCTCCGATTTTCGCATCGAGCGTTTTATTGAAATCGTTGAGCGACGGCAAATCCGACCACTGTTTCGTGTTCGAATTCGCGTCCGGTGAAAGCCTCATCAACGGGTGCGTGCGGCCGTAATCGGTGACGGCAAACTTCAGTTTCCCGATAATCGGGGTGCGATCGGCAGGGGACAGTTGGACCGGCAAAATGTCGGCTAGCGGACTATTCTCGTACCGGCCGCCTGAGAAAGAATTGCGGCCGCCCATCATCAGGAAACCGCCGCCCCGATTGCTGACGAAGTCCACGACCATCTTCAACTGCTCCTGAGTGAAGAAGGTCGATTCGATGCTGCCGAAAATCAAACCCTTGTAACCGAACAGCTCTTCGCGCTTCGTTGGAAAACCTTCGGCGAGCATCTCCTCTTTGTCGATGCCCTGCCGGTAGAATTTGTTCTGTGAAGATCGCAACAAGGTCACCAAACGGATGTTCGGATCATCCTGCATTGCGCGGCGCAGAAATTTGAATTCCCAGCGCGGTTCACCTTCTATATAGAGGATCTGGGGGTGGTCATTTTTAACCTCCAGAAGCGAATCGCGGTTATTGTTTTCCGGGATCCGGTCGTCGGGCGCCTGAAGCGAAAAAGAGAACAACCGGGTACCCTCGTTCTTCACGGGAAGGTCCAGAGACGTCTCGGCGATCTCGCCATCGGCCGGCAAGGTGACTTGCTCGGACTTCAAAAGCACACCGTTTTCGCGGACGTACAGTGTCGCTTTACGGCCTCGGAATCCATGGCTGCGATACGAAACATCGACGGTAGCCGTCGATTCTTTCAGCGTTGTGCGTGGCGCTGCCACATTCACGATTTCGGCGTCCCGTGTGATGTTCTCCGAACCCACTCCGACGGTGTAAAAGGGAATGTGACGAGATTCCAGTTTCGACAGGGATTCTGTCCATTGCTTTGAGGCATTGTCCACGCCGTCTGTAATCAGAACGACGCCGGACAACGGAACCGTGCCGAGCTCTTGATGCAGAAGGTCGGTCGCCGACTCCAGCCTGGTACGCTTGCCCTCGAACGTCACCTGATCCGGCCGGTCAATCCGTTCGGCCGCGTTGTCGAAGCGATATGTGCGCACCTTGAATTTGTCGCTGAGCCGTTTGAAAAAGTTCGTTGCCTCAAATTGTTTTTGGAGTTGCTCGGCCCGGGAAATCTGGCCGTCGTCCTTAATTTTCATGCTCTCGGAATTGTCGATGACGACAGCGAGATAACTTTCCTGCGGCAGGACGGTCGAGATGTTCAAAACCGGCCGAAGAAAAATGAACGCCAGCACGCCGAAAGTCGCAGCGCGCAGCGCTACTAACCCAATGGAATATTTATCGCGAGCAATATCTCTGTATGCGTAGTATGCCCCTGCGCCAGCCACCGTAAGGAAAAGCAGAAACCATAGGCGGGAGCCCAGGAGTTGGAATGCCAAATGGCCCTTGGCATAAATGATCGGTTTGTATTTGAAAAGGAACTCGAAAATGTTCATCAGGTCAAGGTTAGACTTTCCTATTCAGTTGGAATGGCAAGCGAAAAACATTCTACTTGGAAACGAGCTAAAACTTCCATAACGTTCCAGAATTAACGCTCATCGCTCCTCCAGGCTCCGTCTGTAGGGCAGGTTGGTCGCAAGGCTGAGGGCCTCCACGGCGGTCTCCTCGAGCGATTTCAGACTCGTGTCGACGACCGGCCAGGAAGCGCGCTTGAAAAGTTGATCAGAATAGGCCACCTCCCGCTGCACTAAATGAGCGTCTATATACGCCTGCCGTGCATCGTCGCGAAACGACCTGAGACGTTGTTCCCGGATGTGACGCAAGCGAACCGGGTCCATCCGCAGGCCGACGACCTTTCTTTGATCGGCCTTGAAAAGCTCGGGAGGCGGCTCCACCATCAAGACAATTGGAATGTTGGCGACGAAGTAGCCGCGCACCGCCAGATAGATCGAAAGCGGAGTCTTCGATGTACGCGAAACTCCGACAATGATGATCTCAGCGCGGTCCAGATCTTCCAGTCCCATCCCGTCGTCATGCTTAACCACGAAGGTCAACGCATCCATGCGGCGGTAATAATTTTCGTCGAAGCGATGGACACCGCCCGGCACGCCGCCGGGGGCCGCACCTAAAAATGAGCTGAGGTCGGACAATACATTCCCCAGCAAGTCCACCGATTGGATGCGCCGTTCGGTGGCGCGAAGATAGATTTCCCTCCGAAGATCTACGGCGGCCAACGTGTGGACCAGCATTGCTCCCGTCCGGTGTGCCTCCTCGACGACTCCGCAGACCTCCTGGACTGTCCGAACCTGCGGCCTCCGCTCGATCAGCACATCGTCCGCGTCAAATTGAGCCAATGCCGCCCGTAGCACGTGTTCTGCAGTCGATCCTGTGGCGTCGGATACAACCAGAATCTTACGTTCCATGGAAGGACTTCTTAATCTACGAATTTTCCGATCTCGACTCCGGCACTCTGCAGAGCGGAAATCAAACCTGACTGCGATCTGAATAAATGCGCGTGTATTCCCAATCGTGTTGCCGCGGTGATGTTTTCTTCTCGATCATCGATAAAGAACAGCGAATCCGGCGCACAATTAGCGGTGGTAATCGCATGCTCAAAGATTTTTCGGTCGGGTTTCAGCGAGCCCACTTCGTAGGAAAGCACGAAGTGATCAAAATAATCCACAATGCGATAACGGGAACGGATGAACTCAAAATGCGCTTCATTCGTGTTCGATACCAGAATCAGCGGGTAATTCCGTTTGAGCGCCCCGACCAGCCCTTCCGAAATGATGAGGCCGGGCAAGAACACCGACGACCAGGTCTTGCGGAAATCCGGCAGATTCATTTTCAATTTGGCCGTCTCGCAAAGGTATTTGTGGAATTGGGTGGTCGAGATCTCGCCCCGTTCGTAGCGGCGGATCCACGTATCATCCCAGAGGACCTCTTCAAATCGATCCCGCGAGATGGAACATGAGGCGTGCAACGCTTCAACGCCTGTCTCAAAATTAAAATCGATGAGGACTTTACCAACATCGAATAGGAGTGCTTCGATCTTCACTCTTGAATCTTAACATCGAAAACTGAATACTTCGGAACATGACCATACGAACACCAAACGAATACATCAGCCGCAGAGACCGGCGGCAAGCCGCGCCGGAACAGACTTTTCGCGAGGCCGAGTACATTGACCGCCTCTCGAAAAGCCGGACCCCGGTCGTTGTAAAGTTGATCGACGGTGAGGAAGTTAAGGGCTGGATCGAGTACTACGATAAAGACATCATCCGAATCACCCGCGACGCGCAACCGAACCTTTTCATTTACAAGAGCCGTGTAAAATACCTCTACGAAGATCCAGCGGGCAATTCCAGGGCACGCGAGGCGAAAGCTTAACGGCTTATTTCTCTCTTATAGCGACAGGGTTATAAGGAAACGGCTGATTGGCTGCCCTGATCGCCGCCGCATCGTAGAAAATCGTAGCGGGATTCAGGTCCGCTGTGATCTGGCCGGGACTCGTCAGGAGCGATCCATCGGCCGCTCGCGTTTGCGCAATGAACAACCCGCCATAGATGTTCCCTTTGGCGCCGCTGCTCCAGGTCAACACGCCTTCTCCGATGATAAGAATTAAACCATTCCAGGTAAAGTTTCCCGCAACCTTGACAGCCCCGCGGGTGAGTAAGATGCCGTAGCCCGATCCCGGCCCGAGGACCACGTCGCCATTGACGACCGCGACTTTGTAATTTGCTGCGCTGCCGTAGTCCCCGATAACTTGACTCCCTCCGCTCGGAGGATTGTAGAGATCGGTCGCGTTTCCTGTGATGCCGGCGGCCAGGCTTTCAAGACCCGCCACTGTCGTCAAACGCGGATCCGTTTGCGTGTCGGTACCCGGCAGGTTTGGGAACTTCCCTTTCTGGATTGTCACTTCGATCGCTTTGCTTGAAGCTCCAATCTGACCAAAGCTGAGCAGGGTCAGGACGTCGTTGGTATCCGTTTTCGTGGCCACGCCGTCGGCATTGTCGTTGCGTAGCCAAACGTAATACCGGCCGATGATTCTACTTGAGTTATCCATGAGTGGCTGGCCCGCCGGCCGCAGCGACGGATCGCTCGGGATGAGTGGTTGATCGTCACTAGCAAGTAGCGTCGCCAGATCTGCCGACGTCAGAAGCTGACCGTCAAGGCCGGCCGCGGACGTGAGAAGCCGTGTTGGTGTGGCGGTGCAGGTGCGAAGGACTTCACGAGCGTGGTCGATTCCAGCCTCGGCGAGATACAAGCTCTGTATGGCGGTTTTGTGATTGTCGGTAATCCAGATATCGATGGTCTCTGTGGTCAGCAGAGCACCGCCAACAATCGAAATAAACGACAGCACCAGCAAGGCGAGTATCAGGGCGACACCACGGTCCCCATTCATGGAAACCGACGGTAGCCTTGGGTCATCTCCCGAGCAACTCTGAATTGAGCCTACTTGACATACCGAACATACGTACGGTATAAATGCGCCATGCTGACGGAAAAGCAACAAGCGATCTTGGATTTCATCAACGAATACGTTGAAGATAACGGATTTCCACCCTCAGTACGCGAGATCGGCAGGCATTTCGAGATTTATCCCGCGACCGTTCAAGACCACATTTCGGCCTTGGAGCGGAAAGGATATCTCCAGAAGAAACGGTTTCAATCGCGAACGCTCTCGATTTTGGGACGCCGAACCTCAACGGATCGGGAGGCAACTTCGGCCACTCCCATAGTCGGGCGAGTAGCGGCCGGTCTCCCGCTACTCGCACAAGAAAACCTCGAGGATACGGTTCGGCTTCCCAAACAGTGGGCTTCTGCAGGCGCCTTCCTGCTGAAGATTCAGGGCAATAGCATGGAAGGCGCTCATATTTTGGATGGCGATTACGTCCTGGTCGATCCGCAGCAGACGGCCGAAAATGGTGAAATCGTCGTTGCATTGATCGGTGAGGAGGCCACAGTCAAACGGTTTTATCATAACGACCATGGAGTGACGCTCAAGGCCGAGAACCCGAGATATAAACCAATCCAAATTCAGAGGGATGAAACACCATCCTTCAAAATCATTGGAAGAGTTATGGGTGTGTTCCGGGTGATGAAAAAATGATCGCAATGATGAGAGCCGCCCGCTGCCGCCGCGTTCACTTTCTCAAAAGCACATAAACGGCTCCGCCGCCACCATCACAATTTCTCGCTGACGTATATGCGATAACGTGACGGCTCATGCGGCGGGTGCAAAGCCAGCGCCGCACGTTATCCTTGAGAACCGAATGATTCTGATTCGAATGGCGGCCTCTTCCATGAATGACCCGGACGCAGGTGAATCCGGCACGAACCGATCCCAGCAGGAACTCATCTAAGACGAACCGGGCTTCCTGAAGGTTCAACCCATGCAAGTCCACATGCGCTTGGACGGAAAACCGGCCGGACCGCAGATCGTCCAGGTAAAGCCGTCCTCCTGGATGAACGGAACCTTCAATATATTCGCCCGTTTGTTGAATGTCGACGCTGCCGTTTCGTACAAACTGTTCGAGCGCGCGGAGTGCGTCCTGTTCCTCATCCTGCGGCTGGATCTCAACGGGCGGCCGATTCTGCAACGGCACTAGGCTCCAGCCAAGAGCTTTCACGTCTCTCATGGCGTGCTCGAAAAGTGCATCATCCGATAACCCATCCGGAAGCGGTTCAATCGGGAATTCGCATGGCTCGTCACCAATTACAGGTTGAGGTGAGAGATGAATGCGCCCTTCCTTGACCCAGTCTTGAAGAATTGCGAATGGTTTATCCATAAATCACCTGAACCGATTCGTCACGGGCATCCGGCGATCCCGGCCGAATGCTCGTGGCGTGATTTTCACGCCGGGCGCAGCCTGACGCCGCTTGTACTCATTCGTGTCGACCATTCGAATGATCCGGCGGACTAGTTGTTCCTCGAAACCCATATCCACGATTTCGGAAAAACTCCGATCTTCTTCGACATAGGCTTTCAAGATCGGATCCAGAACATCGTAGGGGGGTAAGGAATCCGTATCCAGTTGGTTTGGACGTAATTCCGCCGACGGCGGTTTTTCGATGATGACGCGCGGAATCCGCTCGCGTTCCGCCAGGCGATTGCAGTGTTCGGCGAGACGAAACACCGTGGTCTTCATCACGTCCTTCAGCACGGCAAAACCGCCGGCCATGTCTCCGTAAAGCGTGCAGTAGCCACTGCTGATTTCACTTTTATTTCCCGTGCTCAATACCAGCCATCCGAATTTATTCGATAGCGCCATCAGATACGTCCCGCGGATCCGGGCCTGAAGATTTTCTTCTGTGACGTCGGCTTTGGCACCTTTGAAACCCGCTTTGAGCGCGGTTTTGAAGGCGTGAAAGACATCCTGGATGGAAATCGTCAGCAATTCGATCCCGAGATTTTTTCCAAGTTGCTCGGAATCGGCGAGGCTCCCGCGCGATGAAAATTCCGAAGGCATCAGCACTCCAACGACGTTTTCGCTTCCCAATGCATCGACCGCGATGCAAGCAGTCAA
>MNKP01000088.1 GCA_001920875.1 Acidobacteria bacterium 13_1_20CM_2_55_15
TGTCGGGCAAGGAATGTTTCCAAATGCCCGGCGACAACTTCCGGATTGCGAAGCCGGTAGACGGCATCGATGGCCACAAATGGATCGCACGGGCAACTCGATGCGCAATCCGTTGGATAACGTCGTCAACACTTTGCCTCAAGGTTTCGATAGAAAAATCCCAAAACGGCGACTATACCATCGCGTTTGTCTCGCCTTTGCCGACTTCAGTCCTGATATCGCAGTTCGCGATCTTGGACGCTTGTAAGGCGGGCATCCTGGCTTGGAAATGACTTTCATGGTTTGGTTGCGCGGCATCATGATTTCGAAAGTCATTTCATGATTTAAATGAGAGGCATCATGATTCCGTTCCGACCACCCCGTCTGCGCCTTCGCTTCGCTCGGCGCATCCACCCCTGCTCTGCGGGGAGGGGAATGCTACACTCAAATTAATGAGCGTCGCGGAGATCGAAACAAAGAGAGAGCACGAAAGCTTTTTCACGACGACCTACGCATCTCTGGTCAATTGGGCCCGCAAGAGCTCACTGTGGCCGTATCCATTCGGTACGGCGTGTTGCGCCATCGAATTCATGTCGGTTGTATCCTCGCACTACGACATCGCGCGATTCGGGTCCGAAGTCGTCCGCTTCTCGCCCAAACAGTCGGATGTTTTAATGGTGCTCGGCACGATTAACGACAAGATGGGGCCTGTCCTCAAACAAATTTATGATCAGATGGCCGAGCCGAAATGGGTCATCTCGATGGGCGCGTGCGCGACTTGCGGAGGATTTTATCGCGCCTATCACGTGATGCAGGGCATCGACGAAATCATTCCCGTCGATGTCTATATTCCCGGATGTCCTCCAACCCCGGAGGCAGTGCTGGACGCCATCATCAAGCTTCAGCAGCAAGTGGAGAACGATACGCGGCTCTCCTATGAACGTCATCCAAGGCAGACCCGCCTGAAGACCCCCGAATTCGATGCGACTGTTCATGACCTTCAAGGTCCACCGCGCACGGTTGTGCGGTTCCTGGAAGAGAATCAGGAAATTCAGGGGCCGATCGCAACGGCATTCAAGCAGCGTTTTCCGGATGACCTCGTGCACATGCGCGAATTTCGCGGAGATCTTTCGATCACAGTCAAACGCGATAATGTGAAGGAAATCCTGCGCACCCTGAAGCACGATCCGGCCTTCGATTTCAAATTGCTGTTGGATGTGACTGCCGTCGACTACCTTTCCGAGCGCGCATCGCGCTACGATGTCGTCTACCACTTGCTTTCGCTTTCAAACAAGCATCGTTTGCGATTGAAAGTTCCTGTGCCCGGCGAAGATCCGGCGATCGACTCCGCCATCGATATCTGGAAGGCTGCAGATTGGGCGGAGCGCGAGGCCTATGACATGTTCGGCATCCAATTCAAGGGGCATCCGGATTTGCGTCGGATCCTCACGCATGCACAATTTGCCGGTCATGCGCTGCGAAAGGATTTTCCGCCTGGACAACGTACTCCCTGCACCGACACGGTCGATTTGCCGGTCGTCGAACGCGCCAGGAAATACGCGGAATCAATGGGACTGGCGCATCCTCAAATACTCAACATTGGACCGCAGCATCCGGCAATGCATGGGACATTCCGGCTTCAGGCGGCTGTCGACGGTGAAAAGATCATCGACGCCGATACTGAAATTGGATTCCTTCATCGATGCTTCGAAAAGATGGCTGAGACGCACATGTACTGGCAGGTCATTCCCTTCACCGATCGCTTGAATTACATGTCTGCGATGATGAACGGCGTCGCCTATGCCATGGCTGTCGAGAAGATGTTCGGAGTAGAAATACCGAAGCGCGCCCAGTACATCCGGGTCATTCTCTCGGAATTCAGCCGGATTGCCGATCACCTCGTCTGCATCGGAACGAATCTGGTCGATCTGGGCGCCATCACCAATTTCTGGTATGGGTTCCGCCCCCGCGAGGAAATCTACGATCTGCTCGAGTCTTGTTGCGGAGGACGTCTGACGGTCAGCTATGTCCGTATCGGCGGTGTCGCCGAGGACGTTCCGGCGGATTTCGTGAGGCGCTCGCGGGCTCTGCTCGATAGCATCCCGAAATATGTGGACGATATTGAGAAGATGAATCGCCACAACAAAATTTTCAAAATGCGGACGGAAGGAATCACCGCAATCTCCACCGAAGATGCGATCGACTGGGGTTTCACTGGTCCCGTGCTTCGCGCCGCCGGTGTCCCATACGATATTCGGAAGTGGTTTCCAAATTATGATTACGACAAGTTTGAATTCGAGATTCCCATTGGCGAGGCCGGTGATGTGTACGATCGTTATCTCGTGCGCATTGAGGAAATCCGCCAAAGTCTCCGTATCATCAAACAAGCGCTCGAAAACCTGCCGGAGGGTCCAGCTCAGATTCATGATCGCCGGATCAGCCTGCCCCCCAAGAAAGGTGTGTATTCCAACATCGAAGACCTGATGAATCATTTCGAGCTGATTCAGGACGGCATCCTTCCGCCGATCGGCGAGGTCTATTCGTATTGGGAAGCAGCGAATGGCGAGCTCGGCTTTTATCTGATCAGCGACGGCAGCAAGCGGCCTTACCGCTTACGGTGCCGAGGTCCATGTTTCTATATTTTTCAGGCATTCAATCACCTTGTGAAAGGCGGATACCTCTCGGATGCAGTTGCAGCCCTCGGCTCATTCAATATCATCGCGGGCGAGCTGGAGAAGTGACCTTTTGTCAGCGCGAGATCGTGACTCCGACTCGCCGGCAGTAGGGTGCGATCTTGCATCGGGAGCAGACCGGGCTGATGGGCTTGCACAGATTCTGCCCGTAAGTGACAAGCAAATCATTGAACCTGATCCAATACCGGCGCGGCAGTTTCCTGCGCAGAGCCATTTCCGTATCTTCAGGGGTTTTGGTTCGGACATAGCCGAGCCTGTTCGAAATGCGGTGCACGTGCGTGTCGACCGCAATTCCCGCCTTACGAAAGCCGAGCGTCATGACGATGTTCGCCGTCTTGCGTCCGACCCCCGGCAGTTCGAGAAGGTCATCCATGCGCGACGGCACCTGGCCTTTATATCTGGTCAGCAATTGCCCGGAGATCGCTTGGATAGTCCTTGCCTTCACGCGATAGAACGAAACCGGATAGATCACTCTTTCAATTGTACCGACCGGTGTCGCCAACATCTTTTCTGGTGTCGCTGCAATCGCGAATAGCCGTTCGCTTGCGGCGTTTGTCGTTTTGTCCTGTGTGCGGAGGCTCAGAATGCAGGAAATCAGTACAGTGAACGGAGTCTCGACGTAATGGCCAATCGCGGGGACGGGCCACTGAAGTATCTCTTTCCGCAAAATGCGGACAACTTCATGGATGTGGTCGGGACGCATGAAAACGGTGTGGAGAGGCGCCGATCGGATTCGAACCGATGCATAAAGGTTTTGCAGACCTCTCCCTTACCACTTGGGTACGGCGCCATTCAACGATCGAGACCTTATTATAACCATATTAACTCCCGCTCCGGATAACCTTGACCCTACGGGCCATCACCCGCGCAGCGCAAGCCCGCGCGCAGGCTCAAGAGAAGCGCAATTCCCAAAATGGAGCCAAGGATCCAACAACGGGACTTAAACGACGAGAACACGAAACCGAGAGGGGAAACGGGTTCCCCTGGTGGCGAGCGGCCTTTTTTTCCAGGAGTCAGGGCAAGAGCTCTGACGGTGACTCCCACCGGCGAACCCGTTACTGTCCACTATATGCTTCCGGGAAGACGTACACAAGGTCTTGCGAGCGGGACTTGAAACCTACCGCTTAGCCGTTCCAATACGGATAGACGTTTCGATTCGTAGGCCAATCGAGGTACCGGCCTGCCGCGATCCGTTTGAAGCGTCCCGATTCCATTCGGCCCGAAAAGTGCTGAACAATCCTTTGTAAAAAACCAGCCTAAAGGAGAAAGCCGGAAGATGAACAGTTTATCTTCTCGACTGATACTTGTTTCCACCATTGGGGCACTGTTCCTGGTGGCGCTTTATGCCCATCATGGCAATCAGTTTCTCTCGAAAGCGATGGAAATGAATAAGGCGTCCATAGAGCACCGCCACAGTTGACGCTTGCCGTCCCAATGAGTTGAAATTTACGGAATCAAGGAGACGAGCGATGGCAAGAATGGATAAACGCGATAAAGCGTCTGAAATCCGAATCAGTCCGAATGAATTTGCTTGGGCGGCCGGGGCAGGCCCCAGCGTTGGGACGTCCCTCATGCGTGAGGTTGAAACCGCCGTTCTCAAGGGCGATCCTTCGAAGCCCGGCCTTTACACCATCCTTCTTCGCATTGCTCCGAATACGAGGATTCAGCCTCATTCTCATGGAGACGACCGGATCGCGACCGTCGTGTCCGGCACCTGGTACTTTGGTTATGGAGATACATTTGATGAATCCGCACTGAAAGAATTGCCTCCGGGAAGCTTCTACACTGAACCGCCCGGCGTGAATCATTTCGGGCTCACCAAAGAAGAAGTCCTGATTCAAATGACAGGAATCGGACCGTCGGATACGACCTACGTGGACCCGCGACACGACCCAACCAAATCCCAGGCCATGTAGATGCGCTTCGGTGTATTCACGAGCTTGATGGGGCAGACGTGGCCAGGTGTATTGGAGCTTTGGCAACATCTCGAATCGACGGGATGGGACACTGCCTGCGTGTCGGACCATTTCATGCCGAATACGCGCGAACGCGAAGGCGCGGTGCTGGAAGCCTGGAGTACACTTTCCGCACTCGCGGCAGTCGTGCCCCGGATGCGGATTGGTACTATTGTGCTCGGCAATACCTATCGTCACCCATCCGTCGTCGCAAAGATGGCAGCGCAGGTCGACATCATCTCCGGTGGACGGCTCCTGTTCGGCATTGGCGCGGCCTGGCAACGGAACGAGCACGAGGCCTATGGCATCCCCTTTGACACGATGCGCGAACGGCTCGAGAGACTCGATGAGGCGTGCACAGTGATCCGATTGCTCTGGACCGAGCGCCGCAGCAATTTCAATGGCCGCTACTACCAACTCGCCGACGCCCCCCTCGATCCCAAGCCTGTGCAGAAACCGCACCCGGAACTGATGATTGGAGGCGGCGGCGAACGCGTCACGCTCCGCATTGCCGCCAAGCACGCCGACCACTGGAACGTCTGGGGCGGACCGAAAGTTCTCGCACGCAAAAGCGCCGTGCTCGAAGAGCATTGTTCCAAACTCGGACGGGACAGCAAGAGCATCAACCGGTCGGTCAATATGGCGTTGCTGATCACTAACAGCAAAGCCGACATTGATCGGTTGGCTGAGACCATCGCAGCACGTATGGGAAGTCATGCCGCCGACGCTCGCGATACCTGTCTGGCTGGAACGCCCGATCAGATCCGTGAACAATTACGGCGGCTACAGTCCGCCGGTGCCACAATGGTGTTCGTTCCAACCATGTTCCGGCCTTTAGACGAACTGCGGCGCGACATGAACCGGTTCATCGCTGAAATCGCCACCGATTTCCGTTAGAGAGCGTGAAAGTTGAGCATGGAACTTCCACTCCAGTAACCGCTCGTTCCCACGGGAGCGTCAAATTCGTTACTTCTTGTTCTTTCAGCGATTTTTTTTGGCGGAGGCACATTCCCCTCCTCGCAGAGACATCGCAATGCTGGAGGCGTGCGATTACGCTTACGCAACGTCCGGCTGCTCACAGGTGGTTCGGCAATTCGCGAAGAAAGGCGGTTGCCATGTCCTGAAACAATACCGGCAAGCGGCCCTTCTTGAAGCCATCCACCATCGATTGAGAAGCGACCGTGTCGGGCTCGCGCTTCGCGACAGCAACTTTTGGCAGGTCTAATCTCCTGGAGTTTGTAGATACGCTCGCGCGGAATACGCCGCAAATAAGAGCAGGACCACTCCTCCGATTCCATTGGCCAGCGAATCCACAGCCATGAGACCGCGGGCTCCGGAATATTTATAGCCGATTCCGTCGAACCAGGTCATATACGCGATCGGCAAATTCCCGCTTGCGCCAAGCAAGGAATAGGCGGTGCCCGCAGCGTGACGCCGTTTGCCCAGGATATCCAGTTCCAGTGCCGTAAAAGCGGCATATGCGACTCCTGCCGCCAACGCGTAGCCGATGTATCCGCCGGCGTACGTAAGCGGCGTCGGCGAACCCAGAGCCATCCAGGCCGAGAAGATCGCCGACAGCAGACCCGCTAATGCGTAAGCAGTCATCCGATTCACACGATCGCAGACGAAGCCTCCCAACACACATCCCAACGCCGACAGCACACCTCCCGCCAGCCCGGATACCCACGCCACCTGAGCATCGGATGCGTGATAGTCCGGTCCCACACTCGAAATCAGATTCGCTACGGCGGAGCTCCCGACGGGAGAAAGAAAGAACACTAATCCGATCAAGGTCGCTCGAGCGCGGAGCACATCCCACACGTCACGGCCGAGCGCGCGAAACAGCGGAACCAGCCCCATGCGCGGAAATCGCTCTTCGGAGATGAGCAAGGCCGCCAATGCGGGAAGGAATACCATCGACCCGGCCGCCGCAGCCAAAATGGGAAGCGGAAGTTTGTCGGCGAGCCAGATTGCGGCTCCCGCGCCCACTGCGCCGCCACCAAGATTACCTGCCTGGTACCAGCCACTGGCTCTGCCGCGTTTGTCAGGATTTAACATCGTCAGAACTGCACCGCATGCCGATGACAGCAACATTGCGACAACGTTTCCCGCTAGCAGAAGAATTGTGAGTTGCGCCAGTGATAGCGATGTCGCGGCAATCGCAACCGATCCACAAAGGCCCGACACGCCGGCAGCGATGAGAACCCATGTACGCCGCAGCAGTCCCGTGTCGACAACCGGAGACCATAGGAAATACCAGACATTCGGAATCGACGAAATCGCGATCACATTCGCGATCCGATCAGGGGAAACACCATGCTTGCGAAGCAGAAACGGTATCAAAACAACCAGAATGCCGTTGAAGATGCCGTAAGGAATCGAAAGGATTCCGAATAACCACGGCGGGTTGTGGGACGCGCCCCCCTTTGTTGTGTGTCCGTTTGTTTGCGGCACGAATCTAATTTAGGACCGGGCCGAAATCACGCTGATGGGATTTCGGAGAACGGTGCCATCAGGAGTTCTCCGCCGAGGCAGCGATGATAGAACGTCATCGCATCGCGCGTGTTTCCGTCAAAATTGAGGTACGTGATGATTGCTCTCATAAGTCTTCCCTCCCGACAATTTACGAGTTGCCGCCAGGATTGCGCACCCTATGGCCCATGGCAAGACCGTGCCCAGCGTTGTTCCGATGAAGACGTGGGCGAGCAGGTGAGACCACGTCTTGCCGTCTCCACCGAAGGCGTACTCCGGCGCGCTGAATACGTTCGCATTGCCTGTGAGGATTGCGATGAGGATTCCCGCAATGGCAATCGCCTGGAAAACGACGTTGAGAACGGCGAGAACCGGCAGCAGATGTTTGTACGTGCCAAAACCGGTCTTATGGATACGGATCGCGTAATACACAACCGCAATCCACATCAGCCCGGTCATGCTGAACCACTTTACCGTTGAATTCGGAACACCGCCCAGTGAGAGCGCCAGCCGTACCAGACCGGTGACGGCGATCAAGACAAGAAACAGTCTTGAAAATCGGACATAGTCTGACAAAGGCTTGCCAAAAATATTCATACTCCTCTCCTATTTCGCCGGCAGGCCCGAGATCTCCATCACGGGCCGGATTTCGATCGTACCCACCCGGGCTGCGGGGATTTGCCCGGCGATAGCGATCGCCTCATCGATAAACCAGCAACATGTATTTCATTGTTTGTTCGGCAGTCCTTTCTCCAGTTCTCGCGCGCGGTCGACCGCCGGTCCCGGTTCAAAATCATCCAGCTCGAAAAACTGGCGGATCTCGATTTCACCTTCTCCATTGTTGTGGGGCGCGGGCGCACGCTTTGCCCATTCGATGGCTTCCTGTTTGGATTTCACCTGGATGATCCAATATCCAGCGATCAGTTCCTTCGTCTCGGTAAACGGCCCGTCGAGGACGGTCGTCTTGCCGCCCGAGAATTTTACGCGTGAGCCCTTCGAGCTGGGCTGTAAGCCGGACAGGTCCAGCAGGACGCCGGCCTTCATCAGCTCCTCATTGTACCTGGTCATTGCAGCAATGAGTTCGTTCGAGGGCATGATACCGGCTTCCGACTCCTTACTGGCCTTCACTATCATCATGAATCGCATTGTTTTATCTCCCTCAGAATTTGTTTCTCTACCAATAAGTCGTACGGCGGGGGGTCAAATCGACATTCGATCAAAAAATTTTATTCTGTCAGTATGCTCCTGGACGGACGTGGTCGAGCACAAAAGGCAGAATGAACTCCTCGACCATACCAAATGTGTACAGATATCCGTAACCCCGGAGAAAGCGTTTTTTACGCCACGAGCTGATTTCGGCAACCTCACTTCCCAGCGCATAATAGTCTTCGCCGGAATTCATGTATGGATCTTCGCGAATTACCAAAGATTGATTTGCACTGCCATCTGGACGCGTGTGTCCGGGTTTCGACAGTGACTGAGATCGGGAAACAGCTGGGACTGGTTCTTCCCGATTCCCTCGAAGCGGCGCTCATCGCGCCCCCGGTGTGTGATGGTCTGATGGACTATCTGCGGAGGATCGATCTGGCTCTCGAAGTCCTGCAACGCGAAGGGGACCTTCGGCGGATTGCCTGTGAACTTGTGGAAGATTTTCAAGCCGATGGCGTCATTTACGGCGAAGTTCGGTTTGCCCCGCAACTACATACGAAGCGTGGGCTCTCCCTACAGCAGGTTGTGAACGCGGTCCATGCGGGTTTAGAAGAAGGCAAGCAGCGGTACGGTGTTTTGACATCATTGATTTTGTGCTGCATCCGGCAGCAAGACCCATCGGTGAGCTTTGAAATAACGAAGCTGGCGGCCGACAATCAGGACAAAGTCTGCGGAATCGACCTCGCTGGGGACGAATTCGGCTTTTCCGGCAATCCACACGTAAATGCTTTCATACTGGCGGAACGCGCCGGACTTCGTCGAACCGTCCACGCCGGAGAAGCTGCGGGAAGCGATCGAATTCAAGAAGCAATCGATGTGCTTCACGCCGAACGTATCGGTCACGGCGTCCGCGTCGTCGAGAATCCACGGTTGATGTCACTACTGAAAGACAAAGCTGTTGCTCTGGAAGTTTGCCCACAGTCCAATGTGCAGACTCGCGCTGTGGACTCTCTTGAAGCTCATCCTATAGACAACCTCTTGAAGCGCGGCTTGCGCGTTACGGTCAACACAGATGGCCGGACACTGTCAGCGACTTCTTGCACGCGAGAATTCCAAAACCTGTTCAGGCATAAGGGCTGGACACTTGACGAATTCTGGCAGTGCCAGTTCCACGCGATTTCTGCGGCTTTTGTTTCGAGGGACATTCGAAGATTACTTGAAGCGAGAATTCAGCGCGCGTCGAAAGGGGAACGACCTAACGAGTAGGCAACGATTGTCTTCGCTTGGACACTCGCAGC
>MNKP01000087.1 GCA_001920875.1 Acidobacteria bacterium 13_1_20CM_2_55_15
CCTCAGCCTCTTCAATCCTCCTGCCGCGGTCATCCAGTTTCGTATCCGCCACAGCGGTCTTCCGGTTTGCGATATCGACCAGCCGGCCATACAGTTGCTTTCTTGATCGATCGCCGGAGTCTTTGATCGCTGCCACGGCAGTGGCAACTTCGCCCAGATACCGCAGGAAGACCTCCCGCCGTTCTCCTTCCTGACGCACGCGTTTTCGCCGGTTGAGATAGATCGCAAGCTTTCGGCCGACGGCCTGAAGCCCGAGCCTGAGATCCTTCATGATTTCCGGATACGCCGCCACGGCTTCTTTGGATTCACTTGTGAACGGGACCCACACGCTCGCCATGTGTACCATCAGCCTAATCGGACCAACAGGGAGTTGCCCTCGAGATTGCGCCAGACCATAAGCGCGCCAATTCGTGGCGGTCACCGCTTGAGTGATGGCGCACGCCGCAGGTTGAAATTGCAGCGGGACCCGGTTCGCATACCGGAGCACTTGCATCGTCTGTCCCTCGGTCAGATTAACATTCTTCATCGCCGCGTGCAGTTGGGCAATGTCTTCTTCTTTGAGTTTCGCCGGCGTTTGCCGTGTGCCCAGCTTGGCCTGCGTCAGAATTTTTTCCACGCCCGCTGCACCGATGCCGTCGAAGGTCGTGAGCAAAAATTGCTTCAGCGAACGCGCATCGCTTTCTTGGAGCAGTTCCGCGAGGGCTTCCAGCGTTACTTTCTGCGTGGGGCTGGCGCCGCCATACGCCAATCCCACCTCGATGACAAACGGGTTTCCGCGATAGACGGCCGGAGGACGAGTAGCCGCGCAGAAGAACTCACCAGGCAATTGATGATGCAGTCCCCTGAGAATCAGCCCCTCGCCGATCGGCGAAATACAGTTGCTTGCCGGCGCAGGGATTTTCGTGTTTTGAATTGCAGCGTAGAGCGCGTCGGCTTCCTGGCGTCCGATGCGATGCGGATTGGCTCGCGTGCGGACCTTCGCGGCTTCGCAGATCCGCTGGGCTACACCCGGGCTGATGCGAGAGAAAGACGTGGTGAGAAATTGCGACATTGTTCCAGCGTGACTGCCTTTCAGCATGGTCACGAGCTGCCCGAGTTCGATCCCATACGGATGGGGTTTGATCTCCACCGGCTCCGGCGGAAGCTCGGTTGTCGATCTCGAGTATGTGGTTTCGCCGCCATCCGGATCGACGTAGTGAATGGTGACGTGAGGGTTGGCAATCGCGGTCTGCTCCAGATATTCGTCGACGCTGCCGCGCCCACGCACATAGCGGCCCTCGAGCTCGATTGTCACGCGCGTACCGCTCCGGAGGTGCTGCGATTGCTCGCCCGGACTGGGATAGTGCGATACCCACTCAATACCGTGGTCGGCGATGTACCGGTGTCCCTTTTCGCCGGCCGGTATATCTTCGCCGTCGCCCTTGCCGTTGATGATCTCCGGCTGGTTGCGCCGCGTATCAATTTGAATCTCGAAATAGTGCGCCGGCTTTTTCTCCGAAGTCATCGAGATGATCTTCACCGGTTTGCCCGTTGTGAGCATCCCATACATACCCGCAGCACTGATGCCGATTCCTTGCTGGCCGCGGCTCATCCTTAACCGGTGGAATTTCGATCCGTAGAGCAGCTTCCCGAAAATCAGCGGGATTTGCTTCTTAACAATTCCTGGACCGTTATCTTGGACACCGACCTTGAACCGGTTCGGCCCCGTGGCTTCGATATGTACCCAGATCTCCGGCACGATGCTTGCTTCCTCGCATGCATCGAGCGAATTGTCGACGGCCTCTTTCACCGCGGTGAGCAACGCCTTACGAGGGTTGTCGAATCCCAGCAGATGGCGATTCTTGGCGAAAAACTCGCTGACGGAGATATCGCGCTGCTTTGCGGCCATTGTTTCCGCAGTAACGCGGGGTCGTGACTCCACGTCCGCTTGGGGAATCACCGGAGTATTATCGGGGGACGAATCGATGTCGCTGCCATTACGCATAAGACTACAATTTGGTCTCGACCGAGGACATCCAAGGTCCTCCTACATATAATGCCGTAAAAGCATACAAAGGAGACGCCCAATGAGTCGCACAAACGTTCGATACGTGAATCCTCCAGCTCTGTCCGTCCCTACAGGCTACACGCACGTAGCCGAAGTCCACAGCGGCCGGACCATTTACATCGCCGGCCAGGTTGCCCTCGATCACTCCGGCAAGGTTGTCGGCAAAAATGATTTCGTCGCCCAGGCCACTCAGGTTTTCGAGAACTTGAAGCTGGCGCTCGCCGCCGCCGGCGCGACGTTCGATAACCTCGTCAAGGTGACGACGTTTGTCACAGATATGTCTCACCTGCAGACGCTCCGGACACTTCGCGTGAAGTATTACGGTGAGAATGCTCCGGCAAGCACGCTCGTGCAGGTTGGAAAACTTGCCAATGAAGAACTGATGATCGAAATTGAAGCCATTGCTGTTGTATAAGTACAGAACATTCCCCTCCTCGCAGAGGAGGGGTGCGCGACAACTTAATAGAAAGCTGGCGCGCCGGGGTGGTCGGTCCGGCGAAACATTTTGCCGATCTGACCACCCCGTCTGCGCCTTCGCTTCGCTCGGCGCATCCACCCCTCCTCTGCGAGGAGGGGAATACGTAAAGGAGGCCTTGTGAGCCGTATCCGTTTGCCTTTGATTCTATCCGGCGCTTTACTTGCAATCCAACTCGTTGCGAGCGCCTATCAGGCTCCCGTCAAGGTGAATCGGGGAGAGTACTTTCCGGCCCGCGACAACTGGGAACGCCGAAAACCGGCGGACGTCGGGATGGACGCGGCTAAGCTGCATGCCGCTGTTGAATTCATGAAGAGTCATGAGACAGCGGCACCGGCGCGCGATTTTTCCGATCAGGAAATCATTTTTGGAAAACTTCTCGGTTCGATTCCGGCCGAGCGAGGAGCCACGAACGGATTGATCATCCGCCAGGGCTACATCGTCGCGGAGTTCGGCGATACGGAACGGCCCGATCCGACTTACAGTGTCGCGAAAAGCATGCTCTCGACGGTCGCCGGCATTGCGCTGGACCGGGGGCTGATTCCGAATCTCGACGATCCGATCGCAAACGTCGTCGAAGATGGCGGCTACGACTCGCCACACAACCGGCTTGTCACGTGGCGCCATCATCTTCAGCAGGAGTCGGAATGGGAAGGAGAGATGTGGGGAAAGAACGCGAACTTTTTAGGAAAGGAAGCGTTCGGTGGCGCCGAAATGAAGCCGCGGCCTATTCAGGCTCCGGGTTCGTTCTACGAATACAACGATGTTCGAATCAATCGCTTTGCGCTGTCCCTCCTGGGAGTGTTCAAAAAGCCTATTCCCGACGTCTTCCGCGACGAAGTGATGAATCCAATTGGTGCCTCCACGACGTGGAAATGGGTGCCATATACCAATGCTTATGTGAATATCGGCGGCAAGCGAATGGCGTCGGTCAGTGGCGGCACACGGTGGGGCGGCGGCGTTTGGATCAACAGCGTCGACATGGCGCGGTTCGGTCTGCTCTGGTTGAGGGACGGCAAGTGGGGCGATCGCCAGATCGTCTCACCTTCGTACGTCAAGATGGCGACGACAGCGAGCGCGCACGGCCCCGATTATGGCTTCTTGTGGTGGCTCAACACGACGCAGGGAATGTGGACTGATTCTCCGAGGAATGCCTTCTCTGCCCGAGGCAGTGGCGGCAACATTGTCTTCATCGATCCGAGTCACGATCTCGTGGTGGTCTGGCGCTGGAGCGCCCAATCCGGTGAAGGCTTCAGGAGAGTGGTCGAAGCAATCATCAGTTAGGATTTCGTTGCGCGGATAAAAGCGCTCATAAATCTGCCGTCCACTTCTGGGGCAATCCGGCCGACATCAATACCGCGACCGCTGAGGAATGTACGGGCGTCCTCGATTCGGTAAATGCGCGTCGGTTCCAGGCTGATGTTTGTAAACCCGGCTTCGCGCAGCTTCGTTCCGTATTCGGTTTCCTCCAAAGCACCTGCGACACAGCCCACCCAGAGGAGCACGTGCTCGCGAATCTCGTCAGGAATTGGGCCGCGAGTCACGACATCAGATATCGCGAGGCGTCCACCAGGCCGCAAAACCCGGAACGCTTCCCCGAGGACACGATCCTTATCGGCCGACAGATTGATAACGCAATTGGAGATGATGACGTCGATGGAATTATCAGGAAGAGGAATATTCTCGATTTCACCTTTGAGAAATTCCACATTCTCGATGCCCGCTTTTTCCTGATTCTCCCGGGCGAGCGCAAGCATTTCGTCCGTCATATCGAGGCCGTACGCTTTTCCCTGCGGTCCAACACGCCGCGCCGAGAGAAGAACATCGATGCCGCCCCCCGAACCGAGGTCCAGCACGACCTCACCAGGACTCAATTCCGCAAGGGCCGTGGGATTACCACATCCCAGAGACGCCTTCAAAGCCTCTTCGGGTATTTGAGCCGCTTGTTTTTCATCGTAAAGAGCGGACGTGATTGGATCGGCCGTTCCGCAACTCGAACTCGCTCCGCAGCAGGAATTACCGCCGTCCAGCACACGCAGCGCGGCTTCTGCGTATTTTTCTTTTACGGTCTCCTTAATGTTACTGTCCATTGTTCACCATACTCCTATTTGCAGCAGATGACTTTTTTCGGTTCGACTGCTCTGTTCCGGGTGCAGCATTCGGCATATAAGAAGCCGAGGAGTTCCTGGAGCGCTTCTGAGTTTGCGGAATACCAAAGGAATGTTCCGTCCCGGCGGACTCGCACAAGATCTTCGTTTCGGAGCTTGTCCAAATGATGCGACAGCGTCGAACTCGGAATATCCAGCTCGCCGGCGATATCGCCCACCACCATGCCATCCGGATGAGCCGTCAGCAGAAGCTGCATAATGCGGAGCCTGGATTCCGTTCCCATGGCGGCAAGCATGTCCGCGTATCGCGCGACTTGTTCAGTATTTGCTTGATGCTTTCCCGTCGGCATTGCACGCTCCGATCGTTCGATATTTCTACAATAATCGAATTATTATGGGGCGTCCAGTAGAATTTGAGAGACACACAGGAGATCAACGATGAATGTGGAAACGGAAAGACTGGAGACGCAACTGAAGCGGATACTCGAAGGTAAGGCGTGGCACGGACCCAGTATTTTGGAGGTGCTTCAGGATGTCACCGCCGAGTCGGCCTATGCCCATCCGGTGTCCGGCGCACACAGCATTTGGGAAATTGTGCTTCACCTCGCGAGCACATACAGACTCGTTCTCAGGCGCATTCAGGGCAACGATTTGCCGCTAAGACCCGAGGACGATTGGCCTTCGCTTCCACCACCGACGCCCTCGGACTGGCAAAACGCGATTCGTTCACTTCGCCGGCTGAACGAAGAGCTTAGACAAGCCGTACGCGCGTTCAGTCCGGAGCGGCTTGATAAGCCGTTGGTAGCAACGCCACCCTACACGGCATACACGCAATTCATCGAGATCACTCAGCATGATGCCTATCACGCTGGTCAAATCGCGGTGCTCAAGAAGGCGCTGCAGTCTACTTCGAATCCGGGGGCACCTGCCTGAGAGTGCCTTTTTGTCTGGCCACCTCCAGCAAGGTCGGGTAAAACTGCACGAACGTGTTGTCGACGGCGCCGTTTTTAGAGTGGCAGGATTGACATTCAGTGGTTGCGGGAGGCGCGGGTCTCGCTGTCTGTTCGGAGCCGCGGAAGGGGAAGAAGCCCCATTTTTCTGGAAACCGCCCTTCATCTTTGACTTCGGCCTCGATAGTGACCAGGTCTCCTTGAAAATGTCCATCTTTGTTGATCGAGCCGTGGGACTGCGAAGATCGGATTTCCAGTACGAACATTGTCTTGTTTGGCCACTTGCCGGTCTTCATGAAAGCGCGGTATGCCTCGGGCGTGACAAATACGTTGTCGAACCGCGGCTCGGCTGGGCTGTTGGCCTGTTCCCGCGGTCCGTATGTCATGCCCAAGCCGGAGCTGACCCAGATCCACTCGCGGTAGTTCGCCGGTCTCATCAATTGGTTGTCGGCCGTGAAGACCGGCCCGTTCGATTTTGACCCCGTCTGTGCGTACAACGTCAAACCAAACACGACGCAAACAGATCCCAGCAGGATCAGCGGCACGATTGTTTTTGTTTGGGATTTCAATTCGTCCTCCTCGCGCCATCATTATAAAGAGAGCCACAAAAAGGCACAAAATGTAGAGATTTCGGAGATCTCGTGCCTTTTTGTGGCTACTCTTCAGTTCGAAGTCCGAGTAACGCGTTCCGGATGCAGGATCAACTTCTGCACGCGCCAGTTCACGATTTCAGCGACGTAGAGTTCGTTTTCCGACGGGCACGCCATTTCGTGAATCCATCCAAATTGCTTCGGTTGTTTGCCGGCGCGGCCAAGGACGCCAAGGATCTTCCCGTCCAGCGTCAGTTTATAGATGCGGCCGGGGAAGGCATCCGCGGCATAGAGCACTTGATTGGCGCCGGGCGTAATACAGACAGCCCAGGGTGCGCCTGCGTGTTGGCTCCCGACCGTCTGCGCGTTGGGCATAGGTCCCATCCAGGGGCGCGCATCTGGCGGCACGGGTACTTCGAGTTTCATTTCCCGCAGGAGTTTCCCATCGGGATCAAAAACTTGAATCCGGAAGTTACCGCGATCCGCCACGTAAATGTTTCCCTTGGCATCGGCGGCGATGCTGTGTGGTGTGTCGAACTGGCTGGGGCCCTTGCCGGGTTCGCCAAAGGATTTCACCCAGTCGCCGTTCTTATCGAATTTTGCGACGCGTGAATTGATGTATCCATCGCTGATGAAAATGTTGCCCTGGGTGTCCCACGTCACATCGGTCGGCTGGCGGAACTGTCCGTCGACTGGGGGGCGAGGCGGGTTGACGCGCTTCCATGGTTCGGCGCCATCGTCGGAAGCTTCCTTCTTGCGGCCAAACACCATCGTCACGCGGCCTTCTGGATTGAACTTGATAACCATATCCGAGCCTTTGTCGACGGCCCAGAGGTTGTCCTCCCTATCGACGCGCACCGTGTGTGCGAACGACCAGGCGTACAGATTCTTGCCGATCTCGCGGATGTATTTACCGTCGGGACCAAACTCCAGGATCTGCGCAGCCGTGGCGCCGTAGGCAGGCCCCGTGGTAGTCCCGCGATTGAATACAAAGATGTGGCCTTTCGAGTTCACCGCAACGCCGGAAGCTTCCCCGAAGTGCAGATCCGCAGGAAGCTTGAAGAAGTTCGCAACCGAATCGAACGGGATCTCCGGCACTGCCTGCTGAGCAAACAGTGCGGGAATGACTGCCAGGAACAGAGCAAGAACGAACAAACGTTTCATGTGACCTCCCCAATAATCATTCATTCTTAGAATTGCAGCTTGAATCCCAACTGGATCGAGCGGGCCGCGCCGCTTCCGACCGAGGGGTTGGAAATTTGCACATCGGGCGTGGCTCTGGAACTACCCAACAAGGGATTGCTCCGGCTCGCGGCATTGCCGTTGACCGTTGGTGTGTATTGCGTCTTGTTAAGAACATTGAAGACCTCGAAGCGGAACTGGCCGCTCAGCCGTTCTGAGATTTTCGTATCCTTTGTCAGCGAAACGTCCAGCAGTTTTAGCCCCTGGCCCCGGAATAGACCGCGTGCCGCAGTTCCGTACGTCCCAATGGCCGGGGGAAGCAGCATCGCCCCATTCTTCGCCCAGCAACCATATTTGGACAGAGAACTGGAGTACGTGTAGCCTGGATATAACGGAGTATAACCCGCATCCAAGGCCGCCGCCCTGGCGACACAGTCTGCATTGCTCGTACCGGAAAAGAATGGAACTGCATTATATCCCAGTCCGCTGAACGCAGAGGGGTTGCCGTAGAAGCTCCACCTCTCGACAGTACTGCCATTTGGAGGGTTAATTCTTCCGCCAGTACCGCTGATGTCGTCGGTCGGGTCGGTGACGCTCCACGGCAACGCACTTTGCACATTGGCTACCGAGCTGATCTTCCAACCCTGTAGCAACTGAGCAAAGCTCTGTTTTTGCGGAAGCGCGTAGCTGAGTGATAACGTCATGCGATGCCGAACGTCGTCGTTACTGTTGCCGTAATCGGATCTGACGTTGAATAAGTTCGATACCAGCGTCGAGTTGTTCCAGTCCCCACCCGCGTGATCCAGCGCGTGCGCCCACGTATAGCCCAAAAGGTAGCTGAGGCCATGCCATGGCCGCTGGGTCACGGTGATTTGCAGTCCATCGTAGTTGCTGTAAGTCTGGTTGGAGATGTAGTTGATGTTCGACAAATAGGGGAATTTACCGAAGTATGGCCTTCTTAGATTTTCACAGTTCGCGCTGCCGGAAGCCGCGGGAGTGATGATCTGAGCCGGCGTATAGGGTGTATCACAGAGAGGTCCCGTCAGCCACCCGGAACCGGGGAGCGGCGCGTTGATGTCGTTTAAACCGATCAGACGTGTGCCGTGACTGCCGACATAGGCAACCTGCAGCGAGAGATCATTTGTAAGAGCATGCTGGATGCTCAAATTCCATGCACCGGCATACGGCCTGCGCAAGTTGGGATCGACCGCTGTGATCGGGCAAGGTCTGCTATTCGGTGCGGGGCCGAGCGGCGAATCGCAGCGGATGGCACCGCTGCTCGGGAACACGGGACCGGCAACACTCCAATTCACGCCCGATGTGAACTGAACGGTAGCAGTCGTGATATCGCCGCCACCTGGAACGCCGTTCAGCAGCGCGCCCGTGGGAATTGAATTTAGACCACCGGCCGACACACCTTGTTGAGACACGAACACGTTATAGCCGGTGATCACGTAAATAAGACTGCCGCCCCCACGCAAGACCCACTTTGAGTTACCCCCAATATCCCAAGCGAAACCCAAGCGTGGAGAAAAGTCGTTAGTCCGAGGAAAAAGCGAGTCGACATTGCGGCCCAGCTGTACGAATCCCGTCGGCGACTTCGGATCGAAGTTTGCCAGAAGATTGTCCGCTTCCCTCAAAGGCAATACCGTCTCGTACCGCAGGCCGAGGTTCAACGTCAGCGTGTTGGTAATGCGCCAATCGTCCTGGGCGAATCCTGCGTATGCCCAGTTGCTGATATGCCGTCCCGGTTGGCCGAGCAACACCTGCGGGGGGCTCGCCGTGTTGAAAGTTCCGGTCAGGAAATTCGAAAGGCTGGTGAAGTTAAAGATGCCGCGGGTTCCCGTATAGGTTCCGCCGTTATAGGCAAGGTGGCGGCTTTCTCCACCGAATTTGAAGGAATGCCGGCCTCGAATGTAAGACACATTGTCGATGACCTGATGGGTCCAGTCCGGGCCTTGGATCTTTGGAAACGTGTTGCAACAGCCGGTCGTGCTGAAGGGATTGATCGTAATGACCGGAAAGCCGCAATTGGCAGGCGCACCCGCGCCGACGAGCGGAAGCGAATTCGAATTGATGTTGGCCAGGTAGGAGTAATCCGGCTGTCCGATTTTGTTGCAGTCGCCGGGATAGCTGAGCTGGTTTTCCCGATTGAAGCCGCCGCGAAGTTCGTTGACGATTTTCGAACTTGGCAGCGTCGTCCAGTGCAGTCCCATAACCATCGATTTCGCATGGGTAAACGTCGACCAGTACTGTTGCGCGGCCGCATTATTCTGTGGTCCCAGGCCGTCGTAATTGCCGACGAAGTATTCGCCCGCAATCGAGTTCTTTTCATTCAGCTGGTAATCAATTTTGACCAATCCGTTATGAAGCGTGGCGTCGCCGATCGGCGAAGCGGAGTAAGTGACTGTATTCCTGTCCTGAAACACTCCGCGATTTGCTGGGTCCTTGGCGCAATTTCCCGGCCCGTTATAGACGAGACCTGCCATCTTCAAGCTCAGGTCTTTGGGCGCCGTCGAACCGGGCAGGGAATTGCAGGCGTCCAGCACGCTCTGTCCCGGATTGCCCAGGGAGGCTCGCGTAGGCAAAGTCAGCGTTGACGATGGGGCGCCAATCGTATTGAGCTGGCCTTCGTATCCGAGCAGGTAGAAGACTTTGTCCCGCTTAATAGGGCCGCCCATGGTGGCGCCGAAACTTTCCATTTGGGTCGTCTGTTTGGGGAATCCGGCCTGAATGAAAGGATTCCTCGCGTCCAGTGCGTCACTGCGTCCGAATGCATAGGCGGTGCCATGCACTGTATTGTTGCCGGACCTCAAGCCGACGTTAACAATGGCTCCCGGTTTCCAGCCGTATTCCGCTTTGGGAATCTGGACGGTGTTGAATTCCTGAATAGCGTCGATCGGCACGATAGACGTGGCATCGCCGAAAACCGGTGTGGCGTTCACGACGCTTTGTGACGAGAAACCTTCGATCGTATCCATGCCGTTCAGGATGTAGACATTGTGCTCGCGCCGCATCCCATTCGAACTGAGGCTCCATTTTCCGCTTCCCGGAGCAAGGTAAGTGCCGGGCCTCAGTTCCAGCAATTTTTGAAAGTTGCGTCCTTGAACCGGCAGGTCGAGGATCAGCGCATTGCTGATGGTTCCGCCGAGAACGCCGCTTGTCGTTTCCACCAGCGGCAGACCTTCCGTGACAGTGACCTTTTCCGACTGCTCGCCGGGTTCCATCGACAAGTCCACGCGATACTCTTT
>MNKP01000133.1 GCA_001920875.1 Acidobacteria bacterium 13_1_20CM_2_55_15
CGGCAGCGGAATCCGCCGGGTTAAAGAACGAGTTCCTTCAGGCACTCGATAAGATGCTCATCGTCGTTCGGGGACCCAAGCCGGTCGTGGCGTTGCGTCAATTCGGGGTGCGCGTGGATGTAGTCCCCGAAAACCCGACGACTGAAGGTGTGATCGAAGCGCTGCGCACCCGAGACCTTGGGGGATGCCGCATTGGTGTCCAACTCTACGGCACACCAAATCCGCTGCTTGTCTCTGCTCTGGAAGCCAAAGGCGCCAGGGTCACGCCTGTTCAGGTTTACGCCTATGGCGCGGCTGCCGAGTCGAGCGCCGTGGAAGCACTGATCAGGAAAATTCTCAATGGTGAAATCCAGGCGATGGCGTTTACAAGCGCGCCCCAGGTTGGAATGTTGTTTGATTTCGCTCAAAAACTGGGCCACTCCGATGCGCTGGCAAACACGCTAAGAAGCAACGTCGTCATCGCATCGATCGGAGAAGTCACCAGCCGCGCGCTAGGAGAACACGGTTTGGTTCCAAAGATCGTGCCGAATCAGTCCAAGATGGGAGTGCTGGCTCAAGCGGTCGCGGATTATTTTTCGAAGAAGTAAGAGTGTTTTATCCCGTATATCTGAATCTAAAAGGTAGACGAGTTGTTGTTGTCGGGGGCGGCGAGGTCGCGGAGCGGAAGACCGAATCGTTGTTGGATACAGGTGCGTCGGTGCTCGTGATCAGCCCTGAAGTGACTCCTCATCTCGCCGCGCTCGCTGAGCAGAAGCGGATCGAGCTACGCAAGCGAGAATACAGTCACGGCGACTGCGCGGATGCGGCGCTGATTTTTTCCGCAACCGACGATTCGGAAGTCAGCCGTAACGTCTACGGGGAAGCCATGGCACGCGGAATATTCATCAACACCGCCGATCAGTCTGCGCTCTGTAGCTTCATTATGCCTGCGGTACTTCGACGCGGTGATATAGGCGTTGCCATTTCGACCAGCGGAACAAGCCCTGCGCTGGCATCGCTATTACGGGAGAAAATATCGAAGATCGTCGGCCCGGAATACGCGCAATTGGCCGAATTGCTATCGCAAACACGGTCGGAAATTCGAGGTCGAGTGAGCAGCGAGCGCGATCGCAGAGAGCTTCATTATCGAATCCTGAATTCGGATATCATTACGATGTTAAAGGCAAATGACCCGGCTGGTGCGGAGCGCCGCCTCCGGCAAATAGTCGAAGATTTCGTATGCCAACAAAAGACACAATGAAACCGTTGGGAAGTGTCTACCTTGTCGGCGCGGGACCAGGAAATCCAGACCTGATCACAGTGCGAGGCCTGACGTGTCTCCGCGAAGCCGACGTCGTCATGCATGATCGTTTGATTGATCTGCATCTGCTCGAAGAGGCCCGGCCTGAGGCGGAAATCATCAACGTCGGCAAAGAACCCGGCGATGACACCCTCCGGCAGGAACACATTCAGTGGTTAATGATCGAAAGGGCGCGCGAAGGCAAGAGCGTTTGCCGGTTAAAGGGCGGTGACCCTTTTGTCTTTGGACGCGGCGCGGAGGAAGCATTCGCTCTCGCGGAAGCCGGAATTCCTTTCGAAATCGTTCCCGGCGTCTCGAGCGCCATCGCTGTACCGGCATACGCCGGCATTCCCCTAACGCATCGGCGTCATGCACATTCGTTTATGGTGATTACCGGCAGCCGGACACACGATCTGCAGTCGCCCGAATGGCTCGCCGCCTCGGCGCTTGTGAAGGCGGGCGGGACAGTCATCGTCCTCATGGGACTGTCGCGGCTCGGCGCGATAGTGGCTCAACTTTTGTCCGAGGGGTGTGACCCGGCGACTCCTGTGGCCCTGATTTCGCGGGGAACTTATCTGATCCAGGATTGCCGCACGGGAACGCTCGCGGATATCGAAAAGAAAGGGGAAGGTCTCAGATCACCGGCAATTATCGTTATTGGCACAGTCGTCTCGCTCAGAAATACGATTCAATGGATGGAACTCGCCGAAAAGCTTGATCCCGAATGACTCTGAGCGACTTCCGGCAAGTCCGCGCGCGCATCCACCCGCATATCCGGATAACTCCTATTGTTCCAAGTGAAGTTCCAAACCTATTCCTGAAGTTAGAAAACCTCCAGCACACCCATTCCTTCAAAGTAAGGGGAGCATATGCGCGGATCTTGGAACTCGTCGGGACGGGCGACAAACGCACTGTGCTTACCGTATCGGCCGGAAACCACGGCCAGGCAATCGCCCACGCCGCATCGACTTTCAAAATGCCCTGCCTGGTCGTGGTGCCGGCCAGCGCACCGCGAACGAAGATCGAAGCGATACGAAGAAGTGGGGCCGAATTGCGCATCGAAGGCTCGAACTATGACGAGGCCGAGGCTCGGACTCTGCAGTTGGCGACGCGTACAAACGATTACGTATTTGTCTCTCCCTACAACGATCACTTCGTGATCCTCGGACAGGGAACGTTGGGCTTCGAAATTTTGGAACAGCTTCCGGTGGTCTCCGCCATTGTGGTGCCGATTGGCGGTGGCGGTTTGGCTGCCGGTGTGTCGGCCGCCGTGAAGCAACTTAGACGGCGAGTTCGCGTGGTTGGTGTTCAAGCGGAAGCCTCAGCGGCGATTTACCACTCGCTGAAGGCCGGCCGGATGCTCACCGTTGAGGATCACCCGTCGATTGCCGATGGAATCGCAGGGAATATCGACCTCCAAACAATAACGTTTCCCATCATCCAGAAGTATGTGGACGAGGTTGTGCTTGTTTCCGAGGACGAAATTAAGGCGGCGATACACGGCCTGTTGAGTCGCGAAAAGCTGGTCGCGGAAGGTTCCGCGGCTGCGGCATTCGCTGCGGTGGCTACCGGCAAAATTCGCATGGATGGAGCGGCAGTCGCCGTCATTACTGGCGGTAATATCGATCTTCAAACGCTCTCTCGCGCCGCGCTCTCCGAGAGGGGGAGGGTATGTTAAACTGTAATTTTTTATCACGATGAAAGTGCCTGATTTAGAATCCACGGTTTCCCTCGACTTTATTCGGGAGCGGGTGGCCGAAGATGTCAAAGCAAGTAAGAATGGCGGCCGTGTACACACGCGATTTCCTCCCGAACCGAACGGCTATTTGCATATCGGCCATGCGAAATCGATATGTCTGAACTTTGGCGTGGCGGCTGATTATAACGGTCTTTGCAACCTGCGTTTCGACGACACGAATCCCAGTAAAGAAACCGTCGAGTTTGAAGAATCGATCCAGCGGGACGTGCGTTGGCTCGGCTTCGACTGGGATGATCGGATGTACTACGCTTCCGACTATTCCGAGCAGCTCTACCAATACAGCGTGCAGCTCATTAAAGACGGAAATGCGTACGTCGACAGCTTGAGCGCCGACGAAATTCGCGAATACCGCGGAACGTTAACGCAACCCGGAAAGAACAGTCCGTACCGAAATCGATCGGTTAAAGAAAATCTCGATCTGTTCGAGCGCATGCGCGCGGGAGAGTTCGAAGATGGAACGCATGTGCTGCGGGCGAAGATCGACATGGCATCGCCGAATATCAACATGCGCGATCCTGTTCTTTTCCGCATCATGAATGTGCCGCACTACCGCCAGGGGTCGAAATGGGTCATTTATCCAATGTATGACTATGCCCATCCGATCTCCGATGCGATCGAAAATATCACGCACTCCCTTTGCACGTTGGAATTCGAAGACCATCGTCCTCTTTACGACTGGTGCCTGGAAAAGCTGCCGGTTCCCTCCCGTCCTGTTCAGATTGAATTTGCACGATTGAATCTGAGTTACACCGTGCTCAGCAAGCGAAAGCTGCTCACATTGGTGACGGAGGGACTCGTTAACGGCTGGGACGATCCTCGCATGCCGACATTGAGCGGCCTGCGCCGGCGCGGGTATACACCTGAAGCAATTCGGAATTTCTGCGACTCGATTGGTGTGGCCAAACGGGATGCGATTGTCGATGTCGCGCAACTCGAACACGCGATCCGGGATGATCTCAACAAACGCTCGCAACGCGTCATGGCCGTATTGCGTCCTTTGCGAGTTGTGATCGAAAACTATCCTGAAGGACAAACCGAAGAACTGGATGCGGTCAACAACCCGGAAGACGCAAACGCAGGAACTCGCAAGGTGCCCTTCAGCCGCGTACTTTATATCGAGCAGGAGGACTTTCGCGAAAATCCGCCAAAACAATTTTTCAGGCTGGCACCGGGACGGGAGGTACGGCTTCGATACGCTTACTTTATTACATGCACGCAAGTCGTCAAAGACGCCGCCGGCAACGTCGCCGAACTGCGATGCACATACGATCCGGCAACTCGCGGCGGCGACTCGCCTGATGGCCGCTCGCCGAAGGCCACCTTACACTGGGTTTCAGCCGCTCATGCGGTTCCGGCAGAAGCGCGTTTATATGATCGGCTCTTTAATGAGGAGCGGCCGGACAACGATTCACGAATCAACCCGAGTTCGCTCGAGGTGGTCGGCTCCTGTCAAGTTGAACCCAGTTTGAAATCCGCAAAGCCCGGCGACCGTTTCCAATTCGAACGTATCGGATATTTTTGTGTCGATCTCGATTCTAAGCCGGGTGCTCTCGTGTTCAACCGCACGGTCACCCTCCGTGATACGTGGGCGAAGATTGAAAAATCTCTGAAGAAATAATCCATGGCTGCGAAGAACTGGTTCGCGGGCATTCGGACGATCGATGTCCGGTTGATCGCTGCGGCCGGAGCCGCTCTGTTATTAATCGGCGGCGTGATGTGGACAATACCTACAACGCCGGATTCGAACAGCTTCACGTTCGATCTGCCGCGGCGGGACTTCTCCAGTGCAAGAGCCATCGAGATCAACAAACCGGTTCAAGGAAAGCTTGTGGACGGAAGCGATATCGATTATTACCGGATCAGTTCCGGACCCGGGGGCCGCTTTTACATTCATCTGCGCACTGAATCGGGAACGCTGGCGCCGGCTCTAGACATATACGACGCGACTAAGAAACTCATCGATGAAAAGCTGGGGCCTGACGATGAGTTGGTTGCCCAACCGAATACCATTTACTACATTCAAGTTTCCGGCCAGCGCAATACCACGGGCCAATACACGCTGATGGTCAGCGACCGTTAACATTCCAGGATGCTGCAACTGTAGGGGCGGTCTGTGACGTCTGTGACCGCCCACAATGTCGAAATCGAGACACGGCGGGCGGTCATAGACCGCCCCTACAGCTGTGCACGTCGCTGGTGATCCTTCTTGCAAACGAACACTTCACGGCCCCAGGGATCCGCGACGGCGCGCGGTTCAAATCCGGCTTCACGAAGCAACCGGAGCCACGTCTCGCGCAGAAAGATGCCAAAGACATGCGTGTCATGGACGACGCGCACAGGCCCATTCTTTTCTCGCAGCAAGTAAGCGAAATCGACCGTATACGTGGTATCGCCTGGCTTGGGATCGAATGTCCATTCGATGTAGCGGATGGCGCGCCCGTCACCGCCAGTGCTGTCGTGCCCTCCATGAGCAGTCAGGGAAACAAAGGTTTCGCGAATGACATCGGGCATGAACAGGGCCGCACCGCCGGGCTTGCAGTGAGCAAATGCGGTTTCGATGGCTTGCCGGAGATCATCCTCCGAAGTCATATACATGATTGCGTCATGGATAAGGACCATATCGAAGGTGCGTCCTAAGCGAAGGGTTTTCATGTCTCCCTGCATGTGCTCACAGTCAGGATTGATGGTGCGGCTCAGATCCAGCATTCCCGTGGAGAGGTCGACAAGCATGAGTTTGAAGTGGGCTTTCAAATGCGATGCGTTGTTTCCTCCTCCGGACCCCAATTCCAGCAACGTCTCGGGCCGTGCGCTGCAGGTCTCGACCATCAACCCACGAGCAAACTCTGCCTCCTCGGCGTAATCGGCAGGATCAGACAACAGATGAAACCAGGAAGAAAGCTCGCCATAAAGTTTCGGCAGCTTTGGAGTCTTCGGCAATTCAGACACGGACGGCGTGACCGTAATTTGTAAGTGCCTGGATCGCGAGTTCGAGCTGCGGTTCTCGGATTAAGACGTAGTCGGTATCGTGCGTGGCGAGTGGAAAGATCGAAACTCCTGCATCCGCAAGCGGCTCGGCTAGAGAAGCGACGATACCAATCAGGTTGTAATCGAGCGGTCCCTCGCATTTCAAAATTCGCCAACCGCCGGAGCAAGCCGTGCCCTGTGGAACATTGCGTTCGGGACAAATAATCGACAACTCATCGCGCGTGCGCGAAATCGAGACAAAGTCATCGCCAATGGCCCATTGCGGCACCGGGGCCTTTCCGTCGAAACGACAAATTGCATAGCGATCGGGCAAGACGGTCAACGTAAGAAGTGCTCTTGGGCTCATTTTGCTTTACCCACTTCTTCAACAGCGAGGGCCATCTCTTTCATCATCTCCGCCTCTGAAAGGCTGTTCCAGCAATGGCCACGGCCACGGCCGTACGCGATTCGAGCGTCGGCCGGAGGATCCGCCGTCTTAAGGAACTCGTCCAGCATGTGAACGGCATTATTCAAATAATAGTTGTCCGCCTCGCCAACGGAGATATGGAATTTACCGCGAACCCGAGGGCCAAGCATTCTCCAATTTTGCTGGAGGACAAGATGAAGATCGTACCTCTTCCAATGTTCGATGGCAGATTTGTTGATGACCCCGGTCTTGGAATGCCACAAAGCGACAGGACGACCGTCCGTCCCTCGCGGACCATATGTCGCATTCCATGCACCCCACTGCTGACCTGAAAGCGTCCAGTTATCGGCATCGCCAAGGACGTTTTCCATCTGACATTCGCGGCGGATCGTAAACTCCACACGTCCGTCGAGGTCTCGCTTGCTTGGACGTTCCGAACCGTTGTCGTCGACATAGGCATTCCGATCGGAATAAATATTGACGATCTGGAAACCGCGAAAATCTGCGCCGTCAGGACAGGAAGACCAAACCGCGTTGAAAAAATCAGGATAGAAAATCTTCAGTGCGAGAGAAACCCAGCCGCCCGTCGATTCCCCATCGAGCAGACGCGCGCGCGGTTCGGCAACCGCACGAAATCGTTTTTCGATATACGGGATCAACTCTTTCGTCAGCGCGTCGCCGTAGGGACCATTGTTATCGGAATTCACCTGGTATGGATCGCCGTACGGACCGTCGCCGTCGAGTTGCACGTAAATAAAGCGAGGTGTGTCGCTGGAAAGCCACATCCTTCGAAAATCAGAACCGGCGCCCATTAAGCGCTCAACGGCAGTATAACGAGCGCCATAACCACCGATGTGAATCCGCAGGGGGAATCGCCGATTTTCATCAACGGTATAGTCCTTCGGCAAAATGATCCCCGCTCTCAAATAGATCGGCCGGCCGTGAAACCGCGAGAGAAGGTCAGATTGGATTTTGACGTACTTGATGAAGTCATTTTCCGGTGGGAATTCTTCGGCAGGGATCGACTTTGTCAATTCAAGCTGCACTGTACTCCCTGCGCGCGGATCCAAATGGAAACGCCGCGCATTGCTATAAAGGTTGCCGGGAGCATTCGGAGATTTGAGATCCCGGTTCGACGCGAGAAGCGCCTGAACATAGTAATCTCCGGCGGGAAGCTCATCCAGTTTCTGAATCGGAAACGCGGCCGCCCGGTTGTCGAGAACCGCCCTAATGTTGGCGCCGAGATTTTCGACGTCGCGCCCAAGGATTATCGAAGCGTTTGTGCCCGCGTCGCCGATCGTATTTCGTGGATCCGGACGGTCGGATTGCGCGAGGATAACCAGGAGACGCCCCGATGAGGGCTGCAGCAGGTTCGCGACCTCAAAACGCAGTCCTGCGGGAGGGGAGCTTTGAAATAGTAAAAAAGTTGCAAGAACGGCTATCCAGGACGTGCGCATCACTTGATCTGCTGCGGAATTTGCTGCGGCGTTATCGTGACCTCGGGTACGCGTTCGTCCCTGTGCGGGATGAACGGCCCGTCGGCAAAGCGAAACTTCACGATATAGGCACCCGGGTTCTCCTCCAGCGTCGCCATTGCCGCAAAAGAGCCCACCGCTTGTGGCGCCAACTCCATGGGCTGAATGGGAACTTCCTGCGTTTGCGGAAAGCGGCCGGTTGTATCCTGCATTTCGACGACCGCAAGGACGTCCGACATGGACTGCGCCGTGCGATTCAAAATGGAGCCACGGACGGAAATGGTCTTCCCGTCGATTTCATGCATAAGTGACGTGAGCGCTAGCGGCTCCGCGCCGTCGGCTGCCGCGGGGATCATCACCAGCAGATATTCGTCACTCATCGGCAGGATCTTTGACGCGACAGTCGTCGTCATCGTCAAGACGATGAAGACAATCAGTACGGCAGCTACACCAATACCGATCGGGCGGGTACTTGTCTCCTTACCAGTAAACGTCAGGTCTAGACGTGGGCCGTCGTTCTCGGGTGACACTCTATAAGTATAAGCCTCAGAACTTATAGCTGAATCCAAGTCCCGGCTGAAAATTGTGGACGGTCCCAAGCTGTGCCCCGCCGTAAAAGATTATGGTGTCGCCAATGTCGATACGCACGACCGTGCGGGACGATGGGTAATACTCCAGGACACCACCAGTATCGGCGGCGAAATACGATCTTGAAAAATGCCAAAACCCGAGCCGGCCTTTTCCGAAGACGCCAAATCGATCGAAACGAAATCCCGTCTTGGTTCCAAACAGAGCGCTGGTTTTGCCGGGATACCCTACAACTTCAGTATCGAGCGCGAATTGTTTTGTGAAGTTGTATAGGAAGCGCGCGCCGATGCCTATAGGGGCCTCGTCGATTTTGTGCAGATGAGTACCGGTCAGAACGGCACCGATTTCGAAAGGGAAAATGGCCACAAAAAGGCACAAAAAACACAAAAAGTTTTTGTGAATTTTGTGCCTCTTTGTGGCTATTCTTTCTTGGCCGCAGCGGCCATCACTTCACGGATGGCCTCCGCACTAGGGGCGTGGCTCCGAATATTTAAACCGACCCGGACACCTTCAGCGACTTGCAACGGCGTCTGCTTTGCATTATTCGGCTGGTTCCAAATCTCGATTTTGGCACCTTTTTCAGCCAGGAGCCGTATCACAGAAGGGGCGCGCTTATGAGCGGCGCCGTGCATCGCCGTGTTGCCATTCTTATCGACATCATTGACATTGCCGCCGTGTGCCAACACGAGCTTCACAGCTTCCAGGATTTCGGCTTCTGTTCCAGGCTCTTCCTCAGCCGAGTTCGTACCGACTCCTGCCGCTGCGAGCAGCGGGGTTGTGCCGTAGTCATTCGGCTGCAGCGGGTCTGCCCCCAACTCCAGCAGGAGACGCATGAGCGGGATATCGGCAGTTCGGCAAGCCAACAAGAATGGTGTCGCCCCGGTTGTTCGGAACTGGACGGTCACGTTGATCCGGGCCTGCTTTGTCGCCCGAGCATTGACATTCGCTCCATGCGCGACAAGTTTTCGGACGAATTCGAGGCTATTCATATTTCCGGATCCTTGTGGAGCCGGATTGTTGTCACCTGATCCCGGCCGGCGAAGCCAGGTAATCTGGTGCAGCGCTGTGAATCCCAGAGGCGCGGAGTTCGGATCGGCTCCTTTGTCCAACAGGAAGGTGGCAAGTTCGTAGTGAGCATTACCGACCGCCAACATGAAGGCGTTGAGTCCGGGTTCCGCGTCGGCGGCCGGCGTTTCGCCGCCTCGACGCGTCGGCAGCGATTCGTTGAGGGCCGCTCCGGCTTCAAGTAGCGCTTTGACCGCCGGGATCTTGCCCTCACGGACGGCAAACAGAAGCGGCGTAAAACCGCCGTTAGAACGGGCGCGGATATCGGCGCCATGCGCGACCAGAGCGCGGATGACCTCGGCATGCCCTTCAGCCGCCGCCCACATCAACGCATTCTGCCCGCGCCATGCTTCTTTCCGGTTGACATCGGCACCGCGTGCGACAAGCGTGTTCACCGCATCGACGCTCCCGCTGCGCGCTGCGGTCATCAATGCCGTTTCGCCTTCAGGCAAAGCCGAGTTGGGATCGGCTCCTGCCTTCAACAGCAACTCGATCATCGCAGCGTTTCCATTCGTCGAGGCCAGGTAAAGCGGCGTGACACCATAGCGGTTTGCTAATTTCACGTTGGCGCCGGCGCGAAGAAGCATGTCGGCAGCCTGCAAATCATTCGCGCGGGCTGCCCAGTGCAGCGCCGTTGTCCCGTCGGCCTCCGCAGCGTTCACATCCACGCGCTGCTGGAGTAATGTCCGAATCGCGTCTCTATCGGCGGCCTTGACGGCATCGATTAATCGAACGGGAACCGCGCCGGCGGCTTCGGTACTGATCACAAAAAGCAACGCGATCCACCAGCCGGCGCGTGCGGTCTTTTCCGACATCACAGGAGCTCCTCGATGTGTCCAGTGCTATCGCTCCAACTCTCTTTGTGAATGCCCGCTTTTTCCAGCAGCGTGAGGTGAACGTTCGCCATAGGTGCCGGCTCAGCGTATTTGATATGCCGTCCGCCTTTG
>MNKP01000115.1 GCA_001920875.1 Acidobacteria bacterium 13_1_20CM_2_55_15
TTATGCGTTTCAGCATTTGTCATCCTTGCGCTGGTCTCTGCTGTAGTGCCGCTATCGGCGCATCACTCATGGCCGCTGAGCTATGACCAGCTTGTGACAGTAAAGGGCACGGTAATCGAGTTCATGTGGGCAAATCCGCACCCGATGATAACCCTGGAGGTTCAGACCAATGACGGCCTGAAGGAGAAATGGCTGGTCGGTGGCCCCGCCATCAACCGGATGGAGGCCAACGGCTGGACCAAGACGACGGTGAAGCCCGGCGACGTGATCACGGGCATCGGCTATCAGTTCGCCGACGGCCAGAAGATCGTCAGGCTCGAACGCGCCATATTAGCCGACGGCAAGGAAATGCGCCTCTACGCCAGCCGCTAGGCCCGTCGATTGCGGTGCGCGGTCCCTGCGTCGTTACAGCGATGACGCACTCTAAGGGGTGGCGGTGTCTCGACAGGGCAGCACAGCGATAGCCTGGATTTCCAGCAGGCCATCGACGGGCATCAGACGGCTCACGCCAATCAGCGCGCTCGCGGGGAAGTCGCGACCGAGAATTTCCTTTCGGATCCTGAGGAATTCGGGCCCAAGACGCACATCGGTGATGAACACGGTCATCGTGACAATGTCGTTACGCGGGAGTGGTGAGCGGTAGCCCTTTCTTGGCGAAGATGAATGCCAGAAATTTTGCAGGTTTCGTCGCGCTGGCATTCTTCGACACTTCGTGCGTCGCTCCCGGGTGTTCATAGAACATCTGTCCGGGCCTATATGTCGCTTCGGCGGAGCCAGAGACCTTCGCCACGACCTCCCCTTCCAGGACATAAGCCAACACAAAACCCGGATGACGGTGCGCCGTTCCCACATGCCCGGGCGGGTACGTAATTTGGCTCACCGTCACCTGCCAGTCGTCCATGCTGAGATTGGGAAGGTCGTGAGTAAGAACAGGCGTGTTCTGCGGCCCCTGTGCCTTTCCGGTGATTGCATACAAGAGCGGCAGTACCGCGGCAGTTAATGCGTCTCGACGCGTGAGTTCCATATGTTCTCCTTTCCAGCGAGGATTGATTCCGTGAATTGCGCTACTATAGCGCGGCTCAACCGGCGAGACAAACCTGCAGTCTTCATGCCAACTGCGCCTCAGAAAGGCGAGCCTCGAAATGTTCCATCAAGCAGACGCGGATAAAGTCTCTTTGAATGTCGCAATGAAGTCTCGAGCTTGAGGCGAAAGTGCGCGGCCTTTAAGCTGGACGATTCCGTAGACTCGTTTGGGAAAGTATTTCTTTACCGAGATCACTTCCAGGCGCTCGCGTCCTGTCAGGCAAACGTTCATGACGATAGAGATTCCCAAGCCGAGTTCGACATAGCGTTTGATGACTTCCCATCCTCCCATCTCGAGGCGAACCTCATAAGGCAGGCGGTGCTGTTGAAACACCATTTCCACCTGCCGCCAGGTGCTGAGGTGACGTGGCGGCAGGATCAACGGGTAACGGCTTATATCTCGCAACGAAACCTTGCGAAGTTTGGAAAGCGGATGACCCAGCGAGGTGATCAATACCGGATCAAAGGCAACCACGGGGTCGAACATAAGGTCTGCCGGTGTGTCCAGAATCGGACCGACACAGAAATCCACTAACCTATCGCGCAATTGTTGTAAACCTTGTTGGCCGGTGACGTTGTTGAGTGCAAGAGCGATTCCGGGATGCGCGGACGAAAACCGCTGCACGGTGCGCGGCAGAACGTAATGAATGGTGGATTCTCCGGCCGCAATCGCGAGACGGCCCTGCTCCACATTGTTCCGGCGGTCTTCGAAATTTTGATCGAGCGCCGTGAGTCCCTCCACAAGCGGCCGCGCCAGTTCATACAAAAGCTCGCCCTCGAAAGTAACTTCGATCCTGGGTCCCCGTCTTTCCAATAGGATTGCGCGCAGGTCACGCTCGAGCGATTGCACTTGAAGAGATACTGTCGGTTGGGTCAGATTCAACCGGATAGCCGCCTTCGAGACACTTCCGGTTTCAACAACCGCACAAAATCCTCTCAGTTGTTGCAATCGATTCTGTTTGTAGCGAAACGCCTGCATCCGGGGATTATTTATTTCATCAATGATCAGGATTGCAACAATTAAATATGTCAATAGTCCGCGGAGCGTTATAAGAGAGGCGAGGAATGAACCGTTGCGCAAAACACTGCCGAAGTTCTTTTCAGAATTGCCCGTAGCTCCGGAATACGATCCCGTTGCCAGGGCGATTGCAAAAACGACTGACTCGGAAATCGCGGCTGCCGTGCGGTTGTTTTCGAGCATGCCTCCTTCTACCGGCGTGCTGGCAAATCCAATACGCTATCACCAGCGGATTGAATGTGCCGGGGTGCCTTTGGAACTGGACATCCGGTCGTTCGCGATACGCGGGTGTCTGCTGGAAGAGGACATCGTTACAGGTTCGGCTGACGCCATCCGGGTGATTTTCGTCGGACTTTTTGGACGCTTCGCTCAGGCCGGCGAGCGCAGGTCGTTTTCGTTCCTGCTCGTCCAAGAGTTCAATCTTGCGATGGAGCGCGTGCTTTCGCCGGTTGCAAACTTTATGAAGGCTTTTCCCAATGCTGCGGTAGATGCATCGATCCAATATATGGCGTCGATTCGAAAAGCCACCCGAGATATGCGGGCGGTGAACAGATCAAGGCCGGCGGCGGATCTGCTCCGCGACTTGATCCGCATTCATTTGGAAAACACCGCCGTGGCTGCATGTTCATCGTATATGCGTTTTTTGTTGCGCTGCCAACCGCATAAGAGCGCCGGCGCGCTCGTTCGCCAGACCAGACGATTCTTAAAATCCGTCCCGCCTGGCGATCCATTCCGGATCATATTCAGTCTGCTTCTACGCCGGAATGTGAACCGAGCTGAAGCCGGCATCCTCGAGAACCTGGGCACGATACAGATTCACCACGGCTCTGCCGGGTCAAACATGGTTGCCAGGTATTTTGCAAGCCTCCATACGAGATCCGCTTCAGACTTGTTCGTCGCCGGCCAAATGGCTCTCGACTGTGCGCGCCATTTTGGAGCTATCACGGAATTGACGGAATTCATTGCCGAACTGGAAGCCGCATTGCCTGACCACCGGGACGAACTCATCCGGGAACGGGCTGTACAAGGCCGTTTGCCCACCTTCGGCCATCCCGAGATCGCGGCTGCCGCCAGGACGAATCGGATTGAGATTGACCCTCGTGCTGCCATCTACCTCTACCCGCTGTTCGAATCCCTTGATTCAGGGAAGCTGTCGGTTTCCGAAACACGGATGAAGCGAGTGGCCATTGCTCAGCGGATGTATCAGATAGCGTTTTTTGAAGGGATCGAGAAACCAGGCCGTTCTGGGCGATTACGAATCGCGCCGAACACAGATTTCGGTAGCTGGATCGTCCAGGAGGTACTTGGAATTGACGAAATGGATCGAACGCTTCTTTCCTACGTATTTCGCGGGTTCGGATGGATGATGGATGTCCGCGAACAACTCCAGCAACCGATCATTCGGCCGGTCATACCTCCCGATCCAAATATTGTGCCGGCATCCGTTAGCGAAAGGATAATTCCGAATGTTGTCGTCAGCGTTCACAATCGTCTTTGTGCTCCCGACGCATTCGCCGCCGCTCGGATTTAACTTATCCCATCTACTTTCCCACCAGGTGCTCGACGTCCTTGTTGTTTTCCTGGCAGATGTATTCGATCAGCTCGCCCCGAAGCAACGACGGAAGCGTCGTGAACGTCCACGGCTTCGAGAAGGTCTTCGGGTCGTCAATGATGTGGACAACCTCGAGGTGACCGAAGTCCGTGCGTGTTAAGCGCTCGGTCACTTTCATGTCGGTCGAGTGCGGGATGCCCGATTGGTCGAGCCACGTGATGTCGTTCTGGCCAACCGTTTCGACGACCAGCGTGTCGCCTTCCCAGTGGCCGATCGAGTCGCCGAGCCACGTCAATTCCACTTTCGGATCGTGCGGGCGGCCGTCCATGAAGACCTTACGCCAGACGTGCGCGCCGCCTTCGTAGACGATCACGATGAGCTGCGCCGTCTGCACGATCGTCCACGGGTACGGTGTGGTGTTCGTGCGCGGCACGCCGGGAGGGAGGCAGCGCGCTTCGGGATCGTCCTTGCTGAGGTTTTCCTTGCGTTTCTTATAGAGTGCTTCGGCCGCCGGCAGCATCGGCACATCGACACCGGAGCCGACCATGTCCACGTTCTGGCGAATCGCGTTCGGCTGCCAGTTGCCTGATAGATCTGGATGGCCGTCAGCCGTTCGCGGCGTCGGACCGGCCGGCGGCCAGTCGGGCGTGCCGCCGCGTCCGCCTCGTCCCTGTGCCGCGGCAGCACTCGAGATCAACAGCATCGCTGCCACAGCAGCGATTGAAAACGTCAAGCTCCTGGCAATCAGCTTCATTCCACTCTCCTCGACTCAGAAGTATACGCGTAGATTCGGGGCTTCATGCATCATAGCTAACGAATCTGTGTGTAGCCTTTGCGGTGTTTGAAGTCCCACTTGGGATTGCGGCCTTTAACTTCGATGATTCGGACAGTGGGCAGGCCGCCTTTCACTTCGTTTGTGGAGTGGTAACCCAGGACGTACTGATTGCGCGCCTGCTCGGTGATTCGGCTGAACGCGCTTTCCATCGAGGCTGTTTTCAGACCCCGGTATTCGTCGCCGCCGGTGGCTCGAGCAGTAGAGTTCGATATTGTCGCGCAGAAGCAGATCTGTAATTTCGGCGAAATTGTGAGTGTTCTTGGCGGCCGTCACCTGTCCATCGGAGACGATGAAAATGATCCGGCGGCGTCCGTCCGGCCGCGTCTCCAGAGCTTTTGCGGCGTCATAAATCGCATCAAAGAGAGCCCGGCTAGGCACAACTCGTTTGGAACGCACCGTCGGAACCGTTTCCGTCGTGGGTCTTCGGACGGGGCCCGCCATGCCCGGACTGGGATTGTCGATGACGCCTCCGTAACCACCGAAATTGATCAACCCGAGGATCGTCCGAAGGATCGCTGGAGCTTCCGGCGCGGGATCGCCGGCCGCAACATGGGCGGGCTGTTTCGCCGCGATGGTTTTCACGACATCGAAACTCTTCTCGATTTTTTCGTGATCGGTGGTGAAGTCAGAGAGCTGAAAGACCAAGTGATCGTAGCGGAAGGCGGCCATTTGCCTGTATCGAGAACGATTGCGGCCGATAGCGGCTGGGGATCCGCCGAGAAATTGGAAATTGTTTGCCCGACCTTGTCTTCGAGGACCGTAAAGTCTTCTTTGCTCAATCCGTGAACTAACCGGCCTCCGTCGCGAACCGAAACAGGAACGACCACAAGGTCCACATTCGTGCTCACCTGAAAATCTTGTGCCGGTACGGTGGCGGCCCCGATCAAAATCGTAATCACGAAAGTGATGTTCCTGCGCATCGCTGCTTTGCCGATTTTCTAACGACACTGTAAGAAAACACTTTAACGTTTTTTTGCGGCTCCCGAGCACGAAAACGTATTCCTAAAATCTTGGCTTAATCTGGACAAACGATATACCCTTGCCGTGAATAAAGGAGGGCACAACACAAAGAAATGTCCACAAAAGGAGATTGTCTCGATGGCTAACACAATAGACAAGATTCCCGAGAAAACGAGATGGGAGATTGCAACGAAAGGATTGACCGGCGCATACATTGCAATTTCTGGAAAGGGAGCAAAGGAATTTGCTAATACCCTCGGAATAGCCGCTGAGAACGCTGAGGATATCGAAGGGGTGACACATCTCCTTGCTCAAGCGTCAATGGGGCCGGAGTTTGTGTTCGAAGTTGTTGAAGCTACCAATGACAGATGTGTGGGAAAGACTACTCAGTGTCCTCGGCACAAGAGATGGAAGGAACAAGGCATTGACTTTAATACCTGCGGCGTAGGGCATCAAAGATGGGGTGATGGAGCTGTCGAAAGTTTGAACCCAAATTTTACGTTCAGACTTACGAAGAATATGGTCGCTGGCGACTCGCATTGCGAGTGGGTGGTAGAGCGGAAGAAGTAGAGGCATAAAGGAACGATAACGTCTTTGTAGAGTTCCATGTCACTCCGCCTCTGACGACTGCGGAGGTCGCCGTGCGCATCCACTGGCGCGGTCTTCTGCGCCGTCCTCCTTGAGCTAATTCGAAACATTCTTAAGAATGGTGGCCATGCTGGTTGCGACAAGTTATTTCGGGAATCGGATTCTTCGCCACGTCAGGATGGATGTCCGGAAACTTCGCAATGAAGGTTTCGATATCGTCGTTCACACATTCAGTGAGAATGACCTTCGGTTCTATCGGAAATCGGTCCGGGATATTGTTGAGGTGACGAAGGAAACCGGCATGCGCGTGTGGATTGATCCATGGGGAATAGGAGGAGTCTTCGGCGGCGAAGCGTTCTCTGATGCGGCACTGCACCACCGGGAGTGGCTGCAAGTCGCTGCTAACGGAGACAAGCTGCCGGCTTGTTGTCCAAGTAACCCGGGTTTTCAGGGTTTCATACACGAGTGGACGGATGCTGCTCTCGAAACCGGGGCAGATGCTGTGTTTTGGGACGAGCCCCACTTCTATTCAGATGAAACGGAGCGCATAGGTTGTTATTGCAAGTATTGCCAAGACCTTGCTGAACGGGGGGAGCCAGCCATTGGATCTTTTTTGCGTGAGGTGTGCGGTAAAGTAAAAAGCCGAGGCAGCCAAAACGTCGTGTGCCTGTTGCCGTCAAGTCTGGAACGCAAGGACACACTGGACTGGAACGAAATTGCAGGCCTTGAGAGTGTAATGAATCTTGGTTCAACTCCGTTCTGGGGAATGCAGGGTGCCGATCCAGAGAAATACGTAGACCTTATTGGGCGGGAACTGATGGGACTTGCTTCGCGTGCACGCGTTCAAACCCATCTCTGGATACAAGGGTTCAGGATTCCTGCCGGGAGAGAGGAAGAGATCAGAAGAAGCGCAATTGCCGCGGGACAGCTTGGAATTGATGTTATAGCGATCTGGGGATTCGATGCATGCGAGTCGATGTCTTTCCTGTCATGCGAACGCCCACAGATGGCCTGGGCGGCTTTCCTGAAAGCTATCGCGCAGTTGAGAGATCGGCACGGAAGATCCCCCTCAACGACGGTGCGGGAAGAGAAGACTTCCACGGGTGATCGGTTAGGCGACAACTGAGAGCCGTACTCGTACGCGATAGGTAAACCCCGGGGCGACTACTCGTTACGAATCAACTCCACTTTGGGGAATGATTCTCTTCGATGATTTCACCATCTCCCTATCTAATTACCTCTCTGCGCCGGGCGCTGCAGCCGGTCCCCCCTCCTTTTCCCGGACTTGTGCGCCCATCACCACATTCATCAGACCGTAATTCTGCTCATGACAGGCGAATTCGAAGAGCGGCGGCGGGATCCGCGGGACGAGCGCCTCAGCCGACCACGGCCGCGTCCACGTGTGGGGATCCTCGATGGTGTACTCGTACTTGATCGTGGTCGGATTGATGAGCGTAAAGCGCTCGGTCATCTTCAGGGCGTCGGTGGATCCCTGATAGTTGGTGCCCGGCGACTTGTCGTTGAAGTTCGTCGTCTCGACAACCAGCGTGTTCCGCTCCCAGTGGCCGCGCGAATCGCCCAACCAGGTGCGCACCGTCTGCGGCGCATGTGGACGTCCATCGAGCGGAATGATCCGCGCATCGTAATTCGATTCCGTGAGGATCATCGCGTAGCCGGGCGATTGCACGATCTGAAACTCGGCCGTCACACCCGCTTCGCTGCCGACCGTCGATACCGGGTCGGGGTTGCCTCCGCGCACCAGTGGCCCACCGCCCGCATTACCCATGATGCAGCGTGTGTAAAAGCTCGGCAGGGTCCTGACGCCGACCTGAGGATCCCTTACGCGAGCTGCGGCAGCGCGATCTGCTCGTCGCTTCTGTGCCTCGGGCGTCAGCGGAGGAAGTCGTCCGTCCTCCGGATCGACGATGAGCGACGTCCGCAGGCTCGGTCTGATCGGGCTCTGCCACCCGTCCATGCCGTACTCTTTCCAGTCGTAGTGAACGTCCTTCGGATCGACTTTGGCGTCAGCGATGATCACTCGTGTGAGCTCGGCGAGCGCTTCCTCCTCGGTGAAGAACGCCTTGTTCTTCAGTCGGTCCGGACGCTGCAACGGCGTGTACGTCGCATCCAGGTAATAGCCGCTGATATCGGGATCGCCCCACGGCGTCTTGGACGGGGTGAAGTTCTGGACAGCCTGCGCCTGCTTGAAGGCCGCCACCGCCGCCGCGATCGCCGCTTGCGGATCGACCACAGTCGGATCGAACGTCTTGGTGCCGGAAGGAGTTTGCGCGAGGAGTCCAGACGACCACCACGCGACAACCGTGACAAGCGTGACCATGACCAATACGACGGAAACTCGTCGAGTACGCATCGACATACCTCCCATTTGGCGTGCTACGGAACCAGCTCCAGCAGCAAGGGGCTATTCTCCCGCAGAACGAGGTCAGATGGTAGCATTTCCTTGAAGACCGCGCGACGGCCATTCAATCCCCTGTCGGGGCCGTCAGTCCTCCCTTAATCCTTTCCAGTCGTCTACTCACGGCAGCGAAAAAACGCAGACCGCGTGGTGCCCGAACACTGGTGGCGCCATGGCCGTGTCGGTCAGCCTGAGCGGTCCCGTCGTGGCCGACTGCTTCACACCCGTGTACACCATCACGTACTGCTTCCGTTGACCGCATAAGAGATGGTGCTGTTGACGATCATGCCGCCGACCACGGGTTTCTTACTGGCCAAAAGGGAGATCCGTTAAAGTTTAAGCACGGAGGGTGATATATGATGCGGTGGGAACCGAGGCCGGGAATGTCACATAAGGAGTCTATAAAGCGCAGCCGATTCCGATAAGATATCCCGGTGAGCGACAAGGCAGAGCCGCTACACACCATCAGAGCTCTCATCGAACAG
>MNKP01000003.1 GCA_001920875.1 Acidobacteria bacterium 13_1_20CM_2_55_15
CACGGCGTCAGTCTGTACAGCATCCGCGGGAACGGAATGGTTTCGCGCACGTGTTCCAGCCCGCAAATCCATGTGACGGCTCGCTCAATACCCATGCCGAAGCCTGCGTGAGGCACGGATCCGAACTTCCGCAAATCGAGATACCACTCGAAGGCTTCACGCGGCAAATCGTGCTCTTTGATCCGCCGGGCAAGCAGATCGTAGCTCGAAATGCGCTGTCCTCCACCGACGATCTCACCATATCCCTCCGGAGCAAGGACATCGACACATAGCGCCACCTCCGGCCGCTCGGGATCGGGTTCCATGTAGAAGGCCTTAACCGCCGTCGGATAACGGTGCACCATAACCGGCTTGTCGAATTGTTGGGAGATGATCGTCTCATCGCCGCCCCCGAAATCGCCACCCCACTGGATTTCGGAGCCGTGCTTCTGGAGCAGTTGGACCGCTTCGTCATAAGAAATGCGCGGAAACGGCATCGACACTTTTTCCAGTTTCGAAAGATCGCGCTCAAGAGCCTTCAACTCGTTGCTGCGCCGCTCGAGGCACCGCTGGACAACAAAGGTGATCATGCGTTCGGCCAGGTCCATCATGTCGTCCACCGTTGCGTAGGCGACTTCGGGTTCGACCATCCAAAACTCGGTCAGGTGCCGCCGGGTCTTGGATTTTTCGGCTCGGAAGGTCGGTCCGAAGCAATAAACTTTGCCCAGCGCTTCGGCGGTCGCCTCGTTATAGAGCTGGCCCGACTGAGTGAGAAACGCCTTGTCTTCGAAATATTTCACTTCGAACAGAGTCGTGGTGCCTTCGCACGCCGCCGGCGTCAGTACAGGCGTATCGCAGAGTGTGAATCCATCGTCGTCGAAAAAGTCGCGAACGGCTTTGATAATTTCGTGGCGGACTTTCAGAATCGCTCGCTGGCGGGTCGAACGGATCCAAAGATGGCGGTGGTCCATGAGGAATTCGACGCCGTGTTCTTTCGGAGTGATCGGGAACGGTTCGTCTTTCGAAACTTCCTGATAAATCTTCAGGCCCGTCACATCGAGCTCGAATCCAGTTGGAGCACGAGAGTCCGCGCGGACCTTTCCGGTCAGTTCAATGGAGGATTCGTGCGTGAGGCTGTCACCGTCGGCGAAGACTTCCGGGGGAACAGCGTTCTTGGCAATCACCCCCTGAATGTAGCCCGTGCCGTCCCTCAGAATAAGGAACTGGATTTTTCCGCTGGAGCGTTTGTTGTGTACCCATCCACGGAGGGTCACTTCCTGGCCCACGTGCTTTCCGACATCCTCGATGTACGTGTGCTTCATTATTCCTCGATTGGTTCCGGTTGAACTTCCAACTGGTATTTCAGGCGAAATTCCTCAATGGAGTGCTGCGCTTCATACCAAAGCTCTTCAAGGCGGCTCTTCACATCGCCACCCTTGGACAAGTCATCGCCGCGGGTTTCAAAGATAAAGGGCCCCTGATACTTGGCGACCACGAACTTGTCGATGAGTGCAGGCCAGACCAGCGACCCTTCGAATGGCCAGAGATGCTCGTCTTTTTCGCCATGGTTATCATGGACGTGCGTTGTGCGAGCGTACTCAAACCCGCCCGTGATTCCTTGTAGATAACCGTGTCCGGTATCGTAGCAAATTCCGAGGCCCTGAAGGTCCGACACTCGTTTGAATTCCTCGATCCGCTCTATCGTCGAAATCTCGTTCGGGATGTTTTCAATCATGACTTCAACGCCAGCGAAGGCGTGAATCTGCGAAATCGCAGCATAGGCGTAGTCGAACGCCACGGGGCTGAATACGTCTTTAGGATTTCCAAGGTGCATCACCACGTAAGACAGAGCAACATGATCTGCCAGTTCGAGAGCGCGTTTAATCTCATCCATGGCCGCTTCGCGGAGGCGTCGCTCGGGATCAAGGACTGAGATCCAGATCTTCTCAAGAGGACCGGCGTGCTCAATGAAGGGCAAATGCAGCGATGGCGCCGCAAGGGCGTTCTCCGTAAACCAACGGCCAATTGAGCGCAGGAGCGCCCGGTTATGAAAATCCAAATGCGGCCTGTTGGCGAAAAGCTCGATTCGGACGTATCCCGCTTTCCTTATCGATTCCAGGAGATCAACCGTCACAGACCGGCTTCGATGGATCTGCGTCGAGATTCCGAACTCCATGAAGGAATTGTACAGGAGCGGAATGTTATGATTGGTGGCTATGTTTGTCCTTACCTTGCTGCTGGCTCTGCCCGCCTTGTTCCAGAACACGAATGTCACGGTTCAGCCGGACATGCGGCTGTTCACAACAATGGCGGCTTTGAATGCAGCCGGATTCGATGTGGAATTTGCGTCCGAGTACCATCCCGTGCGGCAGGCAGTCCGTAAATATGCGGCCGAAATCGACGGGGACCTGCTCACGCGATTGAGAGATTTTTACAGCAGTCATAAGGGTCAGGAAACGGATGACGCGCAACTTGCGAAATACATATCGCTGGCAGTCAGCGTCACCGATGCACCGGCTTTCAAACCGGTGAGCCGCGAGGAATTTCTTCCGCCCGATGCGCGCACGGTCTTGGGTTTTGCCGATCTTCTACGTGAGTTCTATGAGAAGGCCCATATTTCACAACACTGGGCGGAGGTCCACTCGGAATATGAACGCGCGATGGCGCGGATTGCTCCTACGCTGAGGCAATCGATTGTTCGGACGGATGCCTATTTGCATCTGGCGCTCGGAGGCTTTGCCAGTCGAAGTATGGCGATTTACATCGAGCTGGCCGCGCCGATCAACACAGTGAACGTGCGCAGCAATCAAGACAGCTACTTCGTCGTGATGGGTGATTCCGCCGCGCCGCGAGTCGACGACATTCGTCACGCCTATCTTCATTTTCAGCTGGATAGTGTCGTCGCCACGAATCTGACGAAGATTCAGAACAACGCGCAATTGCTGGCGCTGGTCAAGAAAGCCGACGGAGTCGAGCAGGCCTATACGTCCGAAGTGCATGTCCTGGTTACGGAGTCATTGATTCGCGCGCTGGAGCTGCGCATGGACCGGGTGCCTCCCGCCCGCGCGCGTGACAGCGTCGATATGTATTACCGGACGGGTTTGTTGTTGACGCCATATTTCTATGACGAGCTCGCGAATTTTGAAACCAGCGACCTCACTATTCGGGAAAGCTTCGTCAATATCGCCCGGCAAATTCAGCTGAAGACGGAGCAACAGCGTTTTGAGGAGAGGTTCTACAAGATTCCTGTGCCCCAGAAGGCAGCGGCGCGGCCCGAGATACCCCAACCTCCTCCCGAACCGCCTGCGAATCCCATTCGAGACTTGCTCAAAGAAGGCGAGGCGTCATTCAACGCGGGTGACATTGGGAAAGCAGAAGCGGCGTTTCAGAAGGTTCTTTCCGATTTTGATCGGGAGAACGGAGCCGCGATCTATGGACTCGCTCTGATCGCAAGCAAAAATGAGGACCGCCAGGCCGCTCAACAGTACTTCGAGCGCGCCATTCGTAGCGAGACAGCGGAGCCCTCCATGAAAGTATGGTCCTATATCTATCTGGGCCGCATCTTTGATCTGGAATGTAATCGCGGGCGCGCGGTCGAGTACTATCAGCAAGCGATCAAGGTCGCAGACAATACGCGAAACGCGCAGGCGGCCGCTCGCGCGGGTGTTGAAAAGCCTTACGGCGACGCCTGCAAGTAAGAAGAAAGGCCACAAAAAGGCACAAGAAACACAAAAAGTCGTTTGTGACCTTTTGTGTCTTTTTGTGGCTATTCCCCTTATTTCATCGTTCGTTCTAACCGATCCAGCACGCGCATGGCGGGCATGACCTGAGCCACGCTTGCGTTGGGTTCCCGCTTTTGCTGAATGGCGGCGATGAACTCGCGGTCCTGCAGCTCGATTCCATCGAGAGACACGTCCACTTTCGAGACATCGACCGGTTTCTCATAGCCATCGACGAGCTCGTCATAACGTGCGATATAGGTACCGTTGTCGCAGATGTATCGGAACCAGGTACCTAACGGACCGTTGTTATTGAACGAGAGCGCGAGCGTGCAGAGAATCCCGGAAGGTACCTTCATCTGGATGCTCATGTCCATGGCGATCTTCAGTTCGGGATGCATCGGGCCTTGCATGGCGCAGGCTTCAGAGGCGACTTCGCCGGTTTGATAGTGAAACAGATCGACAGTATGGCATGCATGATGCCAGAGCAAATGATCTGTCCAGCTTCGCGGTTTTCCTTCCGCATTCATGTTCATGCGGCGGTAGAAAAACGTCTGAACCACGAGATGTTGCAGTTTGAGTTCACCGGCTTTGATCTTCTTGTGGATCCATTGGTGGCTGGGATTGAATCGCCGTGTATGTCCTCCCATCGCCAGGAGGCCGGTCTCTTTCTGAACGGCGTGGATTCGTTCGGCATCGGCGAGCGAGTCGGCAATCGGGATCTCGATCTCCACGTGCTTTCCCGCTCGCATGCATTTGATGGCTTGTGCGGCATGGACCTGCGTCGGTGAAGTCAGAATCACGGCCTCCAAGCCGGGGCGCGCAAGTGCTTCATCAAAATTCGTCGTCCAATGAGGGATGCCGTATTTTTGAGCGACTGCTTCCGTTGTTTCAGCGGTCCTGCCAAAAATACTGATGACTTCTGCGTCTCTGATGCGCTTGAGTCCCTCGAGGTGCTTCTTGGCAAACGCACCTTGTCCCACCATGCAAATTTTCATTGCGTTCCTCCTTAACACCGTATTCCCTTCCTCGCAGAGGAGGGGAATACGCCTCGAAAAACCCAATATACTAGCGCGAAATTCGGGGAAACGGGCGCGGGAGTTGTTATAGAATTCGTCCATCCAGCATTGGAATGCGAATTAATTGGAATGCGAATCAAAAGGAGAATTGTCGAAATGATGGCGAAAAAAGGACCTGCAATTTGGGTAATTCTTATTGCCCTTATCCTGAGCTTGCCGGTATGGAGTGCTGGTCAACGCAGGAACCAGCAAAAGGAGCAACAACCGCAGCAGCCGGGACAAGGGCAACCGGGATTCGGCCCGCAAGCTAAAAATAAAGACGAAGCCGATGCTTTCAATGCTTTGCAGAAGGAGCAAAACCCGGCGAAGAAAGTCGAACTCGCCGAAGCGTTCGTCTCGAAGTATCCGGATTCGGACTTCGTTGCCTATGCTCAGACATTCCGGGTGACCTCCTATAGCCAGTTGGGAAAGCACAAGGAATCGGTTGCCGCTGCCGAGCAAGCCGTCGACGCCACCATCAAATTTGGCGAGAAGCTTGCCGCCAAAGCGGATGCGGACGCGAAGTTGTCGGACAAAGATCGCGAGAACGTCAGGAAGAAAGACAAAACCGCGGTGTTTCTAGACAAGGATTCTCCTCAATTCCAGGAGTTCATGAACCAGAGCGAACAGCGAATCGTTGCGTTATATAAAAGCATCATTCAGTCCTATCAGATGCTGAACGATGCGCCGCATATGATGGAGGCCAGCAAAAAAGCTCTTGGCTTGAAACCTGATGATGTCGATCTCCTCGCAACAATCTCGAATGTGATGGCCGAGCGGCCGCCCACCAATGACCAACAAATGACCGAGCAGATGAAGCAGGCCGAAGAATATGTCAATCAGGCCTTGACCCTGCTTCCGACCTACTTGTCCAGCCCGGAGAACGCCAGCTGGACACCAGCACAGCAGGCGGATGTGACGTCGCAGCTTCATTACACGCTGGGCCTGATCTATCTGCGTCAAAAACGTCTTGGCTCCTCGCAGGCGGAATTCATGACCGCGCTGAAGTCCAAGCCGAACGATCCGATTACCTATTACAGGTTAGGAATCGCTTATGTTCAAGAGATGAAGAACGATCAGGCTATGGACGCGCTGGGAAAGTCCGTTTTCCTCAAAGGTGTCTCTGAACCGAATGCTCGCGATCTGCTGAAGCAACTCTATGTTTCGAAGAACAAGTCCGAGCAAGGTCTGGAGGACTACATCAAGAGTGCCGGCTCAAAGATCGGCCAATAAGCGGCGAATGCCGGCGTAGTAGAATAAAGGTTGGGTTGTGGGGATGGGATTGCGGGGACGCACCCCGAATTCTTGAACTTCAGCATTCGGGGTGCGTCCCCGCAATCCCATCCCCAATTCCAGCCTTTTTCATTATGGGTTCGGTCGAGGATCTACAACTCAAACTTGGATACATGTTCAGGGACATCCAGTTCTTCACAAAAGCGTTGACACATAGCTCCCATGCCAATGAGCGAGCCCTCCATGCAGGTGACAACGAACAACTGGAGTTCCTTGGCGATTCCGTTTTGGGATTTCTCGTCAGCGATTTTCTTTTCCGATCCCATCCCCGGCTGACTGAAGGCGAACTTTCAAAGTTAAAGGGATTCTTTGTCAGCTCGGCGAATCTCGTGAAATACGCAGAACGAATCAACTTGGGCGAGTACCTGCAGCTCGGAAGAGGCGAAGAAAAAACCGGCGGCCGGACAAAACAAACTTTGCTGGTGGATGCGCTCGAAGCCATTATCGGTGCTATTTATCTCGACGGCGGCCTTGAGGAGGCCCGCCGGGTAGTGCTGAATTTCCTTGAACCGCAGATGGAAGATGTTGGCGATTCCGATCGTCAGCTGCGCGATTTCAAGAGTGCGCTTCAAGAGGAGTTACAGGCGCAGTATCGCGGGCGCGCCGATTATGTTCTCAGGAGCGAAGAAGGACCCGACCACCAGAAAATATTTACCGTCGAAGTGCTTATTGATGGCGAGCCTGTCGCCGCGGGACTCGGTCTGACCAAGAAAGCAGCCGAACAAGCGGCGGCCCGGCAAGCTCTGGAGCGAGTATCCAATGGCTGAAGCGACATTCAAAAAATCAACGGCTCGCGAGTACTTTGAGTCTTTGGTGATCACGGTTATTCTCGCGCTGTTCGGGACCACGTTCATCGTTCAAGCATTCAAGATCCCAACGCCTTCTATGGAAGACAATCTTCTGGTGGGCGATCATCTTTTGGTCAACAAATTCGTCTTCGGAGCGCGCGGTTCGATCATCGACAAAATCCTGCCGTTAAAGGATATTAAACGGGGCAATGTGATTGTTTTTAAGTATCCCAAGGATTTAACGAAACATTATGTCAAGCGCGCCATCGGACTTCCGGGAGACCGTCTGAAAATCGTCGACAAGCAGCTGTTCGTCAATGACGTGCCTCTCAGTGAACCATACAAAATTCATAAAAGTCCCCCGGGTTCTTACGCGGATGCGTTCCGTGATTTCTTCCCGCCGAAGCCGCACCCGGGCCGAGTCTTCCGCGGTGGCGATGAGGATCCGTATTGGTATGAAGACTACACGAAAAACGGCGAGATCGTCGTACCGCCGAACCATTACTTCGCCATGGGGGATAATCGCGACAACAGCGCCGACAGCCGGTATTGGGGCTTCGTTCCGCGCGAGCTCATCGTCGGTAAGGGGCTCATCATTTACTGGTCCTATGAAACGGATTCCGATGAATACCGTCGAACCGATGTTGTGGATCGGGTCCAGCAAATCACCGACCTCGTAACAAATTTCTTCGCGAAAACTCGGTGGTCGCGGAGCTTTAAGATCATTCGGTAAGGATGGGGGGACCGGCCAAATAGCCATCAAGAAGTCGTACCGACCGTGGCTTGGCCGGTGGGCCCGATCCTAAACATAAGGATGGGGGGACCGGCCAAATAGCCATCAAGAAGTCGTACCGACCGTGGCTTGGCCGGTGGGCCCGATCCTAAACATAAAGATGAAAAAAAGTGCACTCATTGTTATCGGGAGCGTGGCCGCATTAGCCGTTGCCGGCGTGATCGCCTTTTATGGGATGGCGGCCAAAGGCTCTGCTTCGCCTGGGAAGGCGTTTTCTGAAAAATCGGCGCAATCGCTGCAGGCCAAGATTGATGCCGTCAAAAAAGCGGCGCGAACGCCCGGGCACAAACGGGGTTCATCTCGAGTGGAGTTGTCGGAACAGGAGTTGGAGTCCTACGTCGTTTATTCATTGAAGGAGGATATTCCGGCGCAAATCGACTCGATCGACGTCCAATTGGTGCCGGATACGGTAGGCTCGGAGACGCAAATCACATTCACTTCGAACGCTACCGGGAGTCCCGTCGTCGACACATTGGTTGGTGGAACCCATAACCTTTCCCTCAAAGGAAAACTCACCGGTCACGACGGCCGCGGAAAATTTGATCTGCAACAGGTGCAGGTCGACGGTATCCCCGTTCCAAATGTCCTCATTCAAGCGTTACTGAAAAAGTACGTGAAGCCGAAATATCCTGAAGTCGATTTGAACGAGCCGTTCGATTTACCTTGGGAAATCCAAGAGTTGACGGTCGGAACCGGCAAAGCCACCGTTGTTTATTAGCCACAAAAAGGCACACAATTCACAAAATTTTTTTGGGAATTTTTGTGCTTCTTTGTGGCCGATTCTTACCCCGACTTCGCTGCCCGGAAGATGTAGTTGATGTTCGATCTCTCCTCGGCCTGCAGATCAAAGTTAAACCGATAGAGCCGTTCTTTCAAGTCGTCCAAATAAAAGTATCCGAACTTCAGCATACGGTCCGCCATGCGAATCCATAGTGGCGGCTTGCGCGGCCCTAGTGTGGTCTGGCAAACGAAGTCACCTTGCATTTTCAAGACGCGCGCGATCTCGCTAACTGCCTGATCCTGATCCCTGAAAAGTTGCAATGCACCGCAGCATGTCACGGCATCAAACGATCCCGCTTTGAAGGGAAGCGACAGCGCGCTCCCACGGATGTAATAAACATTTCGGAGGCGCTCTTTGCGGGTAAGGCGCACGGCGCGTTCGAGCATTTGTGCCGAAAGATCGAAGCCAATAACAATGGATTCCGGGGCAAGACGAGCAATACGCCGGGTGAAGGTGCCCGGACCGCAAGCGAGATCGAGAATCAGTCCGTGCTTTCGTTGGATCAGCGAGGCAATGCGGTCGACGTCTTTGGGGAACGAATGCTTGCTGGCGATAAAGTATCCGATGGGACGCCACAGTGCCTCATAGACGGCCACAATAGGCGGAAATTGCATCAGATGTTGTATCGGTGGGATCGGTTCCGGGTCGCCGGGATGTAGATCGAGAAATCCGTTCCTGACCTTAAATGCGGTTGCGCAGCCAGTGCACATTAACCGGCCCGGGCTGCCGAAAGCGTGGTCAGAACGATTCGAAGAAGTCCAAACCGGATCGTTTCCTTGGCAGATGGCACATTGAAATACCGCAAAAACCTCGGGAACTTGATCTGGCATTATCTGCTTCCCGGCCTTTCTAATGAATTTGAACTTCTACTACGAGTTGTACCCCCTAAACCATGCTGGGTAGCCGCGACGACGTCGCCGGGTCGAAATCTTAATGGATACGGAGATTTAATTCAAAGCGGATGGAAGAATAATGAGAGATTCGTTACCATGCTGAGCAGAACGGCTTCCCCTCTCTGGCAGGAGGGGAAGCCCTCTTAAGGAGAGCGATGAGTCCGACCACCGGTGCCCAAATCACGGAGCCCATTTCCGAGCGTGCTTGGGAAGCCATTCGAGGCGCTTATGACTTGCAGGTTCATGTCGCGCCCGACGTCATCGAGCGGCGCATTGACGACGTCGATCTGGCGAAGGATTTTCTTTCGCGCGGATTGAAGGGATTTGTCTTAAAGTCGCATTACATTCCAACCGCTGAACGAGCCAAAGTTGTCGGGCGTGCCGTCCCGGGAATTGAGGCCTATGGTGCGATTACCCTTAATCACAGTGTTGGCGGTTTCAATCCTGTCGCGCTCGAGATTGCCGGACGATCCGGAGCGAAGATTGTGTGGATGCCCACGGTCGATGCCGCTAACGAAACCGCAGGCCGTCTCGATGGACCGAACACGAAACTTCCGTTTTGGGCGAAAATTCAGCGGGAACTCGCTGCCGAAGGCATTTCACCGCCGCCGCTCTCTCCGCTGGATTCCAGCGGCAACGTCATCGAGGCGGCGAGGCTTTGCCTGGAGCGCATAGCGAAGCACAACATGATTTTGGCCACCGGCCATCTCGGGCGCGATGAAATCTTCAAGATCGTTTCCACAGCCCGCGAAATGGGTGTGAAAAAGATTGTCGTCACTCACGCCGAGTTTCCCTCCCAAAGCCTCACCGGCGAAGAGCAAAAGCAATTGGCCGATATGGGCGCCGTGATCGAGCATTGTTTTACGACGACTCATACGAATAAGGCGCGGTGGGAAGATCTTTTCACCAATGTCCGGAAAACAGGCATCGAGCGGACGATTCTCTCGACGGATCTCGGTCAAAC
>MNKP01000173.1 GCA_001920875.1 Acidobacteria bacterium 13_1_20CM_2_55_15
GCGATGTCATCAACAGAACGGCCAATGGACCGAAGGTCAGGCTTCGCAAGTTCATCGATTAGCCTCCGATTGTGCAGAAGTCCTGGCTTATTGGGCGACATCATACCACGGCACCGGCCGTCGTTCTGTTCGCCGGCGTTCTTCTCGTTGGCGGCGTTGCACTCGTTCTGGATGCGACCAGACGATTTTGGAAGAGCTAGGCCAACTTAGAGGCTGGTCATCCCGAACCGTCCGTCCGATCGCTTCTTGAATGTTAAGCGCAACAAGACGGAAGATAAATCGACTGGCCCTTACTTCTTATTTTCGGACCCAGGTCTGGCCGCGGCTTCGGATTCCCCGAGTCTGTAGATTTATATTTTTTGGAACCGGGCGATCTTTGCGTTTGAATAGTCTGCCCTGTGGCCGCAATTCGGTTGCCCGCACGTCAATACAAGCTTGGCAGCGGGAATCACTTCGCTCTGCCCATCGGTAAAATCGCGAGCAAAGAGAATGCGAGCTTTGCATCGTCGGCAAAATACTCCGAGATACCACCGTTTAGCCAGCGAGCGCGGATGACCTGATAGATGCATGGACTATCGGTTGCCTTCTTCTACCATCGTTGTCGCCCACCACCGCCACCGCGATGGCCGCGACCGCCGCCGTCGCGCGGAGCCATCGGGCGAGCCTCGTTTACAGTCAGCGAACGGCCATCCAAGTCCGCGCCATTGAATTTCTTAATGGCGGCGGCGGCTTCCTGCTCCGTTGACATTTCCACAAAACCAAAACCCTTACTGCGTCCCGTATCGCGATCCGTGATGATCCTCGCTGATTCAACCTGGCCAGCTTGCGCAAACATCTCTCTCAGGCTGTCGTCAGTGGCTGAAAAGGGCAGATTTCCAACATAAAGTTTGTTTCCCATGTTACTCCTTTGCTTAACATGATATCCAAAAGCGAAACCATAGCGGGTCAAATCCTCGACCAGCAGCGGGCGAGCTGCGATATCCAACGTAGCGAATAGTCCATTTATTCTCCCTCATCCAGTTTCCTCGCTGGGAGCAACAGCGACGTCGCGACGCATTCGAAGAGCAAAAAGTGCTCGATAGCAGAGCCATATCAAGGGCCGCCGGTTCTTCCACAAAAGGATCGACCAATGGCGCAGCGTCATCTGCGGAAAATAGATGCCCCGGAAGGCGAGACGGGCAAAGAACACCACAGCACGTTCGGACAGCGGACGATCGGATATTCGCCGCAGGGCGTCGATGGTTGCTCTGGGGCTGTAGGATCGAGTCCAGGCTTCACGTACTTCGGCTTCTGCTTGAGCAATGGTGATGTTTTCCGGCGTATATGACATCGTAAACGGCCGAAAATCCAGCCAGTGCTTTGGTCTTTCCAATCGTCCGGCTTGCAAAAGGCGCTGGTAGAGCGGAGTAGACGGAAAGGGAGTCATCAAGCTGAACACAGGGAAACCCGGTGGCCAGGTATTCATCACTTCAGCCGTGCGTTTCGCCACCCCGGGCGTATCGCCATCCATCCCGAATATGAAGGCCGTGATCGCATAGATCCCTCGGCGTGCCAGACCGTCCAGCGCAGCCTTGTAATCGGCGGGCTTATTGAAGCTCTTTTGTACGCGACGGAGATTGTCAGCATCCACCGACTCCAGTCCAATAAAGATGCATCTCGCGCCGCTCGCCGCCATCAAATCCAGAAGCTCCTCGTCCTTAAGAAGGTTCACGCTGATTTGAGCGATCCAGGGCACAACCGCATTCTCCACAATCATGTCGCGCAATAGAGACTTCGTCCGCTTCGGATTAATCGCAAAATTGTCATCAACGAAGAAAACGCCGGCCGTTCCTCGTTCCGATTGCACCCTTCGCTTCAAACGACGCAATTCACCAATGACGCTTTGGTTGGAGCGGAAGCGGATAACGTCGCCAAAGAATCCGGTGACTGTGCAGAATTCACAGCCATAAGGACAACCTCTCCCTGATTCGACCGGAAGCACGTAGAGACTTTCCCACGACTTCGTCTTACGCTTCAACAACCACCGCACCAGACGCGGTAGCTTTCCAACAAGATTGAACTGTTCGAGCGGAATTGTGTCCCATGGGATCTGTGGGTAATCGGCTAGCGTTGGTTTCATCTCCTGCCCGCTTCCGACAACTGGGCGGTATATCTCCTTCAGGCTCCCGGTTGCGGCGTCGGTCACGATCTGGGGCCATGTATAATCCGCTTCGCCCAGGGCGATGGCATCCGCATGCCGCGGTTCTTCAGCGCGGCCGAGGGGCTCCTCCGGAACCTCAGTAACGTGTGGTCCGCCGAACACGACCTTCGCGCCGGCGGCTCGGATGGCGTCGGCCATCTTATATGCTCGCGCAGCCATCCGCGTCATTGCGCTGATTCCAGCAAGCCGAATGTCATGGTCACGTACAAACTGCGACATTTCATCTTCGGTCATCGGCTGAGCATTGCCGTCAATGAGAAACACTTCGTGCCCTGGAGGTGTGAGGCTCTTAAGCAGGAACATCCAGAGGTGCGGCATGAAATTACGGGTAACACCGTTGTCGGGACTGTAAAGGAGAATGTTCAAGTTGAACCGCCTGTACTAGTGGGAAGGCCTGTGTGTATCGGGCAGGATGCGTCAGGATGCCACGGCATACAGAAGAGAATTCCCCAGATCTATCGATCCAGAATCAATAAGGGCGCTATCACGCCGTTAAATGAAACTGAAAGGATCCTTGGAGTCTACGCCTATCGGCGGATTCCTGCTATCGCATTCAGCATGCATTGGCGCAACGTGGGAAAATGTAAAACCGCCTTCCAGCATTAAACTTATGGTTTGTGGAAATCGAGTAGCTCCACCTCGAAGCTGAGCGTGGCACCTGGGGGTATAACCGGTGGAGAACCACGGTCGCCATACGCCATCGCGGATGGGCACACGACCTGCGCCTTTTCTCCTTTCTTCATCTTCTGCAGTGCCTCGGTCCAACACGGCACGACACCATTCAGCGCGAACTCGGCAGGCTGGCCGCGTTTGATCGAACTGTCGAAAACTGTGCCATCGATGAGCTTGCCCTCGTAGTGAACCTTTACCACGTCGGACGCCGTAGGACTTCCTCCGGTCCCCGCCGTGATCGTCCGGATCACGATTCCAGATAGAGTCTTGGTTGCGTCTTTTTCCTTCGAGACCTTCTCCACGAACTCCTGTCCCTTCTTCTTTGCGTCATCCGCACCGGCGGCCGCCCTCTTCTGTGCCAATTCGTTCACCTTCGGCCCATAAGTCTCGATCTCAATCTGCGGCTTCCTGTCCGTAACAGCGTCGGTGAGACCCGCTTTGACGATCGCCAGTTCCTCCGGTTTCAGGGCAAACGGCTTGATATTCTTTCCTAGCAGGATCCCAAGCGCATACAAGGCTTTTTGGTCCTCGGTGTCGAGCTTCGGCGACGCCGAAGCATCGGGACGCGAGGTTTGTGCGCAGGCAATCATCGAACAGAAACAAAAGGAGAGCGTAAGAAAATGGACCGTCTTCTTCATCATAGGAAATCAGAATACCTTTTTCCGACTGCTTTCGAAAGCGCGTCGCATTCTTTGCCCTGGGGAAGGGCACAGAACCTGCCAAGTTCCTGTGCTTTCAGGAAGACCATCGAGCGCTCCCCAAATCACGGAAAATACTTTTCCCACATCCTCTCCGGTGTGGGCGCATCAAGTTCCGATTGGCCCGAAGAGTCCGGCGGGAATTCGGGGAAGTTGGGCGTCGACTCCTGTCATCTGGAGTAAGTTGACTTCCATTCAAAGCCATCTTGATAATAGATCGGAAATTCGGAGGAATGGAATGGCGGAGATTAGGCTTCACGAAGGTGAATCCATTGAAAATGCGTTGCGTCGCTTTAAGCGTAAGGTGATGCAGGAAGACATTATCAAGGAGGTTAGAAAACACTCCTTCTATTTGAAGCCGGGAGAAAAGAAACGCATCAAACAAGCATTAGCTCGGAAACGCAGCCGGAAGAAAGTGCGTCGCGAACCCCAGGAAGATCGAAAGTAGTCGACCACTGTCGCTACTGTTAATGGATGACGATCATCTTCTGGACCGGTGGATCGGCTTCAGCACATCGCAAGCCAAAGCCCGCTGGATCCCGGTGTCAACGTTGATTGTGAATCCCACGTACCTACCAACACCGCAGGCTCCGGTCCACTCCGGGCCCAGTACCGCCGATTCAAGCCCGGTCGCTATGACCAACCGTAGCCGCTGATGCGCTCCACGCCAATGCGTACGATCACCCGCTTTTCGTTGGGTTGCCGATATGGATATTTCTCAACGCCCAAAAAGCGTTTAGCAAGCTTGTCAATGTGCGCGTCGGCACCTTCGTCGGTCACGCGTGCTTTTCCGTGAAACACTGCGTACGTCTGAGGATTATTACGGTCTTGCACTGAAACAATCACGCGGGGATTGCGGCGTATATTGTCGGGTTTCCTTCGTCCTTCAGCGGTGTTAAAAAGCAGCTCGTCGCCATCCACGTCCATCCAAACCATCGTAAGTTCGGGCCTGCCGGCAGGGTTGAACGTCACAACGTGACCATAAGCCTTATCCTCGAGTATTTTCTTCAAGGCCTGAGGAATCTTGACTGCCATCGTCTGACTCCTTTCTCATGTTTGGTCTGTCTGATCATTTTCCGGGAAGATACCGGAGCTAAGCAACTTTCTATTTCGCTGGGTCCGGGCTCAGCCACTCAATTCGACGTTCGATGGAATCCACACCCTCCCGGAGCAGGCATTCGCGCGTGAGTTCAGTGTCCCCCGCGGACCTTCGACCTGCGTTTTCGCGAGAACAGACGATTTAATTCCGGCGAAAATTCCTTCAGGGTATTAGCGGTCATATCCACGCCGATTTGAATACCCAATTTTGTTGCGGCGTCGGACGCATTCCGATTGTCCGGATAATATGCGTTTGAAATTGCTACGCCGGTCGAGTTGCCGAGGATTTCCGAAAAGTTGAATCGCATACGGCCTGAATCCGTGTGGGTCCAGAAGATTTGACCCACAGCCGATCCCATTCTGGAAAACGCAATTCCGTTCGCACGCCGGAAATATCGCGGATCTTGGTGAAGCATGGTGGGGTAGATCGCCTTGGCAGGCATGACCTAGTATATCCCGATGGGTAAAGGACGGTTGGAAGCATTCAGTGATGGGGTCATCGCAATTCTAATCACGATCATGGTGCTGGAACTGAAAACGCCGCGAGGAACGGACTGGCGCGCCCTCCAGTCCACAATTCCGCCACTGCTTTTGTATCTGTTGAGTTTCATTTTCTTGGGAATTTATTGGAACAACCATCACCACATGCTCCATACATGTGAGCGTGTGAACGGCAACATACTCTGGGCGAACATGCATTTGCTGTTTTGGCTATCCCTGGTGCCGTTCGTGACCACTTGGGTCGGTCAAAATCAGCTTGCACCATTTCCGACGGCAATCTATGGCGTCGTTTTCATTATGGCCGCCCTGGCGTACACGATCCTTCAGCACAGCATTATTCGCTCTCAAGGGCCGCGTTCTAAACTCGCTACGGCAGTAGGTAACGATGTGAAAGGAAGGATGTCGTTGGCGCTGTACGCGTTCGGGATTGCCACGGCATTGTTCGGCCATCCGAGGCTTGCAGCAGGTTTATACGTCCTCGTCACCATATTGTGGTTGGTTCCGGACCCGCGCATCGAGTCGAGAGTAGACCGCGTTTAAGAAAAATCCGGAAAAATATGTGAAGTTTCTCGGTTCGTCATCGATACGTTTTTCGCGGCGGCTATTGTGCCCGTAGTGCCTTATGCTAACAAGATCATGAGGCGTGCAGGATGGCAAGGGACAGAGACCCACTTTCGATTATGCGCGAGCACGATTTTTGCGAAGCGCTATCGTGGCTTATGAAGCAAGTAGCAATGGCCGACTACGATGATTACTGGATGTTGAACTGATGAGCCGACCCGAGGAATATTTCCTGATGTTCGCAAATTCGGACTACACCCTCGACCTTTCACGTTTCATCCGTACAGAGACGACCGACGGGTGGCATTTCTTCCAAGGCAAGGAGAACATCGGCACGATGCTGATCACCAAGACGGGAGAGATGCACTATGTACATGCTTCCTTTACACGCGATCTGGACGGCCCGAAAATCACAAACTACATTCGATCGCTTCTCTGGTCGTTAGGGGTTCATAATGCCCTCGTCACCATTCACAGCGGCAAGCAAGTCGCGCATTTTGACTACGAAATTTAATAGTCTTGACGAGCATCCCATGAGGCTGCGAAGAACGCGATTCTCCTCAATCAAATATCCGACGACTCGCTGTTGACGCTGATTCAGCCAGCCGGCGATGGAAATGAGGAGAAACGAAAATGTTCCGACCCGCTCGGATCGGGGCAGCCTATCACGCCCAATTTTGCTGTTGCGCGCTTGTAACGACCCGAACGCGTTTTTGGATACTATGCGCTTTGGACTAACAATTTTGATCCGCCCTCAAAAAGCACTTCCACCTTCGTCCCGTCTTTGACGGCTGTCGCGACGCCGATACCGAAGCTTGGATGCTGCAGGACGTCGCCAGGCTCGTACTTTTCCTTCGGTGAATAAATCTTCGCCGCCGCCATGTCGCTGCCCTTGATCAGCGTCTTGTAGCGGCTCGGGCGCACCTTGCCCGACACAGCGGCTTTACCCGGTTCGTTGGGTTTGTATGTGTGAACTGCATTGCACGTGTTGCAATGCACGCGCGCGGGCTTGTCACCGACCATGGCTTCGATCGTGTGCGCGAGGATCATTTTGCATTTGCCGCACCAGCTGTCGATGGTGCCGCCGAGTTCTTTTTTGCTCATTTCACTTTCCATATAATTTGTGCGTCCAAAGAGAATAACGCAGATAACCTGCCGCGGCTCAATCATTCGTACTATCTCGATCGCCGGCCGAAACGGCCCGCCGCAGATAGAGGCTTGAAATCACCCGATCGCCCTCTACAGATTTCGGCGGCGCGACCGGCCGGCGATCAGTTTCACGAGCGATCCGCCGTGCGGCAGCACCAGTGCGTCGGTCCGAATGACAAATCCTCCACATCAGAACGGGAAAGCGATGGGCGCGATGGCGACCGTCAGCGCCATCACCAGCAGGTCGAGCGGCACGCCGATTCGCACGAAGTCGCTGAATCGATAGCCGCCGACGCCGTAGACCATCAAATGCGTTTATCGCGAACAGCACGGAGATGTCGAGGCTGGCGCGCGCGTTCGACGGAGCAGCAGTTGGTCACGACCATCGCGCCGGCCGCAATCCACGCCGCATGCATCATCGTCACGCGGGTGAACGGTTCGAGCGCGGCCACGATGGCCATTGCCGCGAGGAGGCCGAGAGCGACCGAGCCGCGGTCGCGGCGCGGCGGCGCGGAACGTAAGAAGACCGCGAAGTTACCCGCGAGTCGGGGTCTGGTCTTTCACACCCGGTACTCCACGTGCCGCGGACAACGCCGGCATTCAACAAACTCACCTTGGGCTGGCGACTTGTCCATTCTGAATAAAGATGGTGACGCCGCCACTGAAGTGCAGCGTCTCGCCCGTGCTAGTGACGATGGAAACCGTTGGCGAGCCGAACTGCCTCACGACCTGCGCACGGGGTGTCCCGATTGGGGGCAGGCCCGCCACAAAAGCCCTCTGTCGCGGAACGAGAATCTGTCCCGGAAAGAAGCCAGGAAAGACAGTCCGTCCAGGAACGATGCTCTGCCCCGGAGCTACAATCTGGCCTGGAAAGAAGACCTGTCCGGGAACGATGACCTGGGGAACCGCGCAGCAACCGAATACGAGGCGACCGAAACCGGGAGATACTCCGAATCCGCCGGGGTTCACAATGAAGGGCATTTGAGCTGCAGGAAAACCAAACGTGGATGACGCTACTCCAAATGGTACCGACAGGGGTTGGGCAAAACCTGGGGTGACCACGGGGCCGCGGAACGCTGGCGCGATTCCGACGCGAAATCCAATTCGTTGCGCCATCAGATTTCCGACACTGAGAACCGCCACCAAAGCGGAAAACAGGGCTAGGATACAAACTCTTCGGATATTCATACGACACCTGTCAATCAGGAGTCTACAGCACTGTTGAAGGAATGCGTATTGGAAATGTGCGCGGTAAATTCCGCCGGTATGGCCTCGCCGGGAAAGACCATCACTTTTGAGCCAGTGATTCCCGCCGGTTGCTCCGTTCTTCTTCAAGCAACTGCGAGGCTCCGTCATCCGCGGCCGGCCTGAATTGCAAAGCTACTCGGAAAAGGAGCCCCCAGGGCGTTGTGCGTTTCCATCCGGACCGACAACCTTGACCTTGTCGTAACTGTATTCAATCTGCATCCTGAAATTTCCAGCCAGCCGGATGTCACTTGATGAGTCGATCCTGTAGGTGAGCCAGACACCCTCGGTCGGGTGCATGATCCGATACACGACATCGAAACGATAGCGGTCAACACCTCAATTCGCGACTTGGAGAGACTGAAGAAAATGTACGGGAAGGGGCGCTGGCGGAAGCTTAAAGGGATTGCCCATGTTGCTCGAAGCGTTTCGGCGAGGCGAGTACTTGGCAATCCTATCGTCAGTCACTGCTGCGGAAGTAGAACAGGCCCCCGAACCGCCCAAGCCCTGCATGCAGAGTTGATCGACGGCGGAACAGAACTGCTCGCGGTCTCGACCGAATCAATGGGTCTGCTGAACAAATATCTGGAGAAAGAGATCCTTGGGCCGAGGTTTCAAAATGACATGCTTCATATTGCACTCGCGACGATTGCAAATGTTGACGTTTTGGTTAGCTGGAACTTCCGGCACATCGTCCGGCTCGACAAGATTCGGCCGTTTAACTCCGTCAATATAGAATGTGGCTATAAGTCCCTGACGATCTATTCTCCGAGAGAGGTTGTACCCGGTGAAACAGACAGCTGAAATCCGAGCCGTCGAAATGGTCAGAAATATTCGCGACGCCCAAGCGAAAGAGTTAGCGAAGAAACCGGCGGCCGAAATCATTGAGTTTTTTAATCGTGCCGGGGCGCACGCCAAGAAACCACGACGCACATCGAGGCGCGCATCGACTGCAACAAGGCGCCTAACAAAACGCTGAACCCGACGAGCGGCGGGAGGACGTCGAAACGAAACCTGCAGATACACCCGCGCCGCTCGCAGCTTAGCGTTAAGGCGTTAGGTGCACTGAGGATTTTTCAATGAAGCCAGTAGAGCTGGTGGCGGTTTGTGTACGGTTCTTTGCGGTGAGCCTCGTTCTTTCCGCTCTCAATTTCATATTTTCAAATGGTGGAAATAACTCGCGGCCTCTCGCCTTTTTCGATTCAGCCATCACCTCTCCCAGTCTTCCTCTTCGGCGGCGCGATCCTATTATTGTTGTTGACTGTGGCGCTCTTGTTTTGGGTGTTTCCAATTCGCATCGCGAAGTTCATCGTGCCAAAGGGTATCGACGGTGAGTTCAACGTCCGATTCACGGCTGAGGAGCTCGAAGTGTTGTACTTTCGCTTCTTGGAGTATGGGTACTCATTGAGGCAGTGCCGCAAGTAGGACAACAACTTGCCGTCTGGTTTACCCGCGTAGGGGTGGCTAACGAAGACGCGACGCGCGGCGTGGAAACACTTGTTTTTCGTCTCGTACAAATCGTGTTTGCTCTTCTTTTGCTTAGGAGCGTTGGTATCCGCCGGCTCGTAAACGACCTCCGGAC
>MNKP01000038.1 GCA_001920875.1 Acidobacteria bacterium 13_1_20CM_2_55_15
ACCCACCCGATGCGAAACGCGGGAATCAGAGTGGGGGCATAGAGCCGTCCAAGGATTTCGGCGAGCAACTGAGGCATTTTCGGTTAGTGTATCATGGGCAAAATATGGTCCGGAAAAGTCGAGAAAACCCATCTCACGTTCTATCGATCATTCTCGCCGGCGGCGCAGGCAAGCGGCTATTTCCCCTCACGAAAGATCGCTCCAAACCCGCGGTGCCGCTCGGAGGAAAGTACCGGTTGATTGATGTCCCGATCAGCAACTGCCTCAACTCCGGTCTGAAGAAAATTTTTGTGCTGACGCAATTCAACTCGGCGTCCCTGAATCACCACATGGCTAACACGTACCGCTTCGACCCATTTGCGGAAGGCTTCATTGAAGTGCTCGCAGCCGAGCAGACGATGACGAATGCCAACTGGTTTCAGGGAACGGCCGACGCCGTCCGTCAGCATCTCCATCGATTCACGGCGCGCGAAAACGATTACCAATTGATTCTGTCCGGCGATCAACTGTACCGGATTGATTTCCATAAGGTCCTCGAAAGTCACTGGAAGCGTGGCGCCGACGTCACGATATGCGTGATCCCGAAGAGCGAATCGGCTGCATCCAACTTCGGGCTGACGAAGCTTGGCCCCGACGGCCGCGTCGAACTATTCCGGGAAAAACCGAAGGGCGACGCGTTGAGGGAAATGCGGACGGACACCGCGGCGTTGGGTTTGACTCCCGAAGATGCGGCGAAGCGTCCGTATCTAGCGTCGATGGGAATCTATCTGTTCAAGAACAGCGTTCTGGTGGACCTGCTGGCCGACGCTTCGATGATCGACTTCGGATATCAGGTGATCCCACGGTCCATCGAGAAATTCGATGTCTACGGCTTCCTCTTCGACGGTTACTGGGAGGATCTCGGAACTATCGAGGCGTTTTATCGAGCCAATATGGATCTCACCAGCAGCGATCCCCACTTCAATTTCCATGACATGACCGCCCCGATATACACCCGTGCACGCTTCTTGCCCTCGACACGCTTTGAACGATGTGAAATTCGGGAGTCGATCATCTCGGAAGGCTCGATCCTGAACGGCATCCGAATTCTCAATTCTGTCGTCGGCATTCGTAGCCAAATCGGCGAAGAGGCCGAACTCGAGCGCGTGATGATGATGGGCGCGGATTTCTACGAGGATGAAGAAGATTTTCAATACAACCGGCAATTGGGTATTCCCGATATTGGAATCGGGAAAGGCTCAGTCATCCGGAGCGCGATTATCGATAAGAACGCACATATCGGCGAAAACGTCCGAATCATCAACGAAGAGCGCATCCAGAACTTCGATGGACCCGGATACTACATTCGAGACGGAATTGTTATCGTGCCGAAAAATGGTGTCTTGCCCGTGGGAACGGTGATTTAATCCAACTCCGGATTCGTGGCGTGGCAAGTCAGGCACGTCACGGGGCCCTTCAATTTCGCTTTAGCGGCAAATTCATCGCTATTGAGACGTTCCACCCACTTCTTCATCAATCCCGCCATGAACTGTTTGTCTTTCTCGAAATCGTCGACCATCGGATTGCGTATCTTTGGGATCTTGCTGAAATCGATTTGGCCCGAGACATGGCAATCCGTGCACCATACGCGCCCATCAACCGGATCTTTCAGCGGCGACTGCCAGCTCGGATTCGGATGTTTGTTTTGTGGTGTGCTGTAGAGCGCTTCCACCCACATGTGCATGAAATAGGCCTTTACAAACGGCGGCACCTGCGACTTCTCTTCGGCGCTTGGTCTGGCAAGAGGCGTTGCATTGGTATCCGCTACGGGTTTGGGCGAATCTTCCAGTCGTTCACCAGAGTTGACGACTTCCATATTTTGGCTGCAGCCGGCCAGGAGCACGGCAAGTGTGCCAATCCAAATAAGAGAACGCAATTTCATATCAATGGCCTTTGAATCGTGGCTGGCGTTTCTCGAGAAACGCCGTTACCCCTTCGAGGAAATCTTCGCTATAAAAACATTTCAACTGCGCTTCGGTTTCTCGCGCGAAAGCAGCTTCAAGATCTGAGTTCAAGCTCCCGTAAATGGATTCCTTTGCGAGCCGCAACACTCCGGGAGGATTCTTTGCCATTTTTTCAGCTTGGCTATCCACTGCGTGTAGAAGCTCATGGTGTGGCACGACGGCATTGACAAGTCCGATCTTCTCAGCCTCTTGTGCGGAAATCATCGTTCCCGTAAAAACCAGCTCACATGCCTTTGCCGTGCCCACCAGCTTCGGAAGAAACCAACTTCCTCCCCAGTCCGGATGTAATCCGATGAGAGCAAAACTTGGACCGAAAGTCGCCTTATCCGACGCGATTCGAATATCACAACCCAGCGCAAAACTCAGGCCGGCTCCCGCGCAGGGACCATTCACTGCTGCGATTACCGGCTTGCCAAGCGAGCGCATAGCGCCTGTGATTTTCTGCCCGTAAGAGAGGATGTTTCGGAACCCGGATTCGTCCTTATTGTCACGAAGTTGCTTCAGGTGTTGAATGTCACCTCCGGCCGAAAAGGCCCGCCCTTCCCCCGTCACAATGACGGCCCGGATGTCATCGTCTCTAGCGATCTTCTCGAGCGCATCGAGGATTTCTTCGCGCATTGGCCCGCCGAACGCATTCAACTTTTCAGGCCGATTGAGTTTGATCGTGGCAATCGAATCGGCGGTTGAAAAAATAATTGTTTGATACATAACAGGGACAGGCTTAGCACCCCGGGGCGTGGCTCACCTTCATCTCTTTAAACTGTTTGTTCTGAACCTTCACGGCCAGATCCAAAACGGCTTCAACTGCGCTGCGTGCCTGGGCCTGAAGCTCGGGGGTCGTCGCATACTTTTCGAGAACCGTGCGGCCGAGGCGGACGTGCCATTCTTCGTCAGGCTGTATGCTTTCCCGATAGAGCTTCGCAGTCGCACGATCGCCGGCGGCTTCGCAAAACTCAATGAACTGCTCGTTTTTTTTCAATGCGAGCGACTCGCGCGTGAACTGTGCGGCGCCGATGCGTTCGACTGTCGTTTTGAAACCTGCCAGAAGTTGGAACATCGGGCCGTAACCATCCGCCGACGGATTGAATCCGGCCAGATCGGCTCCCATCTTCGTCAAATGGTCTTCAATGAGCTTGTAATGTTTGGCTTCGTCTCCGACTTGGCGGGCCAACGCGAGCTTCACTTCAATTTCGGGTGTGGTCGGGATCCAGACCGCGGCGATTTCGCTGGCCTCCAGTTCATTTTTCAGGGCCATCTTCAGACGCCGCACAATTTCCAGGCGATCGACCGCCCCAATTTCCGGCTCTTTGAGGAGATCCAAGCCGGCAAGTCTCTCGTGGACGTGGGCTTCGAGCTGTTTAACGAACTGATGCGTCGAGGTCATAGAGTTTCGATTATACCCTGTGCTATCTTGTCGGCGTGTCGCTATCCAGAAGGCAGTTTTTCAGGCGTCTAGTACGGCCAGGCGAGAAGACCCGTGAAGAACGGCAGGGCCGCTACGACGCGATGGACACTTATGTCCGGACCAGTCTGCTTCCGTACGATTTCTCGCTGACGGCCGAGCAGGAAGCCGAACTCCTTCGGGCTGTCCGCACAGCTCTCGAAGAAACTTCCGACGAGGAACTGTTTTCTTCCGTGATCTGGTTCAAGGTGGACGAGGTCGTGGACGGCAAAATTCGTCCGTGGCGGGATGCCATTCAATTAAATGAACAGCTTAACCGCCTGAAGGAACTGCGCGGCTCGGCAGCCGACTACGTCAGCACATTCTTGAACGGACAGGCCACTCCCGCAGCGATCGACCAGTTGAAACAGCATTTCGGCATTCAGGATGCGAAAGCGCTGGAAGTGGAACTTAGAAAGCGGATCGTGGAATGGCTCTCTGGAGTCGAGGATAGCGAACTCCTGCAGTATGACGTCGTAAGCGTGAAGGACCTTGTCTTTGCACAGCTTCGGTCGTGGTGCTAAACTGGTAGGTTTACGCGTACCTGATTGAGCCAGTTCGTGCGTGGTACAAAGGCATGCGTTCTATCGAAGTAAAGAAATACAAAGATATTCTCGAAAAGAAAAAGGAAGGCTTGATGGCTTCCGCGCCCGCTCGAACCCCGCCTACAGAACCGGGATCGAAGAGCGGCGATTGGATCGACCAGTCCAGCCAAGAAAACGACGTTCACGTCCGGCTTGCTCTCAAACAAACCGATGCGAAACTCCTCCGGGCCATCGACGAAGCTATCCATCGCATCGAACAGGGTACTTACGGAATCTGCATGGAGTGCGAAAATGAGATCGCGCCCGCCCGCCTTGACGCTGTCCCGTGGACCCGCGTCTGCATTGACTGCAAGGCCAAGCAGCAAGGTTAGAGGCTCAGGCACATCCGGCGGCCACACTTTCAATTCGGACAAGCTTGCCGCGAATCTGTCTAGTGTCGAGTGGCCTCGGCCGCATCGCCCGGCTGCGCCTGATTTAAAGCTTCGAGCGCGTCCATTGCCGTAGTAACGTACGGAACCGCCGCCACTTCGCTCGCCAGACTCAGGCTTTCTTGATACAAGGCTCGCGCGGATTCGTAATTGTTTTGGGTCATCATCAGTTGGCCGAGGCTTTGTAGCGAACCGATAATGCCGACTTTTTCGTCGAGATCTCTGCTCAAAGCGAGACTTTCCTCGAAGCAGGATCGCGCGCGGTCGATCTCCTTCTGAGACATCGCCAGTTTACCGAGTTCCGCCAGCGAAGCTGCGACGCCCAGATCATTACCAACCTTCTTGAAGATTTCCAAAGCTTCATTTGCGTTCTTCTCGGCGCCGGCATAGTCGCGTCTTTGAACGCGAACCGAAGCCAAGTTGTTCAAACAAGGGGCGATGCCAGGCTCGTAGCCCAACTTCCGGAGCAGTGACAGCGCCTCGGAAAATAATGGTTCTGCGGTTTCGTAATCCCCCTGATGCAGATAAACGTTTCCCAGGTTGTTCAGGGTTGCAGCGATGCCGCGCTGGTCGCCGAGTTCCCTTCGTATGGCGAGACTTCCTTCGTAATGCCGGGTGGCTTCGTCATATCGTCCCAGTTGGCATGCGAAATTGCCACAACTGTTCAGCGCCCATGAACGGTCAAACTGGCGGACACAATCGGGAGAAATAACGCGCAACAGACAAGTCAATCCTTCTTCCCAGTTGCCCCGCACTAACCAGAAGCGGGACAACGCCAATGCGAGTTGCAGTTGCGCTGTTCGAAACTGGCTTTCCTGTACATTCCATGTCAGTGCCGCGCGAAAGTTTTCCTGCTCGGCATCGAGGCGCTCGAGCCATTTGCCCTGTGCTGGACCCGAAAGCTCTTTATCTGCGGCTTGGCCGAGTTTCAAAAAGAAATTCAAGAACCGCTTCTGCACGACGGCCACTTCGCCCGAATCCCGGAGGCGGTCAAAGGCGTACTCGCGAATTGTTTCCAACATGTGGTAGCGCGGAGTTCCTTCGCTTTGTTCACGAATGAGCAGTGACTTATCGACCAGTCTGGACACTGAATCCAAGACATCCATGGAATCCTGATCCGGACCTTCGTATACCGATTCAGCCGCTTCGAGCGAAAAGCTTCCATAAAACAAGGAAAGCCGCCGGAACAGAACGCCTTCGATTCCGCCAAGCAGGTGATAGCTCCAATCGATGGCGGCGCGCAGTGTTTGGTGGCGCGGCAAAGCGGTTCGGCTCCCGCCGGTCAGCAATCGGAACCGATCATTCAAACGAAGCGCAATTTCTTCAGGCGAAATCATTTTCACCCGTGCCGCAGCAAGCTCGATAGCCAGTGGAATACCGTCGAGCCTTCGGCAAATTTTGGCGACGGCTGGCGCATTTCCGGCGGTCAATTGAAAATCTGGAACGACGGATGTGGCGCGATCCACGAACAGCCGGACAGATGGGATCTCTGCCAGTTTCTCGAAGGAATCCAAAGGTTGGGCCGGCGGCACTGGGAGAGAGGGGACGCGCCAGGTCGTCTCACCGGCAACAGCAAGGGCTTCACGGCTCGTTGCGAGAATATGAAGCTCCGGACACGCCTTCAGAAGCTTCTCTGCCAGCACAGCGCAGGCGCTCACGATTTGCTCGCAATTATCGAAAATGAGAAGCAGGCGTTTGCCTCTCAAAAATGCGATCAGCGCTTCCAGCATGGTCTGGCCCGGCTGTTCTCGCAGGCGCAGAGTCGTCGCCACGGTCGTCGCAATGAGCGTGGAATCCAGAACGGCAGCCATGTCGACAAACCACACGCCGTTGGCGAAATGATCCACCATCTCGGCGGCTGTCTGGAGTGCCAGACGTGTTTTGCCGTTGCCGCCGGAGCCCGTGAGCGTAAGCAAACGTGTGCGAGAAATCAGGTGCTTGATCTCAGCTACCTCTGTCTCGCGCCCGATAAAGCTGGTCAATTGCCCCGGCAGGTTGTGAGCAAAGGCGCTCAGCGACCGCAGCAGAGGGAAGTCTTCACGCAATCCGCGTTCAATGTACTGGAAGATGTGCTCGGGACGGACAAGATCACGCAGGCGATGCTCGCCGAGATCGATCAGTTTCGCGGTAGCTCGCAATCGAGACCCGAGCAGATCGACGACCGCTTTCGACAGAACGATCTGTCCTCCATGCGCTGATGCGAGTATGCGGGCTAGGCGGTTGAGCGTCGGTCCAAAATAGTCCCCGTCGCGCGACTCTGCCGGTCCAGTGTGAATGGCGATGCGAACTCGCAGGGACTCGCCGACTTCCGTCCAGGGCTCCGCTAGAAGCCTGTGCTGTACGTCGGTTGCGGCTGCGACCGCATCATCCGCTGCCGGGAATACGGCGAAAAATGAATCGCCGACTGTCTTGAAGACGCGGCCGTTGCGTCCCTCTATAATTCCCCGCAATACGAGGTCGTGCTGCGCGAGTGCGCCCCGCATCCGTTCGGGAAACTTTTCCCACAACGTCGTGCTCCCCTCGATGTCGGTAAATAAGAAAATCGAGTTTTTCATGCTAGCCGTCCGAGCGCGACACGTACATCATCTCAAATCGGCAAACCGTGTCGAGACTTTATAAGATTCCCGCCGGGAAGTACTTAATTCTTCGATGTTCAGCCAGGCCGAGTGGCGGGAAGGCCGTCGTTGGGAGCGAAGACGGAGTAACCCGCAATGCAGTTGAGAACACTTTTCGAAAAACCGAACTCGCTTAATGTGATGGTTCCATCGCCTTGGACCATAAATATGGCTGGAACATTATGAAGGCCGTATGCCGATGAAACAGAATAGGGATACTCGTCGATGAGAAGATCAAAAGTAATCCCGTGCTGCCGCGCAAAGGCACTGGTCTCTTCGGGCTCGTCTTGAGAAATACCCCAAAAGGTCCAGCCTGCCGAACCTCCGATCTTCGAATAAATTTGCTGAATAAACGGGAATGTAAATTGGCACGTCGGGCATGATGCCTTATAGAAAACCAGCACGACCGTACCGCGCTCGAGCGCCTCGGAGAGGCCGTGGGACTGCCCGTCGGCGGTTTTCAACTCGAAGAGAGGAGCGGGGGTTCCAATCGCAACTTGGCTCATTTGTCACTCCAGTATAATAGCCCGGCACTGGCGCTTGGAGGCGCCGAACGAGCTATGGCCAAGATCGACGCTTTTTTCAACCTAATGGATGAGGTTGGCGCATCAGACCTGCATTTGGCATCGGGATCTCAACCTATCTTGCGAGTCCGCGGCGAGTTGGAACGCGTGAAGTTTCCACCGCTTGAAAACGATGAGCTAAAGTCGATGCTGTATGAAATAGCGCCGGACTTCAAAGTCAAAATCTTCGAGGAGACCGGAGATGTCGACTTCGGTTATGAAATCCCGGGCAAAGCACGATACCGCGCTAACTTTTTCAACCAGAAATATGGCGTCGCCGCCGTGTTCCGGCAAATTCCGACGAAAATACTTACGGCGGAGCAGCTCGGCCTTCCTCCTATCTTGAAAAAATTCGCAATGTTAAATAAGGGCCTGGTGCTGGTTACCGGACCAACCGGTAGCGGAAAGTCAACGACTCTGGCTGCAATCGTCGATCATGCCAACAAAACACGCCGGGATCACATTATCACTGTGGAAGACCCAATCGAGTTTGTCCACTCGAGCCAACACTGCCTTGTCAATCACCGGGAAGTCGGAATGCATACGAAATCCTTCGCCGCTGCGCTTCGGGGCGCACTGCGCGAAGATCCCGACGTCATTCTGGTGGGAGAAATGCGCGACTTGGAGACGATCGAGCTGGCGCTCACGGCAGCCGCGACAGGTCACCTCGTGTTTGGGACCTTACACACGCCAAGCGCGGCGAAAACGATCGACCGCGTCATCGACGTGTTTCCGGCAGCACAGCAGAACCAAATCCGAAACACACTCTCGGAAGCTCTGAAGGGTGTGGTCGCGCAGAATCTTTTCAAACGCATCGATGTCAAAGGCCGGGTCTGTGCGTTGGAGATTCTGGTCGTCACTCCCGCCATTGCCAACCTGATCCGGGAGGCGAAGACATTTCAGATTCCAGGCATGCTGCAAGTTGGTAAGAAATACGGGATGCAGACGCTCGACGACGCCATCATGGACTTGCTGAATAAAAAAATGATCAGCCCGGAAGATGCTTACAACCGCTGCCTTGATAAGAATAAATTTCGGCCGCTGCTCAAGAATCCGCCCGAAGACTGGGAGTAGTGTGGGGGGACCGGCCGATAGCCTATCATCGAGGCCGCCGAAGGCGGTGTACCAACTAAGGGCCGGCCGGTGGGCCCGACACTAAGGAGAAGCAGCTTTTATGACTAAAGCAGAACTCGACTACATTCTCGGAACGATGCTGGATTCGAACAAGAATGTGTCGGACGTCAATATCACGGTGGATAAGCCGCTGCAAGTCGAGTCCTCAGGCGAGCTCGTGGCTGTCGCGATCGAGCCGCGCGTCGAGAAGCTGACGCCATTTCAAACCGAAACGATTGCGCTCAATATCATCAACCGGAATCGTCGTCTGACGGAAGACTTGATCAAGAGCGGATCCTGCGACTGTTCGTATTCGCTTGGCCAGAAAGCTCGTTTCCGCGTGAACATCTTTACTCAGCGCGGCCACTACACCACCATTCTGCGAAAACTCTCAACGGAGATTCCGAGCGTCGATCAACTCAATCTGCCTCCGGTTTTCCATACGATCGCGAGGGAAAAGACCGGGCTCGTGCTCGTCACCGGCGCAACCGGCAGCGGTAAGTCCACCACACTTGCCGCGCTGCTCAACGAGTTGAACGAAACCAAGTCCATTCACATCGTAACGCTCGAAGACCCGGTCGAATTCGTCCATCCGCAGAAAAAGGCTACATTCAATCAGCGCGAAATGGGCAATGACTTCAGCACCTTTGCAGCGGGACTCCGCGCGGCTCTGCGCCAGGCCCCCAAGGTCGTACTGGTCGGTGAAATGCGCGACCGCGAAACAGTCGAGATCGGCATGTCGGCGGCCGAAACCGGTCACCTCGTCATGAGTACGCTGCATACGATCAATGCAGGTCAGACCATCAACCGTATCGTCGGCATGTTCGATCAGGCTGAAGAACAACAAATCCGCATTCGGTTGGCAGAAACGGTGCGATGGATCGTATCACAGCGCCTTCTCCCCAGAGTCGGCGGCGGCCGCGTGGCGGCCCTGGAAATCATGGGCAACAATCTTCGCGTCAAGGACGCCATTGAACACGGCGAATCCGAGGGCAAGACTTTCTATGAAATCATCGAGGCGGCAAGCGCATTTGGATGGAAGACCTTCGATATGGCGATCTTGGAACTCTTCGAGCAAGGACTGATCACGGAAGAAAACGCTGTGCTCTACTGCACAAATAAAGGCGTGGTGACGCGCGGAATCGATAGGATCAAAAAAACCCGGGGCGAGTCGACGACAACTCTCACCGGCCTCGCGCTCGATATGGAATACGGGAAGAAAATATGAGCTCTTCGGAAAAAGCGGATTTTTTTAAGCTGGGCGACAAAACGTCTCTGATTTGTGCCGACGTCAACACGGCCGAGGTCGTCAAAGCGACTCTGCGCGAGCTGGGATTCAAATTCCACGTGGCCGAAACTTCCGAAATGGCTATCGAGCGCCTGCGCTACACAAACTACGATTGCATCGTCGTGCACGAAAACTTCGCGGGCAGCTTGGTGCGATCCAACTCCGTCCTGAACTATCTTGCCGCGCTTCCCATGGCGCAGCGCCGCTATTCGTTTGTCTGCCTCGTCGGCCCGTCATTCAAGACGCTGGATGCGATGCAGGCCTTTGCCCAG
>MNKP01000028.1 GCA_001920875.1 Acidobacteria bacterium 13_1_20CM_2_55_15
CAATCGTAGCATCGGCGCTCGTTCTCGGCGTTGCGGGGCTGTTCGCCGACCAGATTACCACCACGATTTTCAACAAGTATTTCCAGCTCGGAGCGGCCGACGGTGCTGCGACTGGAGGTGATGAGATTGGTTCCGCCAACATCCTTCACAGCAGCGATAATAATGTCGATTATAATGCGGCGCCGGACTGGGCGAACATCATGGTGTCAACGGGCTCCGCGAGTCCAGGCGGCGATGACAGGACTCCGAAGACTCCTCGAGGCGTTTTCAATCCTAACTCGGGCTTTGGCGGGGAGGGAGCGTTCGTGACCGACGACGCATCGGCAGGTGGCGACCCCGATCTCAGCACCTACGTCGGCAACGGGAACAAGAACTCGGATCCGATCCCCACTTGGACTTGGTCGTCAAACGCCATCCCCAATAAAGATGACATCAGCAACGGCTATGTCTATACAAAAAAGGTTACCGCACCGGATGGGAGCATCCACAAGCTGCTGTTCGCCGGTCTGGAGCGCGAGGTCGCTTCCGGAGATAGTCACATCGACATCGAGTTCTTCCAGGCAGGTATTGGCCTATCACAAGATCCGGCGTGCCCGAAGAGCTGTACGTTCACAGGCTCGAATACGGATGGCGATATCCTGGTCAACATGGATTTTACCAATGGCGGCGCCTTTGGAAGCCTCTCGGTTCGGAAACGGCACGAAGGCGTAACAAATAACTATGATCTAGTCGACACACTGAACGGAGCGGGTTGCAATCCAGCCAAAGATATCTGCGGGTTCAACAACAGCCTGGAGGTCAAAACCGGAGGATGGGCCAGTTTCGACCTACATACCAGCGTGATCTACAGCCTGCCGACGAACCAGTTCACCGAGTTCGGCCTGGATCTAACTGCATTGGGACTTGGCGCTCCGTGTTTGGCGACCGTCGAGTTCAAGTCGCGCTCCTCGCAGTCGTTCACCGCGGCATTGAAAGACTTTGCGCTCCATTCCTTCCAAGCGTGCACTGCGACCGCGTACACCGAAATCCACCAAGGCAATACGCCGGGTTCGCCGACTGTAGACTATGCCGTCTCCGGCCAGAACGATATTCAGACCAGCACCGTACCGTTCAACACGCCGGTGCATGACCAGACCGTCGTAACCGGCCAGCTTGGTGTCGTGACCCCAACCGGGAAAGTTACGTTCAAGCAGTACAACAATGGCGCCTGCACCGGCACGCCCGCTGTCACTGAGGATGTTCTGTTGGTTCAAGTTGCCGCCCCGACAGCAACGACACCCGGAGTCGCCGCGGCTGACTCGTCCGCTGTGACACCACCCCCCGGAACCGCCGTTTCCTGGAACGTAGTCTTCACTCCGGCCCCGGGCAGCCCATACACGAACCCGGTGGCAGCTACACCGGCCTGCGAGACGCTCAGTGCGGCCCAACTTGCATCTCAGGTGGTCACTCAAGTCCAGCAAGGTGGAGTAGATGTAACCAATACAGCGATCACAAACGGACAGCCTGTCGTTGAAGTCGCGACTGTATCCGTGTCGCCGAAGGGCGTGTCAGGCGCTCCCGTTCCAACTGGCACCGTCACGTGGTCCGTTTATGCGAACGCCACCTGTACGGGCACACCGGCATCGACGCCGACTTCATCGACTCCGGTTTCGAGCTCGAGCGGACGGGCGACGTACCAGCTTTCCTGGACGCCGTCACCGTCTTCAGGGGCGTTCGTCTGCTTCAAAGCGGCATATGGGGGCGACACGGCCTATCAGCCGTCCGCGTCCACGCTGCCGGAGCCGATTTGCGCATTTCCGAACGCAGGAGAGGAGCAGCTACAGTAATTCGGCCTAGCTGGCCCAGTGGGCTGCCTCTGAATGCGTAAGTATGTTGTCGCTGGCGTTTCCTCTCCTCAAGGGGAGAGGAAACGCCAATTCTAATTGACTCACACCCTTCTATCGCCGGCCGTCTTCTTTCGCATCATTGAACCGTAAAGGTCGTGCTGGCTTTCGCGGATATGCTCCCGCTGGCGGCGGTTGCCAGAACTTGGTAAATCCCCTTCGGGTCTTTCTGCTTACTCAGCTTCAGGGTGACTCTGACTGTGCCGCTGGCATCGCTCGTGGCCGACTGAGTGACCACAGCTCCGTTCGGCTTCGTGACCGTAACACTGACGTTCGCATTGGCGATTGGCGCGCCGGTCGAAGTCTTCGTAACGTCCGTAATCGTGATTGTGCTACCTGGCGCATAAGTCGATTGGTCGGTCGAAACCGAAGTGACGAGCGAGGGAACAACGGAATAGGACGCCGACGCCGTTGCGGTATCCGCCGTACTTGTAGCCGTCACCCCAACGCTGTACGCCGACACTGCCGACGCGATCGCAGACGTGATTGTGAGTGTGGCCGTTGCGCTTCCTGCGGGGCTGATAGTCAGCGCCGGAACAGAGTAAGCTCCGGTCCATCCTGCCGGTAGGCTTGCCTGCAGGCTGAAGGTGGATGGCCCGCAGTTATTGCCATCCTTGTTGGTCACCGAAACCGTATAACTGACCGAGGCTCCCGGTTGACCCGACTGGCTCGACGGCGATACCGTGATTGCCGGATTTGCGCGAACACACGGTTGACTCAAAGTCACGCTCACGCCTGCGCTGCTGCCGTTCACCCATTGGGTGGTGATTGTCACTCCTGCCGCGGGATCGGAAAAGGTGTTCCCGACATCCAGCGCCGGATCCTGCGTGTACAGTTGGTACGTGGCCGGAGTCATATCGAGGAGATAACTTGTATTACTGTTATCATCAAGAGATCCCGTACGAACGAGGACGCCATTCAAGATGTTGGAACTGTTCATCAAGCCGGGATTGATCGTGGCCAGATAACTATCGAAACCGATCGCCTGGCGGTATTCGACGTAATACCAGGTTTTGAAGCCTGTTGTGGGATTGATGCTCTTAAGAATCTTTATAGCTTTGGGCGTAGAGCCGCCCATTTCGTAAGGAGCCAGCGTATACGTGCCATTTGTCTGTACGGTAGTGATCGGCGGCGAGTTGCCATAGTTCAGCCAACCTAGAAACTCCTTTGCGAAAGGACTGAAGTGAGGTCCGTCTTTCGACCATCCCATCGTGTCCAGACCGTCGCCATATTCGAGGCCAAAGCAGTACGGTCCTGTCATCGTCCCTGAACCATCTCCAGTGTTATTGCAAACCCAGGAGTGCGCGTGGTTAAGGCCCAAATTGTGCCCTATCTCGTGAGCGGCAACACCCAACGTGAGTTTTTGATTAATCCATACCTTGGAGCCGCTAACGTTCGCCATTCCCACCCATGTACAGTTGACCCACGGCATCACATAGACGATATGAGCATAGGCAGACAGATTTACGCCTGCGCTCGTAGCGGCGGCATTGGCATAAGTGGCAACGCTGCTGACACTGTCGCAGGTCGAGTTGTCTAGAGGCAGGACGTACCATCCAATGACATCGGTGGTCAGCCACGTCTGTTGATAGGAATTCCCCAGGTAGAAGTTACTCACAGTGCCAAAGGTGGTTTGAACCTGACCGAAGGTCCAAGGACGATTGGCCGCATCGTTCTGGAAATTGACGAGCATGACCAGCGTCGTCTGTTCGCCGAAAGTGTTCACCGCGAACTGTCCGTTATTCGTGATGCTCGTGCTGGTGGTGGTGCTCGTACTACTACTGACAGCCATCGCGAGGGTCTCCAGGTCTGTATCTCCGGAATTCACGACCAGGATCCCATCGAGAAGGCGGCCCTTGATGTGGACAGGAGCGCCCGTAGAGAGATGGCCCGGCGCCTCGCCCGCGAACTGAATCGGGAGCCGCTCCTTGTTCGTCTGCAAAACGTGTAAGGTTCGACTCTTACCGTCCGGATAATCCTCTATCGATACTTCTAAGTTTCCTTCAAAGTCGCCGACGCCCTGCTCGTCTCCCGCACAAGGCGGAGTGGTTACTGTGACAGCGTTACTTGCGGCGGATAGGTTTCCGCCTGCATCCACGGCGCTGACGGTATAAGTCAGACCGGTCGAAGGAGACACACGGTTCGCGTCCGAGAAAGATGTGCGACCTGCGATTATGGTGGACTCGCCGCCATCGCTGCGGCGAACAACGTATGCCTTTAGCCTGGCGCCTGTGCCTTCAGCCGGAGCAATCCACCTCAATTCAACCTGATGGCAGTTGGCGACTTCGGCAATTAAGCCCCGGGGCGCAGAAGGAGGATTCAAATCTTGAGCCCGGGGCTTTCTGACGGCGGCGCTGGGAGATTCCGGCGCTTGCGCTCGTAAGCTGACGTTAACTACAAATGTGATTACGAAACCGAACAGGATACCTGAATAAGCTCTCGACCATAGCGATGATCCCGCCTTCACAGAACCAGCTCCTTCTTTGAACTGCGTTAGAGATCCGACACTCCCTTCCCTGGGCCGCTCGCACTAAGCAACACTTCTGCCAATCGCCTCAACCCGCTTTACGAATTGATTTTTCGGGTACTTTCGAATCCTCGACCTGGACCACGCTAGGTGTTTAAATCTAGTTGGTGGCCATGAGGAAAGAATGTGGAATGTAAGGTGATCTGCAAAACTTAGGAGGGGAGGGCGTGTGGTCCGTCAACATCGGTTCTTATTGGACCTTCAGTCGTGGCACCTTCGAGGGATATCGCGGCACCGCTTTGTTGTAGAACACTTGCCTACAACTGACGGGCTTTTCTCGGAGAGGTACGTAACCTAATGTGACTGAATTGGCCCCAAGAGAGGCGTGAGTGGAGGTCGGTGTCTTTATCGTAAGACTTGGATGGAATGAAGGGTTGTCGTGTCGACTGGGCTAGAGGGGGCGGATAAGACTGCACATGAAGATATCCTCTCGTTGTCAGCGTTAACGGGCGGCGTTCAGCGCGTTGGAGAGACTGAAATTCCGAATGGCCGGCTGGTGGCGGAGCTTTTGCGCACTCAGGCGATCATGCTCGATCAGACGCATGACGCCATCATCGTACGCGATTACACGGACCACATTCTGTTCTGGAATAGGGGCGCAGAACGTCTCTATGGCTGGTCTGCGAATGAAGCGATCGGCAAGAACATGTATGAGCTGCTGTCTCTAACATCGATTTACGAAGCCCCAGGTATTTTCGCTGAGAACGGCGAGTGTGCGGTTGAGATGCGTCAAGTCACTAAAGACTCCAGGCAAGTCATCGTTGAGAGCCGATCGAGAGTCCTGCGTGACGAAACTGGTCATCCGACGTCTGTTCTGATCGTCAACACCGACGTTACCGAATCAAAACTGCTCGAGTCTCAGTTCCTCCGTGCGCAACGTATGGAAACCATTGGCAGATTGGCAAGCGGCATCGTGCACGATTTGAACAAAGTGTTGTCGCCGATGCTGCTGGCGACTCGCATCCTTCGGGCGAAAAAGATGGAACGCGAGGATCGCCAATGGCTGGATACGCTGAAGATCAACGCGGAACATGCGGGAGGCCTCATCACCCAACTGATGTCTCTGGCCAGGGGAATTGAAGGAGAACGCACTCCCATTCAGCTGCGGCATTTGATTCAGGAGACTGTGGGAGTCCTAAAGCGAGTTTTTCCAGAATCCATCAGCATTAAAACCCGGATTGCCACAGATCTCTGGACTATCGTGGGCAACGCAACACACGTTTATCAAGTCTTGGTGAACGTTTGCGTCAACGCCCGTGATGCCATGCCCAGAGGTGGTGCATTGACGATCGAAGCTCATAATACAGTCTTTGGTGGCGCTCCATCTTCGGGCTACGACGGAGAGAAAGGGAGCAGACATGTTCTGATCAAGGTCTCGGACACTGGGGTCGGAATACCTGCCGAGATCATCGACAAAGTCTTCGAACCGTTCTTTTCAACAAAACACGCAAAGAATGGAACGGGTCTTGGGCTATCTACGGTGCTGCGGATCGTTACAACTCACAAAGGAGTAATTACCGTTTCCAGTGAGCCGGGAACGGGGACGGAATTCAAGATGTTCTTTCCGGTTGAAGATCCCGCCAGTGCTGGTAATGTCGAGGCCACCTCCGCGCAGTTGCCTTCGGATGAGCCCCAGGGGATATCCGGTGAGGATGGGCCTCGTGAAGCCGATGTGAACACGAAAAATCAGTCACCAGGCCAGCGTCCTGGCCGTACAAATACAGCCGCGAGAGCAAAGGCACAGAGCAGAAAACAAAGGTGAGAGGTTCAGAGTATGTTCTGAGATGCCGGCGTGCAAGGGGAGCCGACGGGCAGTCAGCACAACTTAAGTCGTGGAAGAGGGAGGTTATTGGGATAAATCCCAGCCAACAATGATGCATCAGTCCCAGACCGCTATTCGCATCCTGTTAGTCGATGATCACCAGATCTTTTTGACCGGGTTGCAGTTGCTGATCGAAAAAGAACCGGATATGATCGTCGTCGGAACGGCGACCAATCGAGCCGAAGCTCTCGCCCTGATGCAGGAGCACCCCGATATTGTTCTCCTCGACCTGGATCTTGGGAATGAGAGTGGGATCGACTTTCTGCCTCAATTGATCGAGCCCGAAGAGCCACCACGCGTGATCATCGTGACAGGCGTGCCTGATCCCGAACTTCATCTTCGTGCGGTGCGCCTGGGAGCCCTGGGCGTTGTGCTCAAGCTGGATTCCGCTGGTCTCCTTGTCAAGGCGATTCGCAAGGTCCATGGCGGAGAGATGTGGCTCAATCGTCCGATGATCTCAACGGTAATGACGGAACTCATCCACGCGCGGGCGAAGAAAATGGATTCCGAAGCCCTAAAGATCGCGGAGCTCACCGTGCGCGAGCGTGAAGTCATTGCCCTGGTTGCGGAGGGTATGAGGAACAAACAGATCGGTGAACGGCTGTTTATTTCTGAAAAAACGGTCCGTCACTACCTCACCTCCGTCTTTGACAAGCTCGGAGTCGCGGATCGCCTGGCTCTGATGATCTATTCCTTCCAACATGGGCTCGCCAAAATACCAACCGCTGATCCTCAAGTGGAACGGACAAAAACCGCATTGCGAACGAGTTGAGGCGCAGTTTAACGCTTCCATGTGAGAACAAGCTCGATAGCGGCTGCAAACGCTAAATAATGTGGCGGCCGCCGTCGACGTGGATGATCTCGCCGGTGATGTAATCATTCTCAATGAGGAACATCACGGCATTCACAATATCCTGCGGGCTGCCTGCGCGTTTGAGGAGGGTACGATCGATAGCGGCCTGCTTTTGTTCTTCCGTGTAGTAGTCGGGAAACAACACAGGTCCGGGCGCGATGGCATTGACCTGGATGTCGGGCGCGAATGCTTTTGCGAGGCCGCGATTTAGGGCAATCAACGCTGCTTTTGAAACGCTGTACGGCACGTAGGCCTGCCAAATCAATTCGCCGGCGACATCCGCAATGTTGATGATTTTGCCTGCGCCGCGGGCTCGCATGAGGCGCGCCGCGCGCTGGGCGAGAAAAAACGGCGCCTTGGCATTGATATCCATCTGCAAGTCCCAATGAGCCGGCGTCGCATCGTCTGCGGTTGCAGGCGAAAATACGGACGCGCTGTTGATGAGAATATCCAGGCCGCCGAACGTCGCTTCAATCCCGAGAAACATGTTTTCGACGGCGGCGCCATCTCTGAGGTCGGCGTGAAATGCAGCGCCATCACGGCCCGCGACCTGTTTCGCTTCAGCCTCACCGGACCGGTAATGGACCGCGATCCGCGCTCCTCTGCGGGCGAACTCGAGCGCGATCTCTCTTCCAATCCGTTTTGCCGAGCCTGTGATTAATGCTACCTTGCCCCTTATGTTCATGAACAAGGTTGCCATTATAACCGGCGCGCGCCGGGACATCGGCTCACCGATACAGATCCTGCTCGGTCAGGGGAGGCGCGGGAGCTTCACCCATCCGGCCGGAACGAACGCGGGCGCCAAACATTGGACCGCGCGCCGGTTTTAGCTCCGCGAAGCGCATCATGCCGACAGAATGATTGATGTCGTCGTATATGGCTTCCATCCCACCCCGCATGAAATAAGTCTCGTGCCAAAATCCGGTTCCCCCGGAGTCTTTCAGGAAGTTCTGCCACCAGATGCGATGCGGTTCCGAGCGCGTCCACCGCTCGAGGGATTCGAAATCGCGCCAATACTGGCGCATGCCGAAATGGGGCGGAAACAAACTGAAGAGAAGATTCTCGTGAAGCAGCAACCCCTCCGGCTTTGCGTCGACGGATTGCTGGATTCGAGGACCAAAACCAATCATCGTCTTCAGGCCGCGAAGCATGTTCATCCGCATGCCAAGATAGATGACGACTAGATCCGGATATTTCGACAGATCGACAGTCTGGCGATTCACACCGCTCATCGGACCTCCTGAACGATTCTAGCGTCAATTGAACAATCACACGGAAACAGTGCGCCGATGATTTGACACACCGCACCTTTGCTCATAAGATCAAAAATAATTATGGCGAAATCCAAAAAATCTTCACCCGGCCGCCGCCGTTTCTTGAAGGGCGCGGCAGCCGGTGCTGCAGCCTTCGTCGCGAATCCACAGGGCGGGCAGGCGCAGCACGGGCAAGAACACGATCACGATCACGACCATCAAGCAGTTCCTTCGGATCTGACGCTTCGCGTAAAAGCGCTGGAATCTCTTCTCGTCGAAAAAGGACTGGTCGATCGAGCTGCACTCGATGCGATCGTCGACACGTACGAGCATAGAGTCGGCCCGCATATCGGTGCGCGCATTGTCGCACGCGCGTGGGTGGATGCGGAATATAAGCGCCGTCTCCTGACCGATGCGGACGCGGCGATTACCGAGCTTGGCATGGGAGGCCAGGAGGGCCAAAGTATGCGCGTTATCGAGAATACGCCGAAGATGCACAACGTCGTCGTCTGCACGTTGTGCTCTTGTTACCCCTGGTCCGTGCTCGGACTGCCGCCTGTCTGGTACAAATCCACTGCATACCGCGCGCGTGCCGTTATCGACCCGCGAGCCGTCCTACGCGAGTTTGGGTTGGAGGTCACCGACGATGTGCAGGTCCGAGTTTGGGACAGTACGGCGGAACTGCGCTACCTGGTTTTGCCGGAACGCCCGCCCGGCACCGAACACTTGAGCGAGAATGAGCTCGCCGCTCTGGTTACGCGGGATTCCATGATTGGAACGCGCAAGGTAAATTCGCCGGGTTCATCCAGCGGGCCGCGGGGGAAATCATGAACGGGGTACATGACGTCGGCGGCATGCAAGACATGGGACCGATCCATATCGAGACAAACGAACCCGTTTTTCATGCGCGTTGGGAGGGGCGGGTCTACGCTCTCAATCGCGCTCTCGGGGCATGGCGGAAATGGAATCTGGACAATTCGCGCTGGACCCAGGAAATGCTGCCTCCGGCCGAATACTTCACCATGAGCTACTACGAACGATGGTATCACCGCATGCTCAAGCAGCTCGTTGAAAGCAAACTGCTCACGCGTGCGGAGATCGAAACGGGAAAACCTGCCAAAGGCTCGTCCAAACTGACGCCGGCGCTGCGAGCCGAGGAAGTCACCGCGACCTTCACGAAGGCGCGATTCGAGGGTCGCAGTCGCGCCGGTGCTCCGCCCCGGTTCACAGCCGGCCAGCGTGTCCGCGCGCGCAACATCCATCCTCCCGGCCACACGCGCCTGCCCCGCTATGCGCGAGGGCACGTCGGCACCATCGAAGCAGATCAGGGCGTTTTTGCCCTGCCCGACACCAACGCAGCGTTTCAAGGAGAAAATCCACAGCACGTCTATTCGGTTCGATTCGAGGCTCGCGAATTGTGGGGAGAACAAGCCAGACCGCAGGACGTGGTCTACATCGACATGTGGGACTCATATCTCGATCCCGCCTGACGGCTCCTGTAGCGGCGGTCCCAGTCAGGACTCGTCGGGATATTCGTAAACACCCCTACCGACTTTTTTACCGAGCCGTCCTGCTTTGACGTATTCGACAAGCAGGGGACAAGGCCGATACTTCTCGCCAAGGGTCTGATGAAGGAAATTCAGAATACTCAGGCGCGTGTCGAGGCCGACGAGGTCGATCATTTCGAACGGTCCCATCGGGTGGTTCAAACCGAGCTTCAAGGCCTTGTCAATGTCTCGCGCGCTTGAGATTCCTTCCTGCAGCATATAGAACGCCTCGTTGCCGATGAGCGCATTAATCCGCGAGGTCACAAAGCCGGGCGATTCCTTCACCTCGACGGTGTCTTTGCCCATTTTTCTAGACACCGTCTCGGCGATGGCGAACGTGTCGTCGTCGGTTTCCAGGCCGCGAATGATTTCGACCAGTTTCATTTTATGAACCGGATTGAAGAAGTGCATCCCGATGAACTGGTGCGGCCGGCGGGTCGCGGCGGCCATTTCCGTGATACTGAGCGACGAAGTATTGGATGCGAGAACGGCCTGATTCGCGCATGCCTGATCGAGTCGGCTGAAGACGTCGAGTTTCAATTCCATTTTCTCGGGCACAGCCTCGATGACCAGCTCTGCGCTCTCTGCGGCGCGGTCCAGGTTATTGTCGAGAGTCAGGCGGGCGAGGGCTGCATCCACATCGGAATCGGTCAACTTGCCGATGCTGACTGCTTTGTGCAGGTCCTGACGAATTCGAGACTGCGCTTTTTGTAAAAGCTCATCGGACACGTCGTTCAATACGGTCTGGAAACCGCCCAGGGCGGCGACATGAGCGATTCCGCGGCCCATAATGCCCGCGCCAATTACCGCAACGATCGAGACGTCTTTTTTAATCCCCATGCCGCGTAGGATAGACTAAGGACTCTTATGAAAGCAGTCGTTTTTGAAAAACATGGCGGTCCTGAGGTCCTCGAATACGAAGACGTGCCCGAACCAAACGCTGGACCGGGCGAAGTTCTCATCGAGGTTAAAGCCACGTGTATCAACCACATCGATATCTTCCTCCGGCGGGGGATGCCGGGAATTAAAGTCCCCCTGCCGAAAATTGTGGGCAGCGATGCCGCTGGAATCATTCGAGAGATTGGACCCGACGTCTCGGGGCTAGAGGTGGGGCAACGCGTGACGATTAATCCCGGCATCAGTTGTGGCCGATGCGAGTTTTGCGCTGCCGGATTCGGAGGTCAATGTACGTCCTATGCCATGGTCGGTGAAAATAGAGACGGCGCTTACGCTGAACTGGTTGCCGTTCCGGCCCACATCGTTTTGCCGCTTCCCGATTCCGTCTCCTTCGAGGAAGCCGCGGCCGCCCCGCTCGTTTTCTTGACCGCCTGGAGCATGATGGTGACGAAGGGAAACATCCGTCCTGGTGAAGATGTGTTGATCCTCGGCGCCGGTGCGGGCGTCGGAACCGCGGCAATTCAAATCGCGAAGATGACCGGCTGCCGCGTATTTGCTACGGCAAGCACCGATGAAAAGCTGGAGAGAGCGCGCAAGCTTGGCGCTGATTTCCTGATTAATTACAAGACCGAAGAGTTCGACAAGAAGATTCGGGAACTCACCAGCAAGCGCGGCGTCGATGTCGTAGTGGATTATATCGGGGCCGACACCTGGGTCCGCAGTCTCCGATCGGCGCGCCGCGGCGGCCGCGTGCTCACCTGCGGCGCAACAACGGGCTTCGCTCCGCAGACCGATCTGCGGCAGATTTTCTTTCGTCAGGTTCAGGTGATCGGATCAACAATGGGCAGCCATCGTGATTTTCTCGATGTGATGAAGTGCGTGCTTCGCGGGCAACTGAGGCCGGTGGTCGATCGAGTCCTGCCGCTCCGGGAAGCAAGACGAGGGCACGAACTGATCGAAGCCCGCGCGGTCTTCGGCAAAATCGTATTTAAACCCTGACCCGCTCGGGATGCGAGTACACATTCATGGAGTGTCCGCGGAGGAACCCAATTGCGGTCATCCCAAAATCATCAGCAAGCTCCACGGCCAAACTGGATGGGGCTGAAATCGAAGCGACGATCGGTACTCCCGCGATCAGCGCCTTCTGAGCGATCTCGAATCCCAAACGTCCGCTGACCATCATTACCATCTCCGCATTAAGAAACCCGCCCATGAGTGCCGCACCCAGAACCTTATCCACGGCATTGTGGCGGCCAATGTCTTCGCGCAGGGCCAGCAGACTGCCTTGCGCATCGAAAAGAGCGACGGCATGGATTCCGCCACTACGTTCGAAATTGGCCTGGGCGTTGCGCAAGCGCGAAGGCAGCGCGTAAAGGACAGCATGCGTGACCGATATAGCGCTCTGGACCGGCTGGCAGATCCGGCGGATGGCATCCAGTGTTGCTTTACCGCATAAGCCGCAACTGGAGTTCGACCACAGGCGCCGCGACGATTCGATTCTGCGTCCCGGCTCGGTGAGCACCACATTCACGACGTTCTTTAATTCCGGTTGGTCTTCGTCAGGACAATACGCAATCGTGCCGATTTCATCGCAAGACTGAACAATCCCTTCCGTAAAGAGCAGCCCGATGGCGAGGTCGAAGTCGTTGCCCGGAGTTCTCATCGTCACGGATAGGCTTTCACCATTCACTCGAATTTCCAGCGGTTCTTCCACCACGACCTCATCTTCGATATGCTTCTGGTGTTCTTCATCAATTTTTAGGACTCGAAGGCGTTTCAAATCACGCATAGATCTGTTTTAACTCCCGCTCTGGATGATGTTGACTTATTCTTGAGGCTGCGCGCTATCGCGCTTGCGCTGCGCGGGGACGCCTCCGTGGAGTCGACGTTATCCGTAGCGGGACTTATTATAGGAGAAAGTACCATGTCGAAAGCAGCAAGTGCCGCTCTGAAGGTCGGACAAAAAGCGCCGGATTTCACAGTATTAAATGACCAAGGTCAGAAGGTGAAACTTTCCGATTTCAGGGGTAAGAAAGTTGTTTTGTATTTCTACCCGAAGGACGATACGCCGGGCTGTACGAAAGAGGCTTGCGCGTTCCGCGACGGAATCGATGAGATCAAGAGCCGCGGCGCGGTTGTCCTGGGGATCAGCGTTGATTCCGTCGAATCCCACAAGAAGTTCAAAAAGAAATTTGATCTGAACTTTCCGTTGTTA
>MNKP01000171.1 GCA_001920875.1 Acidobacteria bacterium 13_1_20CM_2_55_15
CCCATGACCGCCATGCGAAAGGCCATTGCCGAGCACATGATCATGAGCCGCAGGACTTCGGCGCATGTAACGACTTTGTTCGAGGTCGACTGCTCCCGGATTCTGAAAGCGAAGGAAAAACAGCAGGCGGAATTCGAACGCTCGGGGGTGAAACTCACTGTGACGCCCTTCTTCGTCCAGGCCGCTGCGACGGCGTTGAAACGTTTCCCTCTTGTGAATTCATCACTAGAGGGCGACACGATCGTTTACAAGCAGGCGATCAACATTGGCATTGCCGTGAATCTGGAGTGGGGCTTGATTGTTCCCGTCATCAAACACGCGGACGAGAGGAATCTTTTCGGCCTCGCCAAAGCCATCAATGATCTCGGCGAACGGGCTCGCAACAAAAAGCTCACGCCGGAAGACGTGAAAGACGGAACGTTCACTATTACGAATCCCGGCCAATACGGTGGATTGATCGGGACTCCCATCATCAATCAACCTCAGGTTGCGATCATGGGCATGGGCGGAATCAAGAAACGCGCTGTCGTGATTGACGATGCCATTGCGATCCGGCCGATAATCATGTTGTCCTTATCATTCGATCACCGAGTGATCGATGGGGCCACCGCAGATCAGTTTATGGCTGAGGTTCAGAAGGAGTTGGAGAACTGGCCGGTTTAGCCGCTAAACTTGAGCGGTTAAGCTGGCTACAGCTTATGCATGAGCATTTAAGAAAGCGGGATCAGGTTCGGGAAATCACTCGCGAAGTGCTTCAGACGTTTGGGAGTCTCCAGCCAAAGCTCGAGCATCTAGCGACGACTCCGCTGCCCGATAAAAGCTCGCTCATCCAGATTGTCGGCGATCTGCTCGAAGTGATCTATCCGGGTTACTTCGGGCGGAAGTATGTTGAAGTTGCGAACATCGAGTATCACATCGGAGACCTCATCGATTCGATCTACGCGCGCCTGACCCAGGAGATCTACCGCAGCGTCCGCCCGCAATGCGAGAAAAAGGAAGACAACAATTGCGAGCACTGCTGGAAAATTGCGGAAGAACAGGCCATTCTCTTCCTCCGAAAGTTACCGAAACTGCGCGTCCGGTTATCGGCCGATGCGCAGGCGGCCTACGATGGCGATCCTGCCGCAAAGAGCATCGACGAAGTGATCTTCGCGTATCCGGCGATCCTGGCAATTACGACCTTCAGATTGGCTCATGAACTGAACCTTCAAGGCATTCCGCTGCTGCCCCGAATCATGACCGAGCATGCGCATTCGGTAACCGGCATCGACATCCATCCCGGCGCCACGATCGGCGACGGGTTCTTCATCGATCACGGAACCGGTGTGGTCATCGGTGAAACGACAACTATTGGAAACCGCGTCAAGCTCTATCAGGGGGTCACGCTCGGAGCATTGAGCTTCGCGATGGACGAAGAGGGCCGCATGATTCGCGGTAAAAAGAGACATCCCACGATCGAGGATGATGTTGTGATTTACGCCGGCGCTACGATCCTCGGAGGAACAACGGTGATCGGGCGCGGTTCGGTGATTGGCGGCAACGTCTGGCTGACGCGCTCGGTGCCGCCCTACACGCGCGTGATCATCTCTGAACCGGAACTGGTGATCGATTCGAAGTAATGTCTCAAGACTCCGGAATGTAAATCTCCGCTCCCGCTTTAAGAAACTCCACGCTCTTCTGATCCATGGCTTCCTTCACTTCTTCGGTAATCTTCATCGAGCAGAACTGTGGACCGCACATGCTGCAGAAGTGGGCAAGCTTGGCCCCGTCCTGAGGGAGCGTTTCATCGTGAAAATCTTTAGCGGTAGTCGGATCCAGGCTCAGGTTGAACTGATCTTCCCACCGAAATTCGAATCGGGCCTTGCTCAGTGCGTTGTCGCGCTCCTGCGCGCCTGGATGGCCTTTCGCCAGATCCGCGGCGTGTGCGGCGATCTTGTACGCGATAACGCCGTCTTTCACGTCTTTTTGTGTGGGCAGACCGAGATGCTCCTTCGGTGTGACGTAGCAGAGCATGGCGGTGCCGTACCAGCCGATCATCGCTGCGCCGATGGCACTCGTGATGTGGTCATAGCCGGGAGCGATGTCGGTTGTCAGCGGTCCCAGTGTGTAGAACGGTGCTTCGTGGGTGAGCTTGAGCTGAAGGTCCATGTTCTCTTTGATCAAGTGCATGGGCACGTGCCCCGGACCTTCGATCATGACCTGGCAGTCGTGCTTCCAGGCGATCTTCGTCAGTTCTCCGAGCGTTGCGAGTTCTCCCAATTGGGCGTCGTCATTCGCATCCGCAATGGAGCCTGGACGAAGGCCGTCACCGAGGCTGAACGAAATGTCGTATGCACGCATGATCTCGCAGATTTCTTCGAAGTGCGTATAGAGGAAATTCTCTTGATGATGCGCAAGGCACCACTTCGCCAGGATCGATCCGCCCCGGCTGACAATTCCCGTCCGGCGCTTGACCGTCCACGGAATATAACGAAGCAGAACGCCCGCATGAATCGTAAAGTAATCGACCCCTTGCTCGGCCTGTTCGATCAATGTATCCCGATACATTTCCCACGTCAGCTCCTCAGGCCGGCCGCCGGCTTTCTCGAGAGCTTGATAAATCGGAACCGTCCCGATCGGCACTGGAGAGTTGCGCAAAATCCATTCGCGGGTTTCATGAATATTGCGGCCTGTCGAGAGGTCCATCACCGTATCGGCGCCCCAGGTGATGCTCCATCGCATCTTTTCGACTTCATCTTCAATCGAGCTGGAGATAGCGCTGTTACCGATGTTGGAATTGATCTTGACCAGAAAATTCCTGCCGATGATCATCGGCTCGGATTCCGGATGATTGATGTTCGCCGGAATAATCGCGCGCCCTCGCGCAACCTCGTTGCGGACGAACTCTGGAGTGATGTATTTCGGAATGGCGGCGCCGAAGGATTCGCCCGCATGTTGGAAGCGGATGTCGGAGCGGTCATCGCGCGAGGCTGGATAGTCCTGTTCGCGTCCAAGATTCTCGCGAATGGCGATGAACTCCATCTCCGGCGTGATGATGCCTCGTCGCGCGTACGCCAACTGAGTCACAGCCGCACCATGCGCGGCTTTACGCGGCGGACGCTTCAGTCCTGGAAAAGATTCCAGGTGCACGCGGCCCTGACTTTGCGCGGCATGCGCGGCGTGGCTGAAGCTCAGATAGCCGTTATCTTCCGGCCGCACGGCACGGCCTTCGTATTCGGCCGTATCGCCGCGGTCCACAATCCATTCGAGCCGAAGCGGACGCAAGCCCTGGCGCACGTCGCAAAGCTCGTCTGGATCGCCCCAGGGCCCGCGCGTGTCGTAGACGCGGACGCGAGCGCCGTCCCTCGTCAACACCTCGCGCAGAGGTACTCGAACGGAGCGATGCAGCTCGCCTGGAATGTAGACGCGTTCGCTGGCAGGAAACGCGTTATCGAGATAAGTGGAATCCTTGAACTCGATTTTGGAAGTACTCATTCTGTGCTCCCTTCGTCGGCATTATCCGAATCAGGTTCTAGGGGTCGATCCCTGATGGATCCTCTCAGCTCTTAGCTCCCCCGTTGAACTTAGGTATTAGACGCTAAATGAGCTGCCGCAACCACAAGTGCCGCTCACGTTGGGATTGCTGAACTTGAAACCGGCCCCATGCAGTCCTTCGACGTAATCGACCTCCGCCCCGTCCATATACATCAAGCTGGTCTTGTCGACAAATACCTTCAGGCCGTCGAATTCAAATATGGCGTCACTTTGGTCACTGAAGTTTTTATCAAAACCCATACGGTACTGAAAACCGGAGCAGCCCCCGCCGATCACTTGAATACGCAGGCCGGCATACGGTTCGGACTGTTCCGAAAGGATTTCCCTTACCTTGTCTTCAGCTTTTTTGGTCAATACGATTGCCATTCTGAAAAACTCCTTTATTCAACTACTGCTCGCTTGCAATGCCCATGGCTTGCAGCCGGACCGATCGTTCCCGAGGCCCGTCCAACTCCGCCATAATAATACTTTGCCATTCGCCCAGAACCAGATTTCCGTCCGCAATCTGAAGGGTCAACGATATGCCAAGCATCAAAGAGCGCAAGTGGGAGTCGGCATTGTGCCGGTCGCAGTCCGACCAGGCCGGATCGTTATGCCTGTAATAGAGATCCTTGCGAATCGCCCCGGCAATGTAGGCTTTGAAGTCGTGGATCAAAGCATCCTGCCATTCGTTAATGAAAATCGCGCTCGTTGTATGAAGCGATGCAATGTTGACCAGGCCTGCACGAATTCCTGACGATCTGACAAAGTTCCGAACCTGCTTTGTCAGGTTATGCAACTCTTCACGTTCTTCCGTTTGCACCTTAATCAGCGCGCTGGCCACGCGATAAGGACCATTGGTGATGTCGACGACGGGTTGCTCTGGAGCTTTCACGGGGGCAGAAGCCATTGTCTTTAACCCTTTCGGACAGATTTACGGACTGGAATTCGATCGATGGCGCAAGCGCGTATTATACACAAAAATTATACCCTTGAACTCGCTGGGTTTACCGGTGAAAATCAATATTCGTGCTGATAGCTTTGCTCCTCATCTTATCCATTCTTCTGGCGACTGGAATCGGGGTGGCCGTGCGCCGCCAATCCAAAGTGACTCGATCTTTCTCGCAGGAAGAACAGGAAGAAGACGCGCGGGTTTATGCCGAATCGACAAAGGCTATGGAAGCAACCGTCGCTGAGGCTCTTGCCGACAAAGCCCGCGACCCCCGGCTGGCGTCGATGTCCGACGAGGATCTCGTCTACGAAGTGTTAAAGGAATGTTACGATCCGGAGATTCCGCTCAATGTCGTTGACCTTGGCCTGATTTATGAGGTCAAGGCGAATACAGATTCGGTCGATATCAAGATGTCGGTCACCTCACCGGCTTGCCCATCCGGCACGGTCATCGCGGGCGACATCCAGAAGAAACTTACAGAGGCCGGTTTTCCCACTCCGAAGGTCCAGATCGTGATGGAGCCGGCCTGGTCTCCGCAGCGGATCTCGGAGGCTGGTCGAAAAGCGCTGGGGATTTGAGGATCGGATATCGAGCCCTGTGACTCTTGTGCCTTTTTGTGGCTATCTTTATCTACCCCGATGGGCGAGTTCGATCTTCACCAACTCGCTCTTTTCATCGGTGCCGAGATTTTTCCCAAACGTCAACTCGTCCATCATCTGCTTCATCTTTTGAGCTTCGCGAGTCTTTTGACGGGCGAGACGTTCTTCGTCGGCTGCGGTTTCCGGCTCATCGCCGCGAACGCGAACGCGGGTTACATCGACAGGATTGAGCACCAGGTTGTGCGCGTAATTGTCCAGGGGAACGGACTTCCCGCCCGCGTAGACCCCGTGCTTACCGTATTTTTTGTTCCATTCGGCAACGCTGGCGGTCTTGTACATATTTTCGATGATCTTTCGCCAGCCGATTCCGGTGTTATAGGCGCAGAAGGAAATCTCGCCCAGTTGGGTCGCATACGGAATGATGCACATCTCGGTTCGCCGGAAGTCGTAGTTGAATAAATCCTGGAACCACATGCCCGCGACGAACAGGAAATTCCAGGGATCCTTGCGCCGCCGTTCGATATCTTCCATGGTGCGATCGCCCGAAACTTTGCCGTAGCTCTTGCCCGAGAGGCCGAAGGATTTGTCGAATTTCCTGATGATATCCATCAGCGTCAGACTCGGAGGTGCTCCCCACGGGTTGTAGTTCTTGAGAAGGGCGAGGGCCATCATTCCGTTCGAGAACCATTTTTCGCGGCCGGCATCGGTGATCTTCTGCATATCACTGACGAGCCCTGGGATGTTCAGGAACTGGGGGACCGGAGCGTACTCCTTGGTTTCTTTGTTGATCATCATCGCCGTGCCCACGCCGCAGTTGGGATGGCAGCCGCAGCTTACCTGACCCCAGTCGGCACCGGGACCGTGGACGAGATCGGCAAAGTCGGCGAATGCTCCCATCAGCGAAAGAGGGAACCAGTCGCGCGTAGGTTCGGTGACACCGACCTGCGATTTCACGTCATTGGCTAAATGCGAAAGCGTATAGCGCTGCCGCAGCCGGCGTTCGGGCGTGATGTCTTCATCCCGGCCGGTGAAGGACACCGGCTGGAAGGCGATGAAAGCGATCTTCTTCGGGTTGTCCATCGCGAAGCGGATGATGGATCCGACTTGATCGTTATTCACTCCATTCACAAGTGTCACCACCAGAATGATCTCAACGCCGGCTTCGTGAAGATTATTGATCGCGCGCAGCTTCACATCGAAAAGGTTCCCGATCTGGCGATGGCTATTGGCGTCGTTTCCGACGCCGTCAAACTGCAGGTAGACGAAGCGCAAGCCGGCTTCAGCGGCCCTCCGGCAAAACTCCTTGCTTTTCGCAAACTCGATACCGTTCGTTGCAGCTTGCACGCTGGAATATCCGATTTTCCGGGCATACGCGACCGCGTCCAGGAAATAGGGCGAGAGCGTCGGTTCGCCGCCGGAAAACTGAATCGACATTTGCCGCCGCGGCTTGATCTTGATGGCGTTATCCATGATCTCCATGATCTCTTCCCAGGTCAGCTCGTGGACATAGCCCACCTGGTTCGCATCCATGAAGCAGGGATCGCACATCATGTTGCAGCGGTTCGTCAGATCGACCGTCAGGACCGCGCCGCGGCCGTGCCGGATCGTACTGCTGCCGTGATTGTGAAGATCTTTATCGGCGTGTGCCGGAATGTCGCGACCCGGAAAATTCTTCTCGATCCATTCTAGGAATTTCACGTCGATCGCCATCAGATCTTCGGTTTTGCCGTGCTGCGGACAGTCCTTCACCATCCAGACCTGGCCGTTTCTCTCGATGATATTGGCCTTGACCTCCCCGACTTTCTGGTGGAGCAACCTTGTCCAGTCGACGGCGCCGCTGATGATCGTTTCGCGCGCTTCTTTGACGCACTGGGGGCAGAGCGAATCGGTTTGGCGCGGCCATCCCAGCACTGGTTTTGTCTTTTGCCAGGATTTCAGTAAGGGCTTTTCGGTCCATTTCGGCGTAAAGGAGGGGTTAGGACTGAAGCGATTAAAGTATTGGATGGTATCGAATGCCACGCTGGCGCCGTAGCAAACAGCGGCATCAATGTACTTCATGACTCGCTTTCCGCGACTCGGCTTTACCTGGTTTCGAGCGGAGTAGTCGGCCTGTGGAGTCTCAACCAACCTATCTTCCAGAGTAGACAAGCAACCTCCTTATGAATACGCGAATTTTCAGTGTAAGGACTTCGGAGGCCGTTGGTGCTGGCCATCAAAACGAGGGGAAAAGAATAGCGCAATAAATTCAGGATCTTCAATAAAAATTTGCTACAAATTCCAAATTTTGAAGGGATTACCGGGAACGCACGATTTCCACAGAGACGTAGTTCACACGCGGCTCCAGGACTGGCGAGATTTTCCTGACGAGGATGCGGACCCGTGGCGCAAGAAATTCGGCTAGTATCCGGCCAGCCAAAAGCTCCGCCACCGTCTCAATGAGATGAAAGTCGCGGCTTCTACAGACCTCCGTGACTACGGTTGCTACCTTGGAATAATCGAGAGCGTCTTTCAGGGAATCCGAGCGGGCGGCTTGGGATATGTCGGTTGCGATTTCCACGTCGATGGAGAGCCGCTGCTTCATGGTCCTCTCCTCGGGAGTGACCCCGATGGCCGCGACACAATCGATGCCGGCGATCAGAATTCTATCCATACGATTGGTCACTTATCGCTTTCCTCCAAAGGTTCCCTTCCGGCAAATCCAGTCTCCACATCGTGCCAGTATCCTATCCTGTCCTCGCCTAACTGCCAGCAAAGGTAGACCATCCGGCCACCCTTTATGTACGGAAAATCGCAGAGGCCTTTATCCGCATCCTTGAGTAGCACACCCATGTCTTTGATCTCATGGATCAGCGACATGAGGTGCGAGACCGACTCCACGTATTCCACTCCAAACTTGCTGTACCCGTTGAGCGACGCATTGTCCCGAGCTTTCTGGATTTCGGGGTTCAGCGCGCTGATGCGTTTCCATTCCTGGCTGAGTTCTTCCAGCAGCGTTCGCAGCCTTGGAAGAAGGCTTTGCGCTTCCGCCAATGTGAAAATACGCTCTTCGTCCATAAGAACCTAATCACCCTCTCCCTCTGGGAGGGGGCGCGAAGCGCGAGCCCGACAGGGCGAAGCCTCAAGAAACGGTGAGGGTCTCAGGTCTCGTCAAATCTTGCACCCTCACCCGGCGCGCCAGCCCGCTGGCTGTCGCGCCGGCCTCTCCCAGAGGGAGAGGCTAGCATCAGTGTTCCAGCCAACGCTCCGCCTCAATGGCTGCCATGCATCCTGTGCCGGCGGCCGTGACTGCCTGCCGGAATACCGGATCCTGAACATCCCCGCACGCGAACACGCCGGGAATATTTGTGCGAGTGGAATCCGGCTGGGTCTTGATATACCCGTGGCTGTCCAAATCAATCTGACCTTTGAAAATGTCGGTGTTTGGATTATGACCAATCGCAACAAACAATCCATCCACCTTGAGATCGGAGGCTTCAAGGGTCTTTACCTTCTTCAGCTTCAATCCAGTAACACCGGTCTCTTTCGTTCCCACGACATGGTCCACAACGGTGTCCCAGATGAACTGAATCTTCGGATTGCTGAATGCGCGATCTTGCATGATCTTTGAGGCTCGTAGCACATCACGGCGGTGGATCACAAAGACCGTCGTGGCGAATTTCGTCAGAAACGTCGCCTCTTCCATGGCCGAGTCGCCGCCGCCCACCACTGCGATCTCCCTGCCTCGATAGAAGAAGCCGTCGCACGTCGCACAGGTTGAAACGCCATGCCCCATCAGTTGGAGTTCGCTTTCGATTCCGATGAGCTTGGCCGAGGAACCCGTGGAAATCACAACTGTCTTCGTGGTCACTTCCTGGTCCGCAAAATAGACGCGAAACGGATACTCCTTTAACTTCACCGCATAGACATAACTCGTCACGATTTCAGTCCCGAAGCGCAATGCCTGCTTCCGCATTTCCTCCATGAGTTGCGGACCCATGATGCCTTCGCCAAAACCCGGATAATTTTCGACAAGCGTGGTTAATGTGAGCTGTCCGCCCGGTTCTTTTCCTTCGATCAGAAGCGGTTGGAGATTCGCGCGCGCCGCATAGACGGCTGCCGTCAAACCGGCCGGCCCGGATCCGATGATGACCATATTCCGCATGACAGCTACCTCGCTGGCGTAAGAATCCTATAAATTATCACACCTATGAATTTCTCAAGATTTGCATTGGAACGATGGCAGTCCACGTATGAAAACTCGGTAGAATACAACTTATCGGAAAGCGGCGTACATCCACTCACGCTCGGCGAGCTCTGTATTGATCAGGAGGACCTGGCGAGGTGCCGGTTGGGTTACGGCGTTTCAAATGGTACAGAGCGATTTCGGTCACTCGTCGCGTCCTTATATAAAGGAGCGACCGAGAGGAACGTTCTAGCGACGATCGGCGCAGCGGAAGCTAATCTGATTTCCATCCTACGCTTACTTCAACCAGGCGACGAAGTGGTCATTATTCTGCCGAATTACATGCAGACTTATGGACTCATCGAAGCGCTTGGCGGCCGCATCGTCCCAATTTGGTTGCGGGCTGAAAACGAATGGCTTCCCGATCCCGAAGAAATCGCTTCACGCGTCGGGCCACAAACGAAGTTCATCACGTTCTCGAACCCGAACAACCCAACAGGCTCGGTCTTCGGTCACAGTACAATCAAGGCGCTGACGGCGGTGGCCGACCGCCACGGTTGCTGGATTTTGGCCGATGAGGTCTATCGTGGCGCCGAACGCATTGGCGAAGAAACGCCCTCGTTCTGGAACGAGTATCCGAAAACGATCGTGACCAGCAGTTTGTCCAAGGCATACGGTACGCCCGGACTTCGCCTGGGCTGGGTTCTTGCAGCGCAAGAGACAATACAGGAAGTTTGGTCCTACGCCGATTACACCAAGATCGCCCCACCTGCCTTGAGCGACCTCGTCGGCTGCCGCTTACTGGAGCAGCGCGCTCGCATTCTCGATCGCACGCGCCGACTCCTGAACCAAAACTGGCCGAATCTAAAGAGTTGGCTGGACTCGCGGCCCGGCATGTTCGAGTATGTCCCTCCGAAGGCCGCCGCGATCTGCATGACGCAATACCATGCGCCGATCAATTCGAGTTCGCTTGCCGAGCGTCTCCGCACCGAACGCTCGACATTAATTGTTCCCGGCGATCACTTCCTGCTCGACGGCTACATCCGCTTCGGCTTCGGCAACGAAGCCCCGTACTTGCTCGCCGCTCTCGACCGCGTCGGTGAAATGCTCGATTCGATTAGGTGATAAAATCTTTCTGACGCGCCCGTAGCTCAGCTGGATAGAGCGCCGGACTTCGAATCCGTAGGTCGGGGGTTCGACTCCCTCCGGGCGCGCTTGATTACAACCGTTCTGCTGTTTATCGTTTCTTTGGTTCCATATCCTGAAATCTATCCATGGGCGCCGGACGCCGCATGTAAACTGAATCCGGCAAAGCCCCAAGGTCTTCACCCGGATGCCTACGCCGCTCTCCGCAGTCTGGCGCTCGCACACCGGATCACTCAGGGCATCAATCACTCGCAGGAGAGAGGAAACGTTCATGACACGGATGGAACCGTCAATGGGAAAGCCTACACGGGAGCGGTGGATATCAGCGTTCGTTGTCTCACCCAGGCGCAGATCCGGACGCTGCTGGCGCGTCTTGCCACTGCCGGTTTCGGCGCCTGGTACCGCAAAGACGGTCAAGATGGCTGGACCGGTCCGCCACACATTCATGCAATATGGGTCGGCTGCCGCCTGAAACCTGTTCTGCAACAGCAAGTGGCAAACTGGCTCGAAGGTGGAAACGGTCTCTTCTCAAACCAGCTCTATCAGTTCTGGCAACCTTCTGCAGAAATGAGAGGCAAGGTAGGCAAGCTGTATCATTCGTTCAATTGAGATCGATGATTGAAAGACTTTTTCAAGGTGTGCCGGACAAAAGGTTGCCACCGCTTCAGTTGAAATGCCCTGACAAAAGCGAGATAGAGTACAATCGTTTTCACGCGCCCGTAGCTCAGGCCGGATAGAGCGTTGGTCTCCGGAACCAAAGGTCAGAGGTTCGAATCCTCTCGGGCGTATCGAGGAATCAGCCAGTTAGCAACGGCAGGCGCCCGCAAAATTCCTCACTGTGTATGAACTGTGCTGGTTCTCAGAAAAAAGGCGGCCCGAAGGCGCCTGGGGTGCTTGTCCGGATTCTTACTTCTTATGGGAAGCGATCGCCACAACCTTGGCTGGTGCGGGCTGCGCGTTGAGGTGTTCCTGGGTTTGCTTGACCGCCTGGCGCAGATCGTCATCGGAAGTGATGTTGTATCTTTCAAGAATCGTACGGGTACGGTGACCCGAAATCGCCATCGCCAGGCCTTCGCGGACGCCGGCGCGGACCATGTTCCTCACTCCGGATCGCCGCAGGTCGTGAAAGAGTTTTCCCGGAAATCCCGCAGCCCGGCACGCGGACGCCCACGCCTTCCGAAAGTCGCCGACCGGCAGGCCGTCACGATGGAAAACATATGGACTGATTCCAACGCCGCCGTCGGCTGTCTTGTACTCGCGAGCCGCCCACCGGCGCTCGATGATGGCCGCCAGCTCTCCCTCCAACACAATCTTGTGCGGCCGGTTGTTCTTCACGTTTTCCGCGCGCGCCACAATCATGCCGGCGTTGCGGTCCACGTCGCGCCATTCCAACTTCCGGAGTTGACCTTTGCGCCATGCACTGAGATAGGCAAAGCGGCTGAAGTCCTGGAGATATTCCGGAAGATGCGTAGCGACAGCCTCAAATTCAGGATTCTCGAAGAATCCCTGCCGGACGTTATTTTCAGCCGGGCTCCGGATGTGCGGCGCCATGACAATGAGACGTCGCTGGACGCCGAGCTTGAACGCCTGGCCCAGCAGGCACGTCTCCCGGTTGATGGTCGCCGCCGAACGTGGACCGACTCCGGCTTTCGTGTCGCCGGCAAGTCGATCGTCAATGTAATCGTCCACGACCTTCGGAGTCACATCGACGGCGCGCAGGTCGCCGAACGCCTTCCGGACCGGCTTCAGGTGCGATCGGAACTGCGCCAGGCCCCGGCCGCCGTTGAGCTTGTCGAGTCCCTGTTTCGCGGCCCACAGTTCTTTGACGTGCTTATCCAGTTTCTTCAGCGCAACGGCCGGGTCCGTCGAGTAGGAGCTTTCCCGGTGAGGCTTGCCTCTAAAGTAGTAGCAGATCCACCAATTGCCACTGCCTTCCCGTTGGTAGATGTAGCCGTCGCCGCGCTTCCTGGGGTGGGTTTCGGGTTTAGGAGATGGTTTAGAGTTCTCCGGGACCGGATTCGGTCCGGATGTAGATTTAATCGAAATAGCCATTTGACCTCCCTTCAGGTCGAGTGGTTTAGGCTCGTCGCGGTGCTTCGAACACCGCGGCGGGCCGCGTTTGTTTACTGTTACTAAGCCTCGGCCCGCCGCTCCCTGGCCCACTTCAAGTAGAGCCGCCACATTTCTTCGGTGATGTTCGACACGCTGCGTTTGTCGCGAACAGCCTGGATTTTGATCTTTTCGAGAAGTGCGGGATCGACGGTCAAGGTCAACTTGTCTTTCGGCATGACTGGACAATACGCTTACACGTGTTACCGTGTCAATAGTATTCCTGCACATTTCCTGCACGTCCTTTCTCAAAGCCTGTGTCCATCAGGTCTCGTAGCGCGCCCGTTGGGGTGGGAATCCAATGCATCACACCTCCGTGATGGGCATGCCGTACTGGATTTCGAAATGCCGGCGCTTCCACTGGTACAAGTGCGTGCGGACGCCTTTCGCATCCTCGACAACCTTCCGGCCGTTTTCGATGTAGACGAAATCGGCGATATAGCGCCCGACCGTCGCGAGGGTTCCCGTGGACGCCGGCGCCTGCAATTCGAAGGCAACCTGACATTCCAGCCCCGTGATGACACCGGACCGCTCCAGTAGGCGCAGCTCACGGTAGCGGTGGGCCTCGCGCTTCGAGGCGAAACCGTCGGTGCGGACGGCGCCGTATTTGGTGCGATCGCGAATCATGCTGCGTCAGCCTTTGCCGTCACAAAACCCGCACAGGTGTGGGGAATCCCGCGGCCAGGCGCCGGCTGCCGGGCGCACTTTGGGTAGATCCTCCAAACGGCGGTCTAACATTCGCGTCTCCGCAACAAACTGTCGTAGTACTCCAGGTCGGCCGCGAGCTCCCGCCGCTGTTTGTCGGTCAACTCGATATCGAAAGGTTTATAAACATCGGCGACATTTTGGACGGTTTGGGCCTCCGACTCGCTGAAGATGAGGAGCGCGGTACCGGTGTTCTTATCCACGGCGATCGAGATACCCGCCCTGGCCAGGCGGACCTGAATCTTTTCGTTTTGCCTAAAAGTGGAACCGACAAAACCGCCAAAATTGGGTTTTGGCGGTTTTGTCGGTTGGTTCTTTAGGGATTCCTGAAACTTTTGGGCCTGCCGGGGCTGCCATTCCATCCAATTCATTGCTTTCTCCATAGGCGTGGGTTGACGATGTAGAGGTCTGACGGCCGGCCTGGTCCGGGTTGGGCGGGCAGGGTCCGTACCCACCCGGCATCGACTAAGACATCTGCCGCACGCTTAACCGACTCGGGCGTGTCGAGTCCACTCCACCCTTGGCGGTAGACATCGCGGCAGGTGAAGAAAAATGCACCATTCTCCTCTTTGCCGACTTTCCGGGTTTTCAGTTTCGTCGCCAACTCCCGCGCAGCCCGTAATTGGGGAGTCACCACGCAGGAGTAGATCCGTCGAGCATGAGATTCGAGGTAGGCACACCATGATGCCGCTTGCTTCGCGTGCTCCAGCGACACCAGCTCTGTACCACCGTCGGCCAGCTCGAACAGGCACGCAAGCGACGGCATGAGGCTGCGATATTTGCTCAAATGGGAGACAAGGGCCGGATGGAGATCATCCCCGCGAACTTTCTGTTCCAACTTGCAGAGCCAGGCAATGAACAGATCTTGAGCATCGGGTGTGAACCGAAAATACAGGGGAACGTCAGGATCAATCTGAATGACACGCTCAAATACTTGGAATGCGTTGTTCGCTGCTGCGACGTCCGGCACGCGATCGATATAGACCCACTTCTTTGTTGTGTCCGGCCAAACGAGCAATTGAAAACGCTGAATCAATCCGTCGTTTGCGGGTCCATCCGTGATCGCATCGACGAGGTAGGAGCGCAACCGACCGGGTTGAATGCCCCCGAGCATTGATAAACAACAGGCTGGTACCTGTATGCTCCCGCGACCGATGCGATCAATCGTGAATGACGTGTCGCCGTTCCAGGCCTGCAAGAAAAATGCGCGTTCACCCTCCCGGCCCTGGCGATCTAATTGACTCCACCAACCCGTCAATTCATCCCGAATGACAAGCAGTCCGGCGGGATTGGCATCGAGGGTCTCGTGTAGAGCCTCGACGGTGGCGTCATTAACGATGAGCCGCCGCAGCTCTGGCACGTCGGGTTCGTCCTCGTTCCAACTCTGGGCGAGTTGGTGTTTTTTCGTGCGTGACTTGAAGTCGTCCCGCCAAGCGGAACGACGAAGTTCGTACTCTTTCCTTGGAGCGGTTGTAGTCGGCTTCCGCTTGTTTGTGCTCCTGCCACCAGAGGTCCTGTATTTTGCGAAGCGGCTCCGTGACGATCGCGATCACCGGTGACTTCAACAAGCCCGGCAGAGCAATGATGCCGCCCCACAGGTTCGGGACCGCTGCCCAGGAGCCATCCCACACCTTCGGTCGTATTCGGGCGCGCCGATTGACGGCGCCGGCGAGGCACAGCACTGCAATCACGGCGGGGAAATCGACCGGTACCTGCATCCGCTCCGCGACGTCGGCAACCCAGGATCGAAAGGACTCGGGTAACCACCGGAGGTCGAAAGATGTGACTTCGGGCAGTCCATCGTCCATCGCCTCTGGTTCCGGCCATGGATCTACACATTGCTGAAGTTGGGCCAACTCGCTCGGCGTCATCTGCATCTGTTGAACAGGTTTCGTCATGCGTTTCTCCTCGACTCCCGCGATATTTCAAGCGCGTCTTCTCCACAGAGGAGGCGGGTGAATCGGTACTCAAGTTCGGTGTAGCTGTCGTATTCATAAGCGAGCATGGTCATTGCCCCGTCGGTAGTCAGGACGCTGTCCGTCACGGCTCGATCGATGTGCCTGGTGATGGTGTCGCGTGCTCGGAGATCCTGCGCGCAGCAGATTAGTTCCCCCTGGCGCCACGCCTCCAAAAACTTCAGCCGCTCGCGGCCGGCGGTGGGTGTGGGGATCAGGTCGGTATCGAGACTCCGTGAAAAGGTCGGCAAGAGTCAGGCCCAGCGCCCAGCAGATATCGACAGGCTGACACCCGGCCCAACAATGGATCAGGATCCGGTCATCGGTTTGACGAATCGTGAGAGATGGGGATCGATCCTCATGGGCCGGGCACCGTGCCGTCCATTTGTCCGTGCCGGCGGAGCGGACACCCGACAGCATTTCGATGATCACTTCAGCTCTCATCGGACCGCTGGGCGCGGCAACAAAAACGGAGTCCCGGAAGAGAACCCCGTTTTATTAAAGCCGACCTTACAAACAGCCGGTATCCGTTGGAGTTGCGATCCAATGCGCGGCCCTGAAATCGTTGCCAGTCTTGAGTTTTGAAGGTGTTGCCGACCGTGTCAGGGTGGCGTGTATCTACTGTGCCTGTTTCGCGGCGGTGGTATGATTGGCGCGTGGTCACGACGAGGCCGGTTCCTCTCGTGTCTTGTTGCCGGGCCGTCTACAGTCCAGGGTTGACGGCCCGTGGTGTTTTGGTTACCGGCCGCTCCGCGACCGAATCCACTTCTCTAAACCAGCTTCACTGAACCTCAGCGATCGCCCGACACGGATTACAAACGGTAACGACTGGGAATGTCGATAGAGCCAGTCAACTGAGAACCCGCATTTTTTTGAGGCTTGGTTCGCAGTTAGAAGACCGTCATTGCGAACATCGGCATTCGAACCACTGACACCGTTCTGCAACAGCCGCGCCGCGAGCTGCGCTTGCGCCGCCGCGAGCAACGCCAACGTGTGAGGTATCTCCTCGATCCGGATGTCATCCAGACCGCGGAGGTCGATCACTAAGTTACTGGGTTTGTCGGTGGCCCGCGGCATCGCGGGAAATCTAGGCAATTCTGACGGGGAAGTGTTGGAAACTACCTTGGGGAAGTTGGGGAAATTGGGGAAATTTAAAATTCCCCACCTTATGGAACCTCTTCTACGCGGACGCGTCGAATTTTTTGCGAGAGAGCGAGAGCAATCTTTTCGCGTGTCGCTCCGTACACGGGTTCGCCGCGCATGTACTTGTCCACGGTTTTGTGATCGGGGCCGTTGAATCTAGCCAAGTCACGCTTCGTCCAACCGCGTTCGGTAAGTTGTGATTCCAGCCACTGACGCTTTCGGTCTGCCGGGACGGGCGGAGTAACGCGCTCCCACAGAGCGCGCTTCCATAAGCCGTCAATGTCCTTAGATCGCTTTTTGATTAGTCCCTGACGTCGCAACCGATCTCCTGCGCTGTTGATTGCCGTTCGTGTAACGTGTAATTCGTTGACGAGTTCTCTGATGTCTTTCGACCTGGTGAGAGCTTCGAGAATTCGCTCGCCTGTTGTTTGAGCCACTTTGGTTGGTGCGGTTATGGCCGCCGCCTCGCCAGAAGGGAAGCCTTCTGGCGTTGGCGGAAGTCTCCAGATGCGTGATGCTTGTTTTCCTCCAGACGTCCAGTGGCGTTCCCAGGATAGAACAAGCTTGTGGATGGTTACCTTGCTCCAAGTCCTGCAGGGATGGTCTCGTTTTCCTATCGGGTAGTCATTTCGACCCGAGTTGAGCTGATGGGCGTGCACGTTGATGTAACGGGCGGAAGAGCGGACAAGCGAGGTGATTTTCTTTTCGATCAAAACGCAACGTCGGCGTTCGGAATGATAGACGAGGTTAACCATCAAGAATCGCGCCACCTCGGAAACGAGAGGCCACTCCGGTATGGCGGCCATCATTTCTTTGTGATATTCGGCCTCAGCGGAATCGTGAATCCAAGCGGGTGCTAGCGGCACCGGAAGTTCAGGCAGAACGAGACCATATTGGTTGTGTGTCGCTCTTGAATCTTTCCACGCACTAGGCGGCAGTCCGCGTCTTGAACCCTCCGTCATTTTGACGAAGTCCGGAAACCGATCACAGTGCCGGTTACAGTACTCACGCATTGTTGCTTCACAGAAGCCCGTTGCGTGTGCAAGTTCCCTGGTTGTGAGGAATGTCGGATAGCGATAAGCGAGATGCCAGAGCGGGATGAATTCCTCGCACGTCGCGGTTTCGAACGTATAGATGAAGGGCATCGCCGGGTTGTGCCAATTCAATCGCCCAAGAACATCAGAGTGAACTAACGATTTGAGTTTGGGCTGAGTCGCTGCGGGTCCGGTGTGTGGCATGGACTTCCCCCTCGAAGGATTTGAGCGGGCGACGCTGCCGACGGTCGAGGCCGCCGGCCGTTCGGAGTCGACTTCCTAGTCGCCCGGCCACCGTGTTGAATATCAAAAGGACCGGACACATCGGGTCCGCCCGGAACTTCGGATGGCTTTTGGAACCGGCACCCAATGTGCGCGCGGCACATCCGCGTCAGACCTGGCTTGTCAGAAGTGGTGTGCGGGAAATGTGCAGATAAACCTGGGCCCCCGGCTTCTGACTTCAGGGAGTCAGTTGACGCGCTTCGTTTCGGCGGATCCGATAAAATCCGAAATTATTCGAGTATAGTCTAATAATTATTCGAGTATAGTCTAATAATTATTCGAGTATGCCTGAATACCAGTTGGGATTAAGTTACACCAGATGCCGAGAACTTTTAGGCCAGCGGTTAGCTGAACCGGCACCAGCGCCCATTCAGTTACTCTCGGGGCCTCGTCAGGTCGGCAAAACAACATTGTTGCTGGAAATCGCGGACATGTGGGGAGCCCGTGCCATCTATGCATCGGCAGACAGTCCTGAGGGGGGATTGCCGGGGTTTTGGCAACGTCTCTGGGTCCGAGCCGAAGAAGTCGCTACAGCTCAAGGAAGCGCTATCGTGCTGCTCGACGAGGTTCATGTTGTCCCGAACTGGTCCGGCAAATTAAAAGGAGAATGGGACCGGCTGAAGCGCAAGCGTGTGCCTGTTCATATCGTTGCGACAGGCTCCTCGGCACTGCGCATCGGGTCCGGATCCCGTGAAAGCCTGGCTGGACGTTTTGAACGAATGACGCTCACTCACTGGTCCGCCGCTTCACTCGTCGAAATATTCAATATCTCTGCTGAGCGAGCGGCCGAGATAGTGGTCCAGATCGGCGGCTACCCTGGGGTTATGAGTATTCGCGGCGATACACAACGACGTCTCGCCTATATTCGCGATTCAATCGTGGAACCGGCAATAGGAAAAGATATCTCAGCGCTCGGTGCAGTTCGGAAGCCCGCATTGCTTCGACAAATTTTTGCCGTGAGCACCTCCCGTCCCGCGGAAATCGTTGCGCTGCAGAAGCTCCAAGGTCAACTCCAAGACCGAGGGGCAATCGAGACTGTGGCCCATTATTTGGATCTCCTCCAAGAGGCGTATTTGATTGCCCCTTTGCAGAAGTATTCGCGGCATCCTGCGCGCGGCCGAGCCGCGCCGCCGAAGCTTGTCACGCTCAGCAATGCCTTGCTTGCCGTTACCGATCCTCGCGGAATTCCAGACATGAAGACCAAGTCTGAGCGTCGGGGCCATTGGATTGAAAACGTCTGCTTGGCGCACGCCTGGAATTCAGGACAACAGGTGCGGTATTGGCGCGAGGAACCTCTAGAAGTCGACGGAATCATTGATGGCAGTTGGGGGTTATGGGCGATAGAGGTCAAAACGGGGAATATTCAGGCAGCCGATCTTCGTGGGTTGCTTGAGTTCACCGCGCGATTTCCCGAATACCGACCGCTCCTCATCTGTGAGCCCGCTGGGATTTTGATCGCACAGCGAGCAGGCATTCCTGCTCAAACCTGGCAGGAATTTCTGATGAACGTCGACGAAATAGGAGTGCGAGTCTAGCGGCAGGCCGCCGGGGTTGGCGAGATTCCAATTATGAATTGTTCTCGGGCGCGGGGGGGAGGGGCTGCCGGTCTTCCGAAAGATCCGCTTCCCGGAGCTTCTCGAGGAGCCGTTGAAATTTCCCGATGAGTTCGTGCCTTTGCTTTACCGACTCCTGGAGTTCGCGGAGGGGGACCGTTCGAAGCTCCTCGTGGGCGTCCAACCGATCCAGTACCTTCCGGGTGTGGCTCTCATACTGGACATTGACCCCTCAAGCCGTGCGAACAGCCTTGCGCAACGGGCGAAGTGTTAAGGCGATCGCAGGTTCCCATCGATCACTAAGCGCGAGGGCTCGTAGTTGTACGATGTGCTGCCCCGTCTCCGGTTTCCAGCGTGCGCCGCAGCGCTTCATCCGCATTTCAAACAGACTTTTGCAGGTGGCCTCGACGTTGCCACTGCCAAGTGCTAAGCCAAGCCGGCGCGCCCGCGCGTAGTTCATCCGATCGGTCTCCGCGCAATGGCTTTGCAGATAGGTGATGGCCTCATGGACCGGATGGTCCGTGCCGACACCTTCATCCCTGCCCGAAGCAATCAACTCCCGCAGAATGTCGGTGGCCGCGCTACCTCGCTGTAGTAGGGCTCTCTTCCAGTGTCGGAGCCGTTCGCCTGCCGCCGCCGTTGAATCCTGCAGTACGCGGGCTGCGGCGCCGAGCTTTTCCGTCAGGTGGTACAGATCCACAAGGCGCTGGAGGTCGTCTCCGAACTTTGCCTTAAAGCCTCCCTCTAACAGATTCCACATCTCCGGAGCCCCGTCGCAGAGCAGCTGAATCTTCAGATCCGGCCGCTGGCTCCGCAACGTCGCCGCATCGGCAACCATGCGGTCGCGTAGCCCGATGACGTCTCCATCGGGCATGCATCCATAGCGGATGGTATAGCCGCCCACCCCGTTTTCATCATGCAGCCTCACCGTGCCGCAATACGCCATGCGGAAATTCCGCTCCACGCGTCTTTTCGGCGCGTCCTTTCTCGGCCGCCCGGCCGGCGGCCGTCGCGGTTCCTCCATTGGGACGCTGACCCGGTCCAGCGAAATGCTGATGGAATGCGCATCCTCAGGCACTTCCACCGCATCGATCAGCACGTCCTCGATGTCCTGGTGGTCCGCAACCGCAAGGGCTCCCACCACGTGCGCCACCCGCTCGAAACTGGCGCGCGAATACGGCAGCCGTCCAAACTCCTTTGCCGACGCTTGCGCTTCCCGCGAAGTGCCCTGCTGCACCGCGTGCGCCATCGCCCGTGCCGTACGGGGCAACCACCCGTCGGCCGCTACCCCTGCCCGCAGGCTCACCGCGTCCACCACTTTGCCGCCTGGCTGCCCCCCACGCTGTCCCGACTGTCGATATAACGACCGTTCTACGGACACCGAACCTACCATGGTGTGGTAGGCCCCCTCGCACCGTCCTACCCGCGTGTAACGTATCCCTCCAATCACCACCGCCGGAACGTCAATGTCGAGCCTCTGCAAAATTGCCCGGTGTCCTGCCAGCTCCGTCCCCGCCGCGCTTTCCTCCATCGCCTCCTCAATGGCCGCGTAATCCACTGCCTTCCCAGTACCGAGCCGAGCCATCGTTCGTTGCAAACTCGCCAAATGCTCCGCCATCGCCTTTCCCACTTCCACTAGCTCATCCGGAACTTCAATCACCATCTTGGGCATGACACCTCCCCGTCGCCATCAGGTCATATCTCGCCAGCTTGTTCTATCAAATTCCCGGAGATTTGTCCAGCATGAGAGCCACACCAAACGGGTGAGCGGCAGCAGATGAACTGTTACAAAGCAGTGGCGGAAGACATTCCCAAGCCCAACGGCACGCCCAACCGGCTCCGACGTGCTCCCATTTCCCGTCATCCCTCCTCCCCGCGCTTAACGCGCTTTCAAAGGGGTCTATTCGTGTTGTTATCGCATGCGCATAGGACTATGCTACGTATGTCGACTCACTCCGGTTCATTTCTGGACTGTCTTCCTCGTGGCGGTCGAATACTTCCAAGAAGAATCCTTATGGGTGCTACCACGATGTCGCACTTGTACGGGTTTAAAACGGAACGAGAACAGTATGTCTGGAAGAAATGGCGATCGTTCGCGTTTTTATCGTCAGCGTAGAGCTAAGCTCCACAACCGAACTCGGATTCGGGAACTGCGGAAAACGTTGACAGCACAGGAAGCCGGTTCCGGGCAAAAGTCCGAATCAAGACGGGCCTGATGTTATTGCCCGATACAGGCCGGAATTACGATAGCAAAAGCTCCGGCATTTCTGATGGAAGTGAGACTCGTTGAATATTTCTCGATGGCCCAAGGCCGACACGCGATGGTATCTCGGTCTCTGCCGGAAGTGCCACGTGCCCATTTTGTTCGCACTCGACCGCAGCGAAGGAGTAGGAAAACCTCTGTCGGCCCGGAAAACTTGTGTTGACCTGCCCGTTGGACATTTGCAGGCATCAGGCGGATTACACCGGCGCAACCGTCTCGCGCTTTCAAAGGCAACGGGGTAAGCCAAGCGAACCCGAGAGGAACAATGAACGTGACAAAAGCCGAAAACACAAACGCGAAGTTTAAGGTCTGGTGCGAAAGCTGTTGCATTCGAGTCGTGCCGAACGAAGAACGAGTCGTAGTTTGCGGCAAGACTTATCATTCGCATTGTTACTCAAAACTCAGCGCCAAACCGAAAGTTGATGTTCAAGGAACGCGACCATGAAAGAGGCTGTTTGCAATATCATTAGCAGCGCACACTGTATTGTTGGTGGACTGGGGGTCTGGTTTGGATGAGCGATTTAATGCGGAATTCAGCGCCCCTCTGCTTGCATTCAATGGGGAAGCCATCGTCTACTGCAAGGGCTTTCAGACATCGTTGCGCAGGAGTACGCCATGGAATACGCCAGAATGCTGCAGAATCGAGCAAAAGGAATCGAAGCACAACTTCCTCGGAGTCCATCGGGACTCTTCGGACCCAATCGCAATTTGATCTGTTCCACGCTGGAAAGGATGTGGGAAAGCATTTTCCGGAGAAGTGAGGCGGCCTAAAGCGCTGTTTCCGGTTGGAGAAAATTTATGACGGACCCTAAGGTCACTGTGCGTTACCTGGGATTCCAGGCCCTGTCGGATGGAAGTAGGCGATTCGACTTTTCATTTTCTGGTCCCGACGCATCCCAGCACATGATATCCGTCGAGGCACCCCATGATTTGTTTGCCGGACCGGGGCACATGTCCATACAGGAATGCCCCGGCATCTGCTACGAGACTTTAAAGTGTCATATCGCCGGGTGCTCCGCAACGGTTCCCGTTTCCATCAACCTCACGTCTGCCGATGTCGCCCAACACAGAAGGGTTGGAAAGACAATGGGAGGCGGAACCCATGAGGGAAACACCAGAAGTTAAGAACGCTAATTCTGAAGGACTGCCTCCCTCCGACAATGCCGCGGTTAGTGAAGCCGTCTGGCAGAAGTGGCTGTTTTTCGTCGGCACGGTTGTCCGGTGGTTAACTGTGAGCAAGGCTCTGGGGTGTGCCAGCGGAGCTGGTGAAGAACAAGGGGCAGCATTGCTATGGAAAATTGCAACTCAACGATTGAAGTCCGAAGCCGAGTCGG
>MNKP01000090.1 GCA_001920875.1 Acidobacteria bacterium 13_1_20CM_2_55_15
AACCGGCAACCCGACGATTCCGAATATCAGCAGCGAAAAGATTCCGGCGTAGCCATATTGACCGATCCAATGCAGAGCAATCTCTTTCATCGCCGTCAAGTCTGGCAGAAGAAGTGCAAATCTTCTACTGGGAGACTGCCATGATGAAACTCGGTTTTACATGAACTGCTGCAGATCCTCGACTGCGCGGCATACCTTCTGAGCGACTTCGTCGTAGCTTTCAGACGTGAATCTCAGCGGCTGTCCAAATGACACGCGTACGGCCCCGCGTTTTGGCCAACTGTGATGAACCGAGTACACCGAATACAAGCCTTCAATGTAGATAGGCACGATTGGTCGTTGAAGGCGAATTGCCATCATCCCGATGCCGGGCCGAAAGGAATGCAGCCTTCCGTCGGTGGACCGCATGCCCTCGGGAAACACGAGCGGACAGTATCCGCGCTTGAGCAACTCAGCGGTGTAATTCAGCGCGCGCCGAACGCCGGCGACTTCCTGCGGCAGCGGATAGGCATTGAAGAGGCCGCAGGCTAACACGTAGCCCAGCCCTGTCCACCACACTTCTTTTTTGGAAAATCGATCCGGCTCGAAATACGGCTGGAACTGATCGAGTCCCATTGCAGGTGCAAGACGCCGCCGCCACCGGAACGGAAGCGCGGCAAAGACAGCAGGCGCGTCGAGATGGCTCGTGTGATTGGCAGCAAATATGACCGGCGCCTCGAGATGCTGAAAGTGCTCGAGGCCGGTTACCGTCAGAGGCAAGTAATGCTTGAAAAGCGGAATCGCGACCAGTTGTTGGAATATGGTTCGAAATAGCCGGATCGGAAGCGATCTCGCCCAATCCGACAAGGGCCGAGATAAGACCCCTGAACCGGCGCGTTCTGAGCGGCCGACCGTTGATCTGCGGAGCCATTCCTCGAGCTGTGCCGAGTCCTTGAGCTGCGAAAATTCCTCCTCGTTGAGATCCACCTGATATTGATTTTCCAACTGCGACAACAACTCGACCCGCTCGAGCGAAGACATCGCGCTGAAATCTCTTTCCCTCGGTTGTAACGGAGGCATCGACTGCGGAACGCTTGAAATGCGCCTGGCGACCTCTGCTCTCCGGACCTTCATCGTGGACGTGGTCCGCGGAAAATCATTGTCGGGCCATACCGACCAGCTTTTGATCCGCTGATGGGCCTCCAGTTTGTCGTTGGCCTGTCTTACCAGCGTGTCCACGTTGGTATTCGGATCCTTGAGAATCAGCGCCGCATGAACCTGCTCGTTTCCGTTCTTACGGACACTGACAACCGCGCTTTCGCGAACTTCCGGAAATTGATTCAGCACGTGCTCGATATCTTCCGGATGAACGTTGAGCCCTTCAGATGTGACGATCATGTCCTTCTTGCGGCCACGATAGTACAGACGGCCTTCCGCATCCATCGCGCCAAGATCGCCCGTGTGAAGCCAGCTACCATCGTCGCCGGTAGTGATACTTTCGCCGCGGACGAGAATCTCGCCATCGGGCGCAATCATCACTTCGAGCCCCGGCAGGGCTCGGCCAAGTGATCCTCGTTTCGCGTCGAACGGATGATTGACCGTGACAACCGGGCTTGCCTCTGTTAGCCCGTACCCCTGAACAACCAGAAAACCCAGCTTGGCCCAGAATTCCTCCAATTCGGAATCGACGGGTGCGCCCCCCGCTACAAAACTCCAAAACTTCCAGCCGAATGCCGAGTGGATTTTCCGATATCGCCACAAACGGGTAAGGATCGATGGCGATGGAGGCGAAAGCTGGAATCGCCGCTCGACTTCATTTTTGAGGTTCTCCAGCATTCGGGGCACGGCGACAACGACGGAGATGCGATTCTCGCGAACGATCTGAACAATCCGGGCAGCATGGACTTCAGGTGTAAATGCCGCAGCGCCGCCTAAGAGCACCGGCATGTAAATACCGAGAGCCTGGCCGAACATGTGACTGAGCGGCAGCAAATCCAGGATTCGAATCGGTTGGAACGGCAACGCCCATTTCTTGTACTTGTGGATTTCCGTCCGGAACGGCTGCAGGTTGGCGCAGATATGGCGATGCCGATGAGTCACGCCTTTCGGCTCTGCTGTCGTGCCGGATGTGTAGACGATTTCGACAATATCGTCGGGCGTTGCGGGTTCGACTCGAAATGTTCGGACTCGAGGCAGATCGCGGATACGATCGAGCCCGGCACGATCGATCGTCAGTTTTGTTTTGGATTCCGCTTCGATTCGCCGCATGAGATCTTCCGAAAATCGGAAATCGACCGGAACGGCGATCACTCCAGATGCAATACAGGCCCAAAATACCGCTACCCATTCCAATCGATTCTCGGCCCAGATCAGAACGCGGTCGCCTTTGCGAATCCCAAGCTCGTCGAAATAGTTGATGGCTGCGCCGATTGTTCCGTGGAGCTCGGCGTACGTCGAGGCAAGAGTGCGGAAACCACTGGACCAACGTATGGCCTCATGGTCTTCTAGATTGGCGATGTCAGGCAGGAGATCTTGAAGAGTTCGCATGCCGCAGCCCTTTTCTTACAACAGTATCGCTCCGGCCCGTGATTCTCGACTCCAAAGCCAGAAATCGTCTCTGTGCTAGAATCGGCGAGGTCATGAAGGCAGTTGATACACCGGCCAAGGAAAAGATTTCCGCATTAAGTGACGCCGTCGGAAAGACTATAAAAGGGAAAAAGGAGACTATCGGACTGGCGATAGTGGCGCTCCTTGCGGAAGGGCACCTTTTGATCGAAGACGTCCCCGGTGTTGGGAAAACAACATTGGGACATGCGCTGGCACGGTCCTTGGCGTGCAAATTTCATCGTATTCAATTCACTAGCGATCTGCTGCCGTCCGACGTTTTGGGTGTGTCGATCTACAGTCCGAAACTCAACGAGTTCGAATTCAAGCCCGGTCCAATCTTCGCCAACATAGTTTTGGCAGATGAAATCAATCGAACGACGCCGAAGACACAAAGCGCCCTACTCGAAGCGATGAATGAAAAGCAGGTGACGATTGAGAACATGACTTATCTGCTTCCCAGGCCGTTTATGGTTTTGGCGACGCAGAATCCGATTGAACATCATGGAACCTACCCCCTCCCGGAGTCCCAACTGGACCGGTTCCTCATGCGCATCGAGGTCGGATATCCGGATCCCGCTGCGGAAAAAGAAATTCTCAAACGGTTCTCGAACGGGAACCACCACTGCCCGGCAGATGCCGTCCTGGATCCAACGGAGCTGGTGTTTCTTCAAGAGCAAAGCCGTAAGGTCGACATCGACGATTCCATTGTGGATTATATGATCCGCATCGTGAATCGAACACGCGATCATCCGGAAATCGAGCTGGGCGTCAGCCCGCGAGGCACCGAGGCGTTGTTTCGCGCGACTCAGGCATTCGCCATGATCGATGGCCGCAGTTACGTGCTGCCCGACGACGTGAAAAGGTTGGCCCATCCGGTTTTCGAACACCGTCTCGTTTTAGTTCGGTCCGCCGCGCGTGTCCGGAGTGGTGCGAAAAGTGTTCTCGCGGAGATCATCAATCAGGTTCCTGTTCCTGCGTAAAACCCGCGAATGAACAGAGAAAGCCCCGCCGCTACAGCAATGAGATCGCCCATGTGGAAAAACTTCAGCACAGCGATTGGCCTGTTGGCGATTGCCATGGTCGCTGCGCTTTATTCCTCGACTGCGACTCGAGACGGACGCATATTGCCATCTGCGATCTCCGCACTCATCGCGCTCGGGATCTCCGTATGGGTCGCTTGGAAGCTCGTGCCGCGGCTTGCGGCAGGGGTCGATTGGCAATGGCTTCCATATTTTACGCGTTACCAGGTCACCCGCGAAGGTTGGTTATATTTCGGTGCAGTCACCATCGTCGTGTTCGCGTCAGTGAATACGGCCAACAACCTCTTATATATGATTCTGTCGGCTTTGCTGGCGGTGCTGGTTCTCTCGGGATTGCTGTCGGAGCTGAATTTTGGCCTTCTCAAATTGAGCGTACGAGTTCCGTCGCATTGTTTTGCACGCGAGCCATTTCCTGTCTCGATTGAGGTGCACAACCGGAAGCGCGTGTTTCCAACATTTTCGCTGCACATTGAGGCAGCCGACGAAAGGGCCTTTCGCTGTTCCGGTTTCTACGTTCCTCTTGTAGAGCGTCAAAAGTGTACGTCGGATACCGGACAGGGGATGCTTACCAAACGTGGGCGTTGCGCGATCAGGAAGTTGAAGGTCTCGTCACGGTATCCCTTTGGCTTCTTCGTAAAGGAGCTCAGTTGTGCCGTTGAAGCCGACTGTATCTGTTACCCCGAGATCATTCCCCAAGAACAGATGAGCCCTTCCATGCTCGACGTTCAAGGATCGAATCAGAGATACGAGCGGGGATTCGGCTATGACCTCTACATGATTCGCGACTACGTTCCATCCGATAGCGCGCGGCACGTGCATTGGAAGGCATCGGCAAAGACGTCGGTTTTGAAGACCCGCGAATACGCGGCCGAAGAGAGTTCGCGAGTCGTGCTAGCCTTCGATCGTTTTGGTCATCCCGATGAGGCCGAAAAATTCGAACAGCTGGTGTCGTATACGGCATCACTCGCGTACCACTTCGTTGAGAATGGAGTCGAAGTGGCACTCGTGGCCGACGACTGGCAGAGTAGTCAGGGAAACACCCCGGCTGTACTCGATTCCATTCTCGAGTACCTTGCGCTTGTGCAATTATCGCCGTCGGCAGAACGTCCAGCACCATTGGCGGCGGGTGGCGCAATGATATTGACGCTAAGGAAAACCTGAACGCTCTTTCAAACCGAGAGGGCTGAGGAGGCTGCTGAAAAGTCGAATCGCGCAACTGTAGGGGCGCTCTATGAGCGCCCGTTCTCCCGCGAATCAACGAGATGCGGGCGGTCATACACCGCCCCTGCAGCGCAGTAGATAAATGCAACGCTATTTCCAAGTTTCATGTCACGCGCTGATGATCAGCGCGTTTGCGGCGCTGGCGTTGACGGGCCGTTTAGACGCGCCGGCAATTGTTATCTTCACAACCGCTCTCTCGGTGAGTGTTTACCGCACACTGAAGGGCCTGCCGGAGCCGCTTTCCCCGCGCGGAGCGTTCATTCTGTCGTGCGTTTACGTTGTGTTCTTCCTTTTCGACATGATGATGCTGTCGGCTTCCTTCATTCCGGCATCGATTCACCTGGTCCTATTTCTGCAGGCCGCGAAGCTGTACCAGAAAAAGACGGACAGAGATTATCTGTATCTCATTGTTCTGTCGTTCTTACAAATCCTGGCCGCGTCGTCGCTGACCATCGATATTTCGTTTGTGGCGATGCTGTTTTTGTTCCTCGCGGCGCTGACTTCGACTCTGATGAGCTTCGACATGTATCGTTCCGAGCGAAACCACACAGCCACACCGCAACACATTGTCGCGCCGCTAGGCGGTATGAGTCTGTGGGCGGCGGTGTGGATTGTCTTGATCGGTGTCGTTCTCTTCCTGGTAATCCCTCGGGTCGGTACAGGTTATTTCACCCGCGCGACGACGCAGTCGTTGTTGATATCGGGATTTACGGATTCCGTCCAATTGGGCGAAATCGGTCAGGTCAAGCTCAGTTCGGCCGTCGTTATGCACGCCCGGCAGATTAGCGGAATACCCTTCGCGGTTCTAAAGTGGCGCGGCGTTGCGCTTGACCGGTTCGACGGGCACAACTGGTCGAGAACCGATCGCAAGCGCCGTCTGCTGCAGCCGTCGCTTGAAGGCGAATTTTGGCTCCGGCCTATCGAGCACCAGGATGATGTCGCCCAATATGAATTGCTCCTGGAACCGCTCGCAACCAACGCGCTATTTGGGCCGTACCAGGTGCGATCCGTCTCCGGACGATTACAGGCGGTGGAGTATGACAGCGATGACTCGATTTATCTGCGAGTGCCTTCCGCTCGGCGGACGCAGTATCAGGTCCTGTCGGAAATTCCGAAATACAAGGTAGAGAAGAAACAGTCTGACCGTTCGGGGGAGGAACCCATCCCAGCCAGTATTAGCTCGAGATATCTTCAACTCCCACGGGATCTCGATCCGCGAATAGCCGAACTCGCACGCAATATCACCTCCAGAGGAACTTTAACATTCGAAAAGGCATCACTCGTTGAAGCCTATTTAAAGCGGAACTACAAGTACACGCTCGATCTCTCCTGGGCGCCCGGACCTCAGCCGGTAACCACGTTTTTGCTCGCTGCCAAGACCGGACACTGCGAGTATTTCGCGTCAGCAATGGCGATCCTCCTGCGCGCAGCGGGGATTCCGACGCGTTTAATCAATGGTTTCTTGATGGGCGAATACAATGCTGTCGGCGGCGACTACATCGTCCGCGAATACGATGCTCATAGCTGGGTGGAAGTGTACGTTCCAGGCCGAGGATGGACGGAGTTCGATCCCACGCCGCCGGATCCGAATCACCGCGAGATGACCCTCGCGTTACAACTGTCGCACTATATCGACGCTATAGAGTTGTTTTGGAATTCTTACGTCATCGTTTACGACACCGGCTCTCAATTGCAATTGTTCCGCAGCGCGCAGGAACGCCTCCAATCGGTACAGTCCGCCGTGCGCACCCAGGCGGAGAAGTGGGTCACCCAAGGCCAGATGTTCTCCGAGCGCGCCGCTAATAAACTTTCCGATCTCATAGAAACTCGATGGCTTTGGCTTGTTGTTACGATTCTCGGTGCCGGCGGTCTGAGCGTCAAATACCGCCACAGGTTGAAAATGCAACTCGAGATTTGGCGTGTCCGCCATGGCCGCGGGATCATCCACAAGGATATTGTGGAAGAACTCTTCTACCGAGCAACGCAACTGGCCGAAGGCCGCTCTCCAAAGCGCCGGCCCGCCCAGACGTGGCGCGAATGGATTTTCGGTTTGCCGGACCCGGTCCGGAGATCGACGCTTACGAAAGCTCTCGCTGTATTCGAGAAATCGAAGTACGGGCGTCAGCCGGCTTCCACCACAGACTTTGCGGTCCTGGAAGAAACGATCCGGGAACTGAAAATGTAAGAACATTCCCCTCCTCTGCGGGGAAGGGAATGTTGCCGGTTTGATTCTGCATTTCTTGTTAGAATCATTTAAATGTCCGCCAAAACATCGCCAAAGGTCGGGTTCGTCAGCCTCGGGTGTCCCAAGAACCTCGTAGACAGTGAGATCATGCTCGGCGCTCTATCCCGGCATGGCTATTCCATTACGGCGCAGAAAGAAGACGCAGATGTCATCGTCGTGAATACGTGTGGATTCATCGACACGGCCAAGAGAGAGTCCATTGACACGATCCTTGAGATGGCGGAACTGAAGGTCCGGGGAAATTGTAAGAAGCTTGTCGTTGCGGGTTGTCTCGCGGAGCGGTATCGCAGCGAGATCCAAAAGGAAATTCCCGAGATCGATTTTATTTTCGGTCCCGACGAACTTGGCCGTGTGCTCGAGGCAGTGCAGTTGGATTCTTCGGAACCGGCGCCAGATGTTTCGATCGACGCGCTGTACACGTCGACGGAAGTTCCAACAATCCCTCGAATCCTGACAACGCCCGCATACCTGGCGTATTTGAAAATTTCCGAAGGCTGCGACCACGTGTGCACGTTCTGCGCGATTCCGAGTTTTCGCGGCCGCTTCCGCAGCCGCAGGGTTGGAGATTTAGTGGCTGAATCATGGCGACTGGCGGAACAAGGTGTTCGGGAGCTCGTCATTGTCTCGCAAGACACAATGGCCTACGGGGCGGATATCGGGCTTCGAAACGGCATCACGACTCTGCTTCGCGACCTGGCGAAAATCGACGGAATCGAGTGGATTCGTTTTCTGTATTGCTATCCGAATATGGTCTCGGAAGAACTCGTTCGACTCGTTGCCGAAGAGGAGCGGCTCTGTAAATACTTCGACATCCCTTACCAACACGCGAGCCGGCGTGTGCTGGAGCTAATGAAGCGCGGCGGACACCGCAGCATGTATGAACGCCAGGTTGACGGGATTCGAAAACTGATGCCGGATGCCGGCTTCCGGACTTCTTTTATCGTTGGTTTCCCGGGTGAAAGCGACGGAGATTTCGACGAGCTCCTCACCTTCGTCCGGAGTGTGCAATTTGATAACGTTGGTGTATTCCTCTATTCCGACGAAGAAGGTACAGGAGCTTTCGATCTCGACGGTAAGGTTCAGCGGCGGGTCGCCATTCAACGCCGGAGCCAGCTCATGACAGAGCAGGCGAAGATCTCAAGGCGCAAATTGAAAAATATGGTCGGACGTACCGTCAAAGTTTTGCTGGAGGGGCGCTCGGATGAATCGGACCTTCTGCTTCAAGGCCGCATGGAAACTCAAGCCCCCGACATCGATGGCCACGTACTGATCAATGACGCCGCCACCCTGGAGCCAAGCGTCGGAAGATTCTACAACGTCGAGATCACCGGCAGTATGGAGTACGACCTCATCGGAAGGATCGTCCGCCATTGAAGTGTCTGACTTGCAAGAAAGAGACCGAATATGCCGGCAATCCCTACCGGCCGTTTTGCAGCGAGCGCTGCAAGTTGATTGACCTCGGCAGGTGGGCTGGAGGGGAATATTGCGTTCCCACAGCCGAGCGGCCGCCCGAAGAAATTCACAGATCCAATGGAAATCGTGAAGACGAAGAGTGAGGCGACCGGTTCCGCTGACTGGCTCGCGATCGCCGTGGCTACTGCCGCGGGCGCCGGTTTCGTGCCGAAGGCGCCGGGGACTGCGGGTTCCGTTGTAGGTGTCGCGATATATCTCGCGCTCGACCGAACCGGTCGAGGCGCATATTTCCCGCATGTTATAATTTTTTTCTTCATCGTCGGTATCTGGGCGTCGTCACGTGTTGAGCACATGTGGGGACACGATGCTCAGCGCATTGTGATCGATGAAGTTGTAGGTCAGATGATCACGTTTGGGATCGCCGCCGGCAGATATCAACTTTCGGCATTCTACATCGCTCTGGGTTTCGGCCTGTTTCGCCTATTCGATATCGTGAAACCCTTTCCAATCCGGCATCTCGAGCGCTTGAAGGGCGGCGCCGGCGTGATCGCAGACGATGTGGGCGCGGGATTGTATGCGCTGGCAATCCTGACGCTTATTCGATATATGTTCATCAAATCTTAATAATGCCTGGAATCACAATTAAAAACGTCGCTCCCAAAGCCGCACTTCCCGGCGGGGAAGTTGTCATCGAATATTCCGGCCGCGAACTTGCAGGGAGCGCGCGGCCCGTAGTCCGCTTCGGAGATTTCACCGCTCAGGTCATGATGGCATCGAGTGACCACATCATTGCAAAAGTTCCGGATTCTTCGTCGGAAATCGGCACGCAGGAACTCGTCATCGCGACGGACGGGGATACGAGCCGTCCTTTTCCGTATGAGATTGGAAAGAAACTCGCGTCGAATCTTCATCCGGTCGCAAATCCTGCACTGGATCCGGAAGGAAACGTTTACGCGACGTACAGCGGCCGCCGCGGCCAGAAGACCCCGGTATCCATATACAAGATTACTCCGAAAGGCGCAGTGACTCCTTTCGTGACCGACATCATGAATGCGACCGGGCTGGCATTCAGCCTGACTGGCGATCTGTTCGTTTCGAGCCGGAATGAAGGGAATGTGTATCGCGTCGATCCCGCGGGCCGAACGGAACTGTATATCGAAGGAATGGGCATCGCGACCGGCATCGCGCTGGATCACGATGGAAATCTATATGTCGGCGATCGCAGCGGCAGCATTTTCAAGATTAGTCCGAGTAAAGAAATTTTCGTGTTCGCCACACTCGAACCAAGCATCGCCGCGTACCACCTGGCATTTGGATTCGATGAGTATCTCTACGTTAGCGGACCGACCACGTCGAGTTTTGACTGCATTTATCGGGTATCGCCGAGTGGCGAAGTCGACCGGTTCTTTACCGGACTTGGCCGGCCTCAAGGTCTGGCATTCGACATCGACGGCAATTTGTACTCCGTCGCCTCGTACCGCGGACGCCGCGGGATTTTTCGGTTCCGCGATCCCAAGAAGCCCGAGTTGATGGTTGCCGGTATCAGTCTCGTTGGACTCGCTTTTGCTCAGCACGAAAATTTAATCGTGGTGGATTCCGGGTCGCTATATCGGGTCCGCCTGGGCATTATGGGCAAGCCGTTGCCGTGAGGCGTGGCAGTGTATTCCCCTCCTCGCAGAGGAGGGGGCGCGACAGCCTAATAGAAGCTGGCGCGCCGGGCGCGAAGCGCGAGCCCGATAGGGCGAAGCCTCAATGGTGGTCAGTTCGGCGAAACATTTCGTTCAGTCTGACCACCCCGTCTGCGCCTTCGCTTCGCTCGGCGCATCCACCCCTCCTCTGCGAGGAGGGGAATAGAAGACCCGACGCTAAGAAAATGGATCTTTCTGCGGAAATCATTGCTATCGGTTCTGAGTTGCTGACGCCGCAATTCAAGGACACGAATTCACTTTACCTGACGGAAGAGCTCAACGCGATCGGCATTCCGGTGGTAATGAAGACAGTCGTTGGCGATGATGAACGTTATCTCGAGCACGCCATACGCGGCTCCCTCGAGCGCACTCCCATCCTGATAACGATGGGAGGCCTTGGCCCGACCGAGGATGACGTGACTCGCAAGGTGATTGCCCGCGTTCTTCAGCGGCAGCTTGTGCTGAATGATGAAATCCTCGCGAAATTGCAACGGCGTTTCAAAGCGCGAGGTGTGGAAATGCCCGCGAACAATGCGCGGCAGGCGCTGGTTCTAACAGGTTCCGATATTCTTGAAAATAATCATGGGACAGCACCAGGTCTCTGGGTTGCTGCCGGGAAGAATCACGTCATCTTGCTGCCTGGTCCGCCATCGGAACTTCGGCCGATGTTTGAAAAATCGTGCCTGCCGCGGCTGCGTGAAATGGCCGGAAGTATCGCTCTCGCCCGATGTGTCTTTCGAACGGCTTGCCTGCCCGAGTCTACGCTCGATGCGCGGATCGCGCCGATTTACACGAAATACAAGAACCCGGAAACGACGATTCTGGCGAAGCCGGGGCAGGTCGATATCCGCCTCACGGCGCGCGGTAAAAATCGCGAGGAAGCCGAGAGGTTGCTGAAGGAATTAGGCGATCAGATCGATCAAGAACTGGAAGAGTACATCTTCGCTCGTACCGAACAATCGCTGGAAGAAATCGTCGGGTTGTTTCTGGTGATGAAGAACGCAACAATTGCCACCGCAGAATCTTGCACGGGGGGCCTCATCGCGGAACGACTGACGAGTGTCCCGGGCAGTTCGCGATACTTCCTCTCAGGCATCATTTGCTACAGCAACGAATCCAAAATGGAGCTCGCCGGTATTCCTCCTCTATTGCTCGAGATGCAAGGCGCCGTCAGTCCAGAGGTGGCGCGGGGCCTTGCTGAAGGCATTCGCGCGCGAGCCGGGACAACGATTGGCGTGGGAGTGACGGGAATCGCGGGACCCGGCGGCGGTTCGGAGGCAAAGCCGGTGGGTACGGTTCACATCGCCGTTGCGACGCCTTTGGGAACGGAACATCGTCAATCCTTCTTCCCCGGCGATCGTGAAAAAATCCGGTGGTGGGCGTCGCAGGTTGCCCTCGATATGGTGCGGCGTGAACTGATGAAAATGTAATGCGAGTCTTTATCGCAGTCGATCTGCCAAGCGAGGTTCGCGAACAGTTTGGCCAAATTCAACGAGAACTCGAGCCTTTGAGCGGAAAGGCTCGATGGGTTGCGCCCGCGTCGATTCACATCACTTTGAAGTTTATTGGTGAAGTACCCGACAAGCGAATCGAGGCTATTGATACGGCTCTGACCAGTTTAACTTGGAAAGCGTTTACTGTAACAGTGAGCGGTGTCGGATTTTTTCCCGGCAACCGTTCTCCTCGGGTGTTCTGGGCGGGAATAAAAGCCCCAACGATGCAGGAACTGGCCGAACAACTCGACAGCCGCCTGGAATCTTTGGGTTTCGAGAAAGAGAACCGCGAGTTCCGGCCGCACATCACGCTTGCGCGGGCGCGCGACGCAAAGATCGATTCTTTGTTTGTGAATGCCGCATCGCGATATGCCGAACACCCCTTCGGTTCATTTATCGTCGACCGCATATACCTGTTCAAGAGCATCTTGAAACCGTCCGGTGCGGTGTATCAGCGAATCAAGGAATACGTCTTGTGATTCCCATCGCGATAGTTGGCGGGGGCGGCTGGGGAACCGCACTGGCCATTACCATGGCTCGCCTCGAGCGGGACGTACGTTTGTGGGTCTATGAGCCTTATTTGGTCGAGACGATGATCGCCACAGGTGAGAATCCAATTTATCTTCCTTCTGTGCGCATTCCACCTTCGGTCCGCGTAAGCAACTCCGTCGAAGAGGTTCTCGCGGGGGTTCGGATTGTGATCCTTGCCGTTCCTTCGCACGTATATCGGCAAGTGTTTTCCCACATACTGCCGCTGCTGAATGGCGATATGTGGTTTGTCAGCGCAACAAAAGGCATCGAGAATGAGACCTTGATGAGAATGTCCGAAGTCATTGCCGATGTCGCCAGGCCGCGCTTCGTACCCTGTATTGCAGCTATCTCCGGACCAACTTTCGCACTGGAAGTCGCTCGCGGCGAGCCGACGGCTCTCGTGGTGGCATCGCCGGATGAATCCTTGCGCCTGTATCTTCAAAGGGAATTGTCGGCTCCGCGATTCCGGCTTTACACGAATCCCGACCTGATCGGCGTAGAGATTTCCGCTGCGGTAAAGAACATCATCGCGATCGCTGCGGGCGTCGTCGAGGGTCTCGGTTTAGGCTCGAATCCTGCTGCGGCCTTGATCACGCGCGGGCTCGCGGAAATGACGCGGTTGGTTGTCGCCTGCGGCGGCAGGCGCGAAACGCTTTCGGGTCTAGCAGGCCTCGGTGATCTTGTCCTTACGGCTTACGGAAGTCTCAGCAGAAATCGCCGCGTCGGCGTGGCGCTGGGGCAAGGCAAGAACATCGACGATGTGCTTTCAAGCACCCGCATGGTAGCCGAAGGCGTGAAAACGGCGAAGTCTACCGTCGCGCTCGCGCGCAAACTGGACGTGGAGATGCCGATTGCAGAAAAGATGTATGCAGTCTTGTATGAAGGTCTGAAGCCGCAAGACGCGATTGACGACTTGATGGAGCGGAAGCTGAGAGAAGAATAGCCACAAAACATATGGAATTTATCAGCTTATTTGGAACGCCCAAACGAGAGCCGACGGTCTTCGAAAAAATCAAAGAGGCCGTCAAACAGACCAAAGCCAATTTCACCGAGCAGATCCAGGACTTGGTTGAGGGCAAAAAAGAAATTGATCCGGAAATGCTGGACGATCTTGAAGCCATCATGATCGGAGCAGATATCGGTGTAGCCACGACGAACGAAATCTTGAAATCAATTAGGGATCAGATGTCACGAAAGACGCTTCGGGACCCGGCCGAATTGAGATCAGCCATCAAGGAAGAGCTACGGAAAATTTTGAATGTGAATTACACGCCTCCGAACGAAGTTCCGGAGGGAAATCCGTTCGTCATCTTGATCGTCGGCGTCAATGGCGTCGGTAAGACGACGACCATCGGAAAGCTGGCACATCGATTCAATTCGGCGGGCAAAAAAGTAATGCTCTGCGCGTCCGACACCTTTAGGGCGGCTGCGGTTGAACAGCTCGAGATCTGGGCAAACCGCGCGGGCGTGCCCGTCATCAAACAGAAGGCAGGCGCGGATCCGTCGGCCGTTCTATTCGACGCGCTTCAATCCGCTAAAGCGCGGAAGATCGATTACGTCATCGCCGATACCGCCGGCAGGCTTCATACAAAACACAATTTGATGGCGGAACTGGAAAAGATGACCCGGATCGCAAAGCGCGAAGTTCCAGGCGCGCCGCACGAAGTGTTGCTGGTCCTGGATGCGACGACGGGACAAAACGGCCTGACACAGGCACGCGAATTCACCAAGAGCGCGGGGGTGACCGGACTCGTATTGACGAAACTGGACGGCACGGCGAAGGGCGGCGTTGTGACAGCCATCGCGAAAGACCTGAAAATTCCCATTCGTTTCGTCGGTGTGGGCGAAAAAATGGATGATC
>MNKP01000200.1 GCA_001920875.1 Acidobacteria bacterium 13_1_20CM_2_55_15
CGGCCCTGGCTATCGCGTCAGGGGATTCGTGCCGCCCTGTCAGACCGAAGCGGGCGCGCACGATTCAGCGCTTGCCCGTGGAGCTTTTCGACACATCTATCGTGAGATCCTGCTTCGCCTGATACCTGTTGAGAGGCTGTTCTTGGAAGTTTTTTTTGAAGTCTAACACCTTCTCAGCAAGGGTCTTGTCAGCGCTAGTCACTTTGAGGATCACAGACTTCGGTAGGTTGGAGCAACGATGTCCCCAAAGAAACGTGTATGACTTTAACGTGCTAAAGGATACATCGACCGTGAACCTGCCATCTGATACTGCTGTGCTTTTCGGAAAGTCCCCCTTTGGAGTCTTCAGGACCACCGTAACGCCCACTTGTGTGGCGCTGGAAGGTAGATTGTCGATCTGACCGCGTACCGTCGCTATCGCGTTGGGGCACTGGCCCAAGGCATTAGGGACTAACATCAACCCCAGCAATGTCAATGTCGCTAACCGGCAGAGCCTGGGCATTGCGCATTCCCCTCTAGCGTGAGCAACCAAAGCCACTAAAACATTTTCTTACCACATCCTCAGTATGCGGCTCTCGGTGTGTCCGAAGGTGGACACCCTCGTGAGCGAAGGTGCAAGTGAGCGGGCCGCACCCGGCGGGATCGTTGAAGGCCGATGGTCCAAGCGCAATGACATGACGCAGCCGTAAAGCGCTGAACGGACCTACGTCCCCGCAGTATTTGCTCTTGGGATGGTACACGAACGTAGCCCCCTGGAGAGCATTCGCAATCCCTGGCCCCTCAGAACCGGCACACGCTAGACAAGTGCTACGCAATTTAGCTATCGCGTCGAATGTAGGAATTTCAAACCCGGCCGGAGCGGCCGCATGTCACCGTATGACCGATTATGTGAACCAGACCCGCGGGGTCGCGGCGGCGGATTCAAGAAGAGAGCTTTTTGGGCGGGCGGCGGATTCAAGACGCTGGACGGGGAGGATTCAGACGCGCCAGACAACTCCGAGGGCGATGTTCAAAGTCCGCCCTGCTTGCTTTTCAGCGCAATAATTGGCCAGGCTGTTGAGGAGTCGCTCAAATTCGTCATCCGACAGGTCCACCAAGTCCCGTTCGGCCCCCTTGCCGTTCATGCCGGACTTTGGCGCGAACTCTGCATCAACCCACGCGTAAAGATCGGAACTGCCGCGCAGACTGTAGCCGGCGCCGCCATTGGCGGCGACATTCTTGCGCGCGTGATGGACAAGCGCAATGGCCGCGCCGGTTTTACGTTGCAGAAGGCGGGGGTAACCGAGTAATGCGGCAATCTCACCGGCGGCGTTTTCGTCAATAGCATGAAGCCGGACTAACGGATCAAGAATAAGAAGAGCGAGACGATGAAGCAGGAGCGTCGCTTCGAGCCGTTCTTGATCGGGGATGCGGTCCAAGCGTAGAGAATCCGCAATGATTACACGAATGTCCAGGTGTCGCAGCTGGAGTGCGTGATGGTGGGTGAGCGATTCCAGGCGCAACCGCAACGTGGATTGGGAATCTTCAGCGGCATAGAGAAGCACAGGTCCCGGCGAGGGCACGCCGAAAGTAGACAGGCACGCTGAGCCGGAAGCGACGGCCACAGCCATTTCCAGCGCCATCCAGGTCTTATAGGTTTTCGGAGTCCCGCCGATGATGCCGACCGCCTGCGCGGTCCCAGAGTTGATCAATCAGCCATGGCGTCGTGGAAGCGGCGGACGCACACAGCTCGCAGGGCCGCACAACGGGAAACGGCGCCGGAGGGACCGGGGCGGTCACAACAAGGCCTCCGCGCAATCACGAATGGCGGCTTCAGCAACCGTGGCATCCACGAGATGCCATGGACCATTGGTTTCGACCTCAATTGGAATCCCAACGGAGAGATCATGGAATACATCTACCGGGAGAACAACCTCTGGCTCGAGCGGCTGCAGAAGCAGGCCCGGTAGGAGAAATCGGCACAACTTCAGGTTTCCCTTGATTCGACCGGCGCGCCGGCTTAATTGCGAATTGCCACAAGTCCACAAATTTGTTAGTAATCCTAACGGGCCAAATAGCACCAGGCCCGATCGATTCTCTTTTCCAAAAACAAAAAATTCAAAAATCGGCAGGAAGCCTAACAAAACTGTGAGGTACCGACATGATGAAGAAAATTGCGCTTACGCTGCTGTTGATCGGTTCCATAGCCGGCAGTGTCTTCGCGGCGAACTGTAGGGATCTTCCGAGTAACTCTCAATTGAGAGCTGCCATGCTCGCTTCCGCATCCCCCACAGCAGGCGGTTTGTTTGGTGGAGCCAGAATGTGGGGCGCTGTCGTCAATCGCGATGGCGAAATCTGCGGTTTCGTAACGACGACGGGCGATCCAACTCAGGTATGGCCTGGCAGTCAGGCGATTGCAAAAGCGAAAGCGTATGCGGCCAATGCGTTCAGTTTGGACACGCTTGCATTATCAACGGCCAACCTTTACACGTTTACGCAACCGGGGCATTCCCTCTGGAGTCTCGGCCAATCCAATCTCTGGAATCCTGCGTTCACTGCTCCTACGGGAGGACAGGGCGGCGGCGACCAGCAGATCGCCGGTGGTTTGATCTTTTTCGGTGGCGGCGTGGGGCTATACAAGGGTGGCAAGATCGTTGGCGGCTTAGGCATCAGTGGCGACACTTCATGCACCGATCATGAAATCGCCAAGAGAACCCGCAACAATCTCGGGATGAATCCTCCGGGTGGCGCGACTGCCGATGACATCGTTTATAGCCCTCCGGATCCGCCGTCTGTATTTGCGCATCCTCAGTGCCTGAACACCTGGAGAAATGGCGTTCAGCTCGGGAACGAAAAACCAGAGTCGTATCCGCCCGCTCCGTAAGATCGGCACCGGGCGCAAATGCCACGGCACATGCGCCCGATGTTTCCCCGTTTGGTGTTAATCGCCATTATGTGACGTCGCCACAGTCCGGAAAACCCCGCAAATGGCCGCCGGATACTGGCGGCATCGCGTTTGAAAAGCTGGTTGACAGGTGTCAGCTGCAATCATCAACACCGGCGATCCGCCATCCGAACCCCACCCCGTTTATAATTCCTACGTTCAAACGGATTTCAAGAAGCTTCCGATGCGGGTAGAATCCGTAACCTGCTCGGTGCGCTGAAGCATTTAAAAGGAGATCTATGAAGAAACAATTTGTGCTGACCGGTTTAGGTCTTTCAGGAATTCTAGTGGGCGTTCTGATCGTCGGCTTGGCCGCTGGATTCGCGGTCCAGAGCGGGCAACGCGGCCCGGCGACTCCAGCCGCGCCGTGCGGTCCTAATATCCCGGGCGATTTGGGAATAAACGCCGCGAAGAATTCGCGCTGTTTTGAGCTGCGGATGTATACGGTCGATACCAGCAAGAGCCGTATCAACGATCTGCACAAACGGTTTCGCGACGGCGAAGTCGATATATTCAAGAAGAACGGCATGGAGGTTCTTGGCGCATGGCAAAGCCTCGATGATCCCAACACACTGGTCTACTTGCTTGCACATAAGGACCGCGCAGCCCGAGATGCCTCCTGGGCCGCCTTCCAAGCGGACCCTAAGTGGATTGAATTGCGGACGAAGTATCCCGTAACCCTGACTCCCAAAATCTTCATGATGAGCGCGGCCGACTATTCGCCGCTGAAGTGAAATCTCATCCTGCCGGTAGCTCTCAGAGTGTAAAGAGTTGTTAAACTCTCGTGCGTTGTGGCTCTTCTTCGACGGATTATCTCTATAATGCGTCCATGAGCCGATTCACAGATCGCTTAGTGCCTTCGTTGCTGCTCATTTTGTTCTTGCTGGCCACCGTGTTTGCTAAAGCCGCGGATCGACAGCGCCTTGCTCCATACGGCACGTTCATAGCGACGACCGGCCGCATTATGATGATCGATCTGAAGAACAAAACGTTAAGAGTGCGCGCATCGGATGATCAGTTCACTCAGAATTTCTTGCTGGCGAAACAAAGCGATACATCTCCGGTAATCACTTTCCCGGGCGGCGCGACGATCCGCTTCCCTCAGCGCACGGGAAGGCGTCCTTCCCCGGCCGGCAGTACAACACCGAACCTGAACCAGTACACGGTCGTGATCACCAGCAAGACTGTGATTCAGGACGGGGCTGAACCGATGCGCCTCGAAGACTTCACCATCGGCGAGACTATCTCTATACACGGCTGGTACGCCGGCAATACCCTGACCGCGTCGAGAATGGCAAAGTGGTCTTAGGCCGCGCATTCGCTCGAAATCCGTTGACGCAGCTTCCCGCCCAACAGATCACGCTCTGATAGGAGCTACAGCCCGCGTCTTGAGGCTGCGCCCTGCTGCGCTTGCGCTTCGCGCGGGCTCGCGCTGCGGGCGGCTGCCGGGGGCCCATTTTACAAAGGGCCCGATGCTTCCATTCGGGAAAGACTGGGTGTACATTGGGTTCCGGCGGATAGACCCAAATCGGGAGTGGAGATTCTGAATCTTGGTTCAACGGGCGGAATGGTTCTGCCTCGGCTCGTTGAGGAAGGGAACTTGTTATGGCGCGAATCTCGCTGAAAGTGAATGGAAGGTCGCGAGTCGTGGATACAGACCCCAGCACTCCGCTGCTGTACGTGTTGCGCGACGACCTGGGGTTGAATGGGCCAAAGTTTGGCTGCGGTCTTTCTCAATGCGGCTGTTGCACGGTAATGCTGGAGGGCAACGCGGTGCGCTCTTGCAGCATCGCGGTGAGCAATGCTCAAAACCGGAACATTACCACGCTGGAAGGTTTGGGCAGCGTAGCCCGTCCTCACCGGCTCCAGAAGGCGTTCATTGAAGAGCAGGCGGCGCAGTGCGGCTACTGTATGAACGGCATGATCATGAATGCCAAAGCGCTGCTCGACAAAAACCCCCATCCAACGGAGGCGGAGATCCGGCGCGCTCTGGACGGCATCCTATGCCGCTGCGGAAGCCACCTGCGGGTCATCCGCGCTATCCAACGGGCTGCGGTCTAGGAGGTGCAACATGAAAAGACGACAGGTTTCCCGCAGAGGATTTCTTAAGAGCACGGGCGGGCTGGTTGTCAGCTTCAGTTTTTCGGCACCCATCTCCCAGCTCCTGGCTCAATCGCCAGACCTGCCCGCCGTCGAGCCAGAGGCCACACAGCTCGATTCCTGGCTCGCAGTCGCCCAGGACGGAAGTGTCACGGTCTTCACCAGCAAGGTGGAACTTGGTACCGGCATCGAGACTGCCCTGGCCCAGATTGTGGCCGACGAGCTGGATGTGCCGTTTCAGAAAATCCAAATGGATTGGGGGGACACCGCCAAGTCGGTAGACCAGGGCATGACGGTGGCCAGCCGGACGCTCGAGCGAGCCGGACCACAATTGCGCCAGGCCGCGGCGGCCGCGCGCCAGCAGCTTCTGAAACTGGCCGCAGCAAAACTGGAGGCTTCTGCGGAACAGCTTACCGTGCGCGATGGTGTCGTAAGCGTCGCCGGCAACCAGGCCAAGAAAGTCTCCTACGGCGATCTCATCGGTGGCAAGCGCTTCAACCTGAAAATCATCGCCACGGGTGAAGGCTGGGATATGAAAGTGGCTCCCGAAGCGCGCGCCAAGGATCCCAAGGAGTACAAAATCGTGGGCACTTCCGTGCCGCGCATCGACCTGCCGCCGAAATTCACGGGAGAGTACACGTATATCCAGGACGTCCGGATCCCCGGCATGCTCCACGGCCGCGTGGTTCGCCCGGCCGTAGTGAATTCCAAACCATCAAGTATTGACGAAAGCTCCATCCGGCACCTTGCCGGCGTAGTCAAGGTGGTGCAGCAGGAAAACTTCGTCGGCGTGGTGGCCGAGACTGAATGGGCCGCGATCCAGGCCGCAAGAGCTTTGAAAGTGACCTGGTCGCCTCCGGCGGAGAAACTTCCCGCGAATAAAGACGAGCTGGATGCGTACCTCAAGACTACCAAGAGCGTCATTGACATGAATCCGGTGAAGAAGGGCAACGTGGACGAGGCGCTTTCCAGCGCGAGCAGGACTTTTCAAGCCACCTACCGTTGGCCCTTCCAGTTGCACGGCATGCTCGGCCCCTCCTGTGCCGTGGCGGATGTCCGGGCCGACCGCGCCACCGTCTGGACCGGGACCCAAGCTCCGTTTATGACGCGGGACAAGTTGGCGACTCTTTTGGGACTGCCCAAAAAGAACGTTCGCGTCATCCATAAGGAGGCCGCCGGCTGCTACGGACGCCTGGAACCCGACGACGTGCCGGAGGACGCGGCGCTGATGTCCCGCGCCGTGGGCAGACCCGTCCGCGTTCAATGGATGCGGGAAGATGAGCACGGGTGGTCACCCAAAGGGCCACCGCATCTCATTTCGGTCCGAGCCGGCGTGGATAGTCAGGGCAAAGTCATTGTGTGGGATTACCTGGACCGCAGCTTCCCGTGGACCGATGCCAGGGGCGTCCTGCTTGCTTCCCGGCAAGTGGGCCTCAAGCCGACGGACCCAGGGTTTCCCAATGGAGCTACTTCGGCGGGCGAGGTGTATCAGTTCGCGAACCAAAAGATCGCCGCTCAAAACCTGCCCTGGCAGACGGCGGGGCCTATCCCGCTGCGTACTTGTAACCTGCGCTCGCCGGGACAGCCGGCACGCTGCTTCGCCAGCGAAGGCTTCATGGACGAACTGGCCTCGGCTTTGGGCGTGGATGCGGTTGAGTTCCGGCTGCGGTATCTGGGTGAAAACAAGCGGCTGCGGGAAGTCCTCGTGGCGGCAGCTCAAAAGGCCGGCTGGAAGGAACGTCCTTCCCCCGCGCCTTCCTCTGCCGGCCCCAAGCTTGCCGGCCGAGGCATTGCGATTACAGACCGCGCCGGCGCCATGGTTGCCGCCGTCGCCGAAGTTGAAGTGGACAAACCGACGGGTAAGATTGCAGTCAAGCGCATCACCATCGCGCACGACTGCGGCAGGATCGTTAACCCCGATGGAGTAAAAAACCAGATTGATGGGAACGTGATTCAAGGAGTGAGTCGCACGTTATTGGAGGAAGTTCAGTTCGATGCCACCAGCGTGAAGAGTCTGGACTGGAAGAGCTACCCGATTATCAGCTTCCAGAACATCCCTTCAATCGAAATCGTGCTGATCAATCGGCCGGAGATGGAGGCACTTGGCGCGGGCGAACCGTCCATCGTGCCGGTGCCGGCGGCAATAGCCAATGCCGTTTTCGACGCCACGGGAGTGCGCTTCCGGGAGGTTCCTCTCACGCCGGAGCGAGTCCTGAGCGCTCTGAAAAGCGGCCCCGCTCTGAACCAGCGCGCCCGATCTTAGGACGAGATCGCGAGGCAGGCAAGAGATTGCTACGGAGTGACGGTGACTGTCACGTTCTTGTAGGTAAACAGCGACCCATCACTGGCGACTGCGCGCAACGTGTAAATGCCCGGCTCCTGGAACCTCACTTCTGTGATCCATTTGCCGTCCGGAGGCGGCTCGGGAATGGTGAAAGGCGGTGACCATGGTGAGTTTGCCCATGCGCGAGTGTCGGTCCATGTTTTCATCTGTTCAGGGCTGAACCGAACGGCCGAGGCTTTGCCTCGGTACACGATCCACGACAACCGCAAACCGGGTCCGCTGGAGGGAACAATCGACGATGGAGGCCTGTAGAGAAGATTGGCGGCATTCGTTTCGGCGGTTGTGGGTACTGCGCGTGGAGCCGATGCCTTCTCCACTTCTTGAACCGGCCGCTCTCCGGGGTGTCGCGGCTGCAGTTTGCCGTCGCGTCTGGCGGGCAGGTTGTCGGGATCGCCGGCCAGGGCCACCAACGGTACCGGCTCACCGGCCTTGACCGTTCTCCGTGCTTCTCCTTCGACGACGAGCTCCGGCGGGATGTTGTACCGAAGCTCGTCGCGCAGACTGCCGCCGTCCCCTCCAACTTCGGTCGAAATCACCTGTTTGTCGATCTGGTAATCGCTCTTGAGCGATGCGTAGGCTTTCTCGGTTCTGCCGTGGGTCGTGAGGGTCCAGATCAGCTCTTTATTGCCGAAATCCTGGGGCAAGCGGATCGTGAACAGGAATGGGTTCCGCCGCGGATAAAAGTGCGTGGGTTGTCCTTGATCCGGCCCTCCGGGTTCGATGTTGTTGTCCGGCCCCACAGGAATATCGAACTCCTCCAGCCAGTTCGTATTCATGTAGCCGAAATACAATGTGAAGGAGCCATCCTCGTTCGGCATCCAGCCTTCGTATGCCGGCGAGACGCTCTGTCCTTTCGAGTATGTGAACCTGGTCTGAGCGCCCGCAGATTGCAACAAGAGGAGAGCGGTCAGCGAGACAAGCGCGACCGGAGCAACCCATCTCAACACGACAATCGGGCCACGAATCATCATCGGGTCTTATTGTCCGCCCGCGGGCTGCGCTGCGGGCGCCGGCAGAGGAGGCGCCCAGCACAGAGGACAACCGATATCGTAATCGTTCCGGCTCTTCATCTTCGCTCGCCGCTTCGCCATTTCCGCCTGAAACTGTTCCTCCGTGAGCGCGACGGAGTACCCAAGGTCGATGAACATGTTCGCGATCGAGCGCCGGCCACCACCGGCCCAGTTTCTTGGATCGGCAGGGTTCTTATTATTAGCGGTAGTGTCGAGGAAACCCATGAGATGAACAATGGTGCCTTTCGGCAGGAGCGGCGCCGCATCGTCCTCATATACATATTGCTTTACCCAGTTGTGGTCGTAGCCGACGCAATTCAGCGTCTGGATGTTGTGGCCCCAGATCGCTTCCAGACACATCCGCACGCCAGGAGCGTGTAAATGGGGCTCGAATGCAATGATCTTGGTGTTCTCCGTCAGCGTGGCGTAAGCATGAAGCTCTTGCTTCGCCTGATTCGGCTTCACGTCGATATCGATGCCGTTGCCCAAACGCAGGGTCGAACGGCGGAAGAGCGGTTTGTAGCCCTTGGGGAAGAACTTGAAGCCGAATTCAAGATGCGCCTTCGTTTCCCGTCCATTCGGGTGAATGTGACCGGCGGTCAGAGACAGCGACGAATTGGCGGCCAGCAGCCTGCCGGCTTCGGGCGGGAAGATATCTGCGTTGCGTCCAACTTCATGAATGGGCCATGTTGTCGCGGTTTCTTCGGCGCTCGCTGAATCGCGCTGGCCCGGCACGATGCTGGAATACGTCATGTGATGGAACGCATAGCGTCCGCCGACTGTCTTGATCGTGCCGCCTTTTGGAATGTCATTGACTTCGCGGACCTCCACAGCCGAGACGTAACGGTCCTCGGTCAGGCCCGTTGGAATGAGCCCGACGTCTCCCCACCAATCCGGCCCCGTGGCTGGAACGGTCACCTCTTTCGATTTCAGCACCAAGTCCGGTTCGCCGATCGTCCAATTGTCCGAGTCGTCGAAGTTGAGGGACGCCGGCATGTCGGCCGGATTGCCGCGTGACGCTCCGCTGTCCGCCCACTTTACGATCTTTGCAGTCTCCTCGTCACTCAATGACGGGTCGTTCTTGAATTTCTGAATGCCGATGTCTTTTTCCACGAACCAGGGCGGCATGACGCCGGCCTTCGGACCTAGGCTCGTCCGCATCTTCATCTCTCGGGCCCACGGTCTGACCTGTTCGTACGTGACCAGCGGCATCGGAGCAACGCCCTCCGGCCGATGACACGGCTGGCAGCTCCGCTGCAGGATCGGCGCAATATCCTTCGTGAAAGTGATGTCGCCTGGAGACGCCCCCGACTGCCCCCGAATGGCGGCTGGTGTGAAGAAACCCGCAAAAACCGGAACGAGCCACACGAGGCGAAGCGCAGAGGCGCGAGACCCCAACGGACCTCCGACGTTCATTCACATACCTCCCTGAATCATGGGGTATTTCATAGGAACGTTACTCTGAAGGGGCCGAGTATTCAAGCTTTCTCAGACACCCGACGAATCCTCGAAAGTCATCCCAGATATCCAAGAAACCTCTGTAAGAAATATTGTCCGTCTCTCAATATTTTAGCGGCCACTTGTTGCCGAAATGTCTTTTACAGGAGGGTCCGAATGCGCCAGTTGATCGCAATCGTTCTATGCGTCCTGCTTCCGTCTGCTGTTCTTACCCAGACTCAAACTTCAGCCGTGAAGAACAGTTTTCAGGAGGTGACATCGCACCTCGATTCCGGCGGCAATCTGTACCTTTATCTCAGTACGGAAGAATGGTTGAGTGGCCTTTCTGCTCAGATCGCCCAGTTTCGAAATATTCTCGATGCGATACCCGATACCTCCGCAGCCGATAAGCAAAATGCAACCCTCACCTTTAGCCTCATAGCGAATCTTGTCAAACAAAGCGGCATCGAGGAGATCAGTGGTTTTGGTATGAGTTCAATTGCGGTAGAAAAGGGCCTTTATAACGGTAAGGCGATACTGCATCACTACCGCGGCAATAATACCGGTTATCTCTGGTCGGTCTTTGGCAGACAGCCCCATACGCTGGACGGCCTCGATCTGCTGCCCGCCAACACTGCCTTTGCTTGGTTCTCCGATTTGGATCTCTCTTTACTCTGGTCCGTCGTCAACAAGGAAGTCGAACAATCGGGAATTCCAGATGCACATCGGGCACTGCAGGCATTCCGCGATCAGTTCGCAGCAATGACTGGCGGGAGTCTTGAAAAGACGTTGGCCTCGCTTGGAGGCGAATGTGGGCTCGTGTTTACGTTGGATGAAGGCGGAGCGAGCAATGCGTTCTTTCCCGGAACGACGATGCAAATACCGCAAGCCGGTCTCATGCTGGCATGCAAGGTCAAAGATGACACGATCTTCGACTTTGTCGATGCAACGTTGATGACCAATCCGCAGGTGATTCGAACGAATCGTGGCGGTCTCAGGATGCGGACAATGCCTCCGCCAGGCCCGACGCCTATCACACTAAGGCTGTCCATTGCCCGAAGCGGCGACTATTTCTTTGTCGCCTCCAACGACGCGCTGATCGAAGCAGCGGTCGAGGTGAAGGCCGGGACGCGAATGGGACTGAAATCCACGGATGAATTCCAGAAGTTGTCCCGGCGCGTTCCGGAACAGGGGAACTCGTTTACGTTCCGAAGCCGGAGGATCGCGGAGACGATGGCGGGCCTCCAGTCGCGTCTCTTGGCAAACAATCCTGCAGCGAGCAATCTGGGTCAGACACAGTTGCTCACAAATTTCTTCGGCGCGCCAGGAACAACGGGCACCTATAGTGTCGGCGCCAATACTGACGAGGGTTTTCTCTTCACCGGCAACGGCGGCCAAAACCCTGCGGCGACGCTCTTCCTGCTGCCGGGCATGGCTGTGACGCTGATTGTCGCAACGATTGCGATCCCCAATTTATTGCGGTCGCGGCAAGGGGCTAAATAAAGCTTCGGCAGTTGCGAATCTCAGGACGCGTAAAATGGAGTGGATGACGTCAAATCCATTTGACGTTCGCACCGCAGTGGTTTTAGGCTGCTACCACCGATGGCGTGAAAGGAGTTTTTGCAATGAAGAGAGCATGCTTCGCGACAATCATCCTCTTGGTTTTCGCGACAACATTGTCGGCGGAAAAGAAGGACGTAACGATTACGGGGGCCGATGGCTTCGCCTTGAAAGGGACGCTGTACTCAGCCGGAAAGATCGGACCGGGGATTCTCTTGCTGCACCAATGCAATGCGGACCGTCAGATCTACGACACTCTGGGAACCATGCTAAGTGCGGCTGGTTACAACGCTCTCACGCTGGACTTTCGCGGTTTTGGAGGCAGCAAGAACGCTCAGTTCCCGGATCTTGCCTCGGCGCGGGACAAAATGCCGGGCGATGTTGACGCGGCGTTCCAGTTCCTGACAACGCAGGGTCTCGTGAACAAAACCGTGTTGGGAGTGATCGGCGGCAGTTGCGGTGTCAATCAGGCGATTCAAGCGGCGCGGCGGCATCCCGAAGTCAAAACGCTCGTGCTGCTGTCGGGCGGAACGGACGGCGACGGCGAAATGTTCATAAAGAATGCCGCCAAGATGCCGATCTTTGGCGCTGCCAGTGAGGAAGACACCAATGCAGCGGCATCGATCAAGAAGATCGTTGGCCTCTCAACAAATCGCGACAGCCAGATTACGATGTTAAAAGGAGCCGGGCACGCCGCCTCGATGTTTGAAAAGGAACCGGACCTCCAGGCCGACATTGTGATTTGGTTCAGGACGAATCTACCGGTTTCCGGCTACGCCGTATTACCGTCGTTGAAATAAGGAGCATGAAGATGGCCACCAGGGAAATTCGGGGACAGACTCCGAATTGCTGAAGTACAAGCAATTCGGAGTCTGTCCCCGAATTTCCCTTTTTGTGGCTGTTTATGAAAGCAAGTTCGCTGAGAGACATCATTCTGACGCTTGCCGCGGGCGGGTTGGAGATCTTCGAACGCACGACGGGACGCCGCCAGGAAGACATCGTGGCCATGTGCCGGCGGCTGGTTCATCTCAAAGGAGAAGCTTCGGCGATCTCGCTCGCCGATAAGATCCTAACCACCTACAAAGGCCTTTCCACGCGCAACCGGCTTCAGTTTTTCGAACGGCTGCTTACGGAATTCATGCCGGATAGAAGGCGGCTCGACGACGCGATTGCAGCCTATCAGCGGGACCCGAATGCAAATACCGCGGCCGCGCTGCAGGGCGCAGCGGAATCCCCGCGGCAGGAGTTGTTTCGGATCTTGAATATGGGGCCGGACGGGACGGCGTCGATCGTCGCGATGCGAGCCGACCTTCGCAGCTTCCTCGCTGAAAATCCGCAGCTCAAGCCCGTCGATGGAGACATGATGCACCTGCTGCAATCGTGGTTCAACCGGGGCTTTTTGCGCATCGAGCGCATCAGTTGGAAAACACCGGCGTTCATTTTGGAAAAGCTCATCGAGTACGAGACCGTCCACGAAATCCGGGGATGGGAGGACTTGCACCGGCGTCTTGCCGATGATCGGCGTTGTTTTTCATTCTTTCATCCGGCATTGCCTGATGAACCGTTGATATTTGTCGAGGTCGCGCTAACACGAGGATTACCGGCTTCGATCCACGACGTCCTTTCAGCCAAAAATCCGGGCGAGCACGCCGAGATGAAAGCCGATGCAGCCATCTTTTACTCAATCAACAACTGCCAACCCGGACTCGCGGGGGTGTCGTTCGGTAATTTTCTCATTAAGCAGGTCACCGATAGCCTGGCGGAGGAAATCCCGAGTCTGAAATATTACGCAACGCTCTCGCCCGTTCCCGGATTTCGCGCATGGCTGAAGCACCAATTGACGACGCCGCAACACGTAATCGAGTTTTCCGAACCCGAGCTTTTGCTTCTTTCGCGGCTCGAGGGCTCATCATGGTGTGAAGACGATTTGAAGGCGCAGCAATTGAAGCCGCTGCTCCTGTATTTGTGCGCGTATTATCTGTTATACGAAAAACGCGGTGATGAGCCGCGCGACCCCGTGGCGCGCTTTCATTTGCGAAACGGCGCACGCCTGGAACGGATCAACTGGCTTGGCGACCGGTCGGAAAAGGGGCTGCGCGAATCGGCCGGCCTCCTGGTGAATTACGTCTACGATCGCAAAGCCGTGGCGCGAAACCACGAGGTCTACGTCAATGATAATGAAATCGTTCATTCCTCTGTGATCGATCACCTGCTTAAGAAACGGCCGTCGCTCACTGCAGTGTGACCCCACTCCCAGACGGAGAGGGATTTCTGATTTGGCCCCCACATTTGTCTTTTAGTACAATCCGCCCGAGGCGAAAACCAATATGAAACATTTTGTTTGTGCAGCGTTCGCTCTTGCCATTGTATTCTCCCTTTCCGCGGGTTCGGTCTCCGCTCACCATTCTTTCGCCGCGACGTATTTGGAAGGTCAGACTCAAAAGATCGAAGGGAAGGTCGTTCAATTTCTCTTCCGCAATCCACACTCTTTCCTGCACGTGGAAGCTCCCGATGAAAAAGGGACGATGCAGGTATGGAATATCGAGTGGGGTGGAGGCGGACTCTTGGGCCGCCAAGGTGTAAATCGGGACACGCTCAAGCCGGGTGATCGTGTGATCGTAGTCGGCCAACCGGGCCGGGTTCCCGAAGAGCATCGATTGCGCATGATGAATCTCACGCGTCCGACCGACGGCTGGAAGTGGGGCGGCACGTTCGATTAACGAATTGAAATGACAATTGTCATTTGTCCTCTTCCGGTTCCGTGACAATGACGCGGATTTTATTTTTGACGAAAATCGTTCCCCTAATTTTGCTTGGTGCGGTGTGCCTCCATGCCCAACGCGGTGGAGGCCGCGGAGGCGCCCAACAAACACCCACCGCGAAAGCCGGCGCGCCGATCGATCTGACGGGTTACTGGGTTTCGCTGGTGACTCAAGATTGGCGTCTACGGATGTTCACTCCTCCCAAGGGCGACTACGCCGGCATTCCATTGAACGCGGAGGCACGGAAAATCGCCGATGGCTGGGATCCGGCTAAGGACGAAGCGGCGGGCGAGCAATGTCGAAGCTACGGCGCTCCCACGCTGATGCGGATTCCCGGGAGGCTACACATCACATGGCAGGATGACCAGACGCTGAAGATCGAAGCCGATTCCGGGACGCAGACCCGCATCTTTTTGTTTAGCAACGGCGAGGGTCAAGCGGGAACTTGGCAGGGGATTTCGAAAGCCTCATGGGAGTATCTACCGGCGGCGGTTTCGGATACGCTAGGCGCCGGCCGGGGCACGATAGACCGGCGGGGAGGCTCGCTCAAGGTCGTGACAACCAACATGAAACCCGGGTACTTGAGAAAAAACGGAGTACCGTATAGCGCGAATGCCGTTTTGACCGAGTATTTCGATCGCGTGACGGAGCCCAACGCGGACTCCTACCTTCTCATCACGTCGACAGTGGAAGATCCGACCTATCTGGCTCAGCCGCTCATGTTCAGCACACAATTCAAGAAGCAAGCGGACGCCTCGGGCTGGAATCCGACTCCCTGCGCGGCAAAGTGATAAGAGAGGATCAGCGCAATGAAAAACCTGCATCAATTCGTATTCGTGCTCACCGCGACGCTGATGGCCGGCGCGGCCCTTGCACAGGGCAATGAGCGGCAGATTTCCGGAATCGATATTTCCGGATCCTGGTACAACGCGGGCGGCAATGGCGGCGACGGCATGCCGATACTAGCCGAGTATGGCGGAATGCCGCTGAATGAGTCTGCACGTTTGTACGCGCTGGCGTGGAGTCCGGCACGGATGACCGTGCGGCAGCAGCAGTGCGCGGCTTATGATCCGAGCCGCCAGTTGCACGGCGGCGGCAACTACCGCTTCTGGGAAGAGAGAGATCCGGTGACGCAGCGGCTGATCGCCATCCGCATTTACGGACAAATTACCGAGGCGCAACGGACGATATGGATGGACGGGCGCCCGCACCCTCCCGCTTACGCGAAACATACGTGGCTGGGATTTTCCACGGGCCGGTACGAAGGCAACGTACTCACGGTTTACACAACGCATCTGAAACGCGCCTGGCTCCGTTCCAACGGTGTTCCGCAAAGTGATCAAACGACGCTGGTGGAACATTTTGTGCGGCACGGAGACCGCATTACGTACATGACGGTACTGACCGACCCGGTCAATCTCACGGAACCCTACGTCCGGAGCACGAATCAGCTTCGCAGCGAGCGCCAGCCGGAGGCGTGGCTGTACGCCTGCGACGATGGAGAACAGGATCTCGGACGGCGCGATGATGAGATACCCAGTTACCTGTTCGGGCAGAATCCGTACCTGCGTGAGTACGCCGACAAGAACCGCATTCCACTCGCGGCGTCTCTGGGCGGTGCCGAAACCATGTATCCGGAATACATCACGAAGGTTAAAACGGTGGCGGACGCCGAGGCGATGGCGAGAACCCGGCCATCGACAGATGGCCCGCCGATCACCAGCCGTGCTGTGGATCCAGAGCCGCATGACGGCGAGATTCATGCCTGGGCCGTGCAAGGCAACGTTCACTTGTTGATCGGCGCCGGCGGCAATATCGCGGTGCAAGTGGGTGAGAACGGCGCCCTCGTCGTGGATACGGGTACAGGTAAACTCGCCGACAAGGTCGTTGCGGCCATCAAGAAGCTTGTCGGAGATAAGCCGATTCAGTACATCGTCAACACGAGTTTCCGTCCGGAGCACAGCGGCGGGAATGCCACGGTTCACGAAGCCGGCTCCGATCCCAGCCTGATCGGTTCATTCTTCTCGGCGGGAGCGCAGTCGTTCAGCGATGCCGGCGTTGGGGCAACGATCATCGCGCATAACAATGTGCTGAACCGCATGAGCGCGCCGACCGGCCAGCTAGCGCCGACGCCATCGGGCGGTTGGCCGAGCGATACGTTCCTTCAGGGCCGCAGGCGGAAGTATTACAACGACGAAGCCGTGGAAGTGTTTTGGGCGCCCAATGCCGTCACCGACGGCGACAGCTTCGTGCACTTCCGCCGGTCCGATGTGATCGTGACGGGCGACCTGTTCACCACGACTCAATATCCGGTCATCGACATCAAAAATGGAGGCAGCGTTCAGGGACTTATCGACGCATTGAACGCCATTCTGGATAAGACCGTGTACAAACACGAGGAAGAGGGCGGGACGCTGATCATTCCCGGCCACGGCCGGATTTGTGACGAGTACGAGGTCGGCGAATATCGCGACATGATCGCAATCATTCGCGACCGGGTGCAGGCCGTGATCAACCAGGGGGCCACGGTCGAGCAGGTCAAAGGCGCAAGGTTGACGGCAGATTTCGATTCACGCTATGGCGCCGTCACCGGGCCGTGGACCACCGACATGTTTGTCGAGGCTGTTTACACGAGCCTCAAACAGGGCCGGCCGAAAGCCGGCGCAACGAAGTAGAAGTAGATGTGAGTGGCGTGGAGATATTCCCCTCCTCGCAGAGGAGG
>MNKP01000132.1 GCA_001920875.1 Acidobacteria bacterium 13_1_20CM_2_55_15
TGTAAGCTTTGAGCGGTGCACACGAATGTGGTGAGTTGTATCAAGGCGTGCGGAGTACAAAATCATGGTCAAACAATCAGCACTGCTTCTCATTCTCGTTGTGTCTTCATTCGCGCCGGCGCAGGGCGCGCAGAACAACCAAGACCCTGGATTTCCATACACGCCAAGTCTTGATCTCACTGCGATGGACAAAAGCGTCGATGCGTGTGTGGATTTTTATCAGTACGCCTGCGGCGGATGGCAAAGCAACAATCCCATTCCGCCGGATCAAACATCATGGGACGTGTATCGAAAGCTCTATGAAGACAATTTAAAATATCTCCGGAGCATCTTGGAACAAGCGGGTTCTCTCGAGGCGGACCCTGATGCGGTCACACGACGGATCGGGGATTTCTACACCGCCTGCATGGATGAGCTGACGGTGGAAAAACGCGGTCTAGCTCCTCTGAAGACCGGCTTGAACGCGATAAGCAGGGTGCGATCAGAGAGACAATTGGCGCAAATTGTGGGCCGTCTGCAACTGACCTACGGCAGCGCGATTCTCTTCCGGCAGGGCTCGACGCAGGATCCCGATAATTCCGAGCAGCAGATCGCGGAACTCGATCAGGGCGGGTTGGGTCTTCCGGATCGCGACTACTACACCAAAGACGACGACAAATCCAAAGAGATCCAAGCGCGGTACGTGCAGCACGTTGAGCGCGTCTTTGAATTGATGGGAGATGACGCCGGAACGGCGAAGAGGAACGCCAACACCATCATGACTCTGGAAACGCTGCTCGCGAAGGCTTCCATGACCCGTGTTGATCGGCGCGATCCATACAAGCTGAAACACAAGATGAACGTTGCAGAATTGTCGAAGCTCGCGCCGAAGTTCGATTGGGCCGTGTACTACAAAGAGCTGCATTATCCCAGCTTTGAAATCGTCAATGTGGCGCCTCCGGATTTCTTCCGCGAGCTGAACGTGCAGTTAGAGCGTGTCTCGGTCGCAAACTGGAAGGCATACCTTCGATACCGCGTCGTGGACTCAGCGTCGCCGTATCTATCGTCCACGTTCGCCGAGGAGAATTTCAATTTCTATCGCAAATACCTCCGCGGCGTCGAAGACCTGCAGCCTCGATGGAAACGCTGCGTGCAATATACGGACGGCAATCTTGGCGAAGCGTTGGGGCAGATCTACGTCCGAAAAACGTTCGGTCCGGAAGCCGAAGCGCGCACGCTCGATATGGTGCGGCGGATTGAGGATGCGATGAGCAAACGCATCCGGGATCTGGATTGGATGAGCCCGGAAACCAAACAACAGGCTCTGGAAAAGCTGGCCGGCATCCGAAACAAAATCGGTCATCCGGAGAAGTGGCGCGATTACAGTTCGGTTCGCATCACCCGCGACGATTTCCGAGGGAATGTCGCGCGCGCTTCGGAGTTTGAACGCCGCCGTCAGATCAATAAGGTGGGTAAGCCGGTCGATCGCGGAGAATGGCAAATGACGCCGCCCACGGTCAATGCTTATTACGATCCTCAAATGAACGACATCAATTTTCCTGCCGGCGTGCTTCAACCGCCGCTGTTCGATGCGAAACTCGACGACGCGCCAAACTATGGCGATACCGGAGGAACCATTGGCCACGAACTCACGCACGGCTTCGACGACGAGGGGAGCCAGTTCGACGCCAGAGGCAACCTGAAAAACTGGTGGACGAAAACCGATCGCGAGAAGTTCGAAGCGAGAACTCAGTGCGTCGAAGACCAGTACGCAAAGTACGTTGTTGTCGATGATATTCACATCAACAGCAAGCTGACCTTGGGTGAGGATGTGGCAGACCTCGGCGGCGAGATCCTGGCCTATGTTGCCTGGAAAGACGCCACGAAGGACAAGCTACTCACGCCCATTGATGGCCTCACCCCCGATCAGCGATTCTTCGTCGGCTTCGCTCAATGGGCGTGCACCAATGAGCGTCCGGAAGACCTCCGTGTCCGCGCGATTACCGATCCACATTCGCCGGCAAAATATCGTATCAACGGCGTGGTCGTAAATATGCCGGAGTTCGCCGAGGCATTTTCGTGCAAACCGGGCCAGCCGATGATCAAGCCGGCAAATCAAATCTGTAAGGTTTGGTAAATGCAACTGTAGCGCTGCACACAACCGACCTAAAATAAAGTTGCACGTGGTTGGGGGCAAGGTACCATTCCTAAGTCGAAAAAATGGAAATCGCCGGCCGCGGCAGACGTCAGGGGCGGCGGAAGGAGCGTGCGATGATGCGACACCGCGTCCAGTGCATGATATGGGTCGTAACTGTGCTGTTATCCATTCCGTTATCGAGTGAATCTCAATCGCCGCGCCCAAAGTTGGAGGGCATGTGGAGCGATCCGCCTTCCACGGCAGTGGGTGCTTTTTGCACCTTCGCCTGTACTGACGCAGGACTCGACCGCCTGAATGCGCTATTGGACAATCCCGCTAATGATGCCCGTCCCTTCGAGGATCTTCAAGCAGAAGCCAAGAAATATGAGCGAGAGTACCTACGCGACCACCTGACGGCGAGCGCCCTGAAGACTTATCCGCTCGATCCGGCGGACGATCCGGGGTTTCTTCGTTGTGAGCCGTGGGGCCTGGCCCGTCAGATGTTTGCGCCACACCAGCTCGAGATCAGACAAGGTGGCGCTGACCGACTCGAATTCCGATACGGCGAATGGGATGCGCGACGGACGATCTTTCTGGACGGCCGCAAAATCCCCGCAAATCAGGGACCGAGCGCAATGGGGCATTCCGTGGGGCGATGGGACGGCGAGACTTTGGTTGTTGAGACCTCCGGTATTGCGGCTAACATCGCGGGTTTGCCTGACTTGGCCACTACCGTCCGCCACAGCGATCAGCTCCACATCGTAGAACGCTATACCCGCTCGAAAGAGGCAGATACCCTGCAACTCACCGCCACAATAGAAGAACCATCGACGTTGAAGGAACCAGTGGTCCTCAAAAAAATCTGGCGCTGGGCTCCAGCAAGTAAGATCACGCCATATGAAAACTGCCAGCGTCCGACCGAATTCAAAAAAGGGGTAAGGCCATGAAAACCCTGCGCGCCTGGCTAGGTGTTGTCCCCGTGCTGATGCTGGCGACTGGATCAGCGAGTTCTCATCATGCCTTTTCACCGGTCTACGATGAGAAGCGCCTTATAACGGTTGTAGGCGCTGTGACCGAGTTCCGATTTATCAACCCGCACGCGATCATGCTCATGGACGTCACGGATGAGTCCGGCAGAGTCGCGAAATGGACCGTCGAGTTCGCCGGGCGGCTGAATCTCTCCGAAGTGGGTTGGACTGCCGACTCCGTCAAGGCCGGCGAGCGGATCACGGTAACCGGTAATCCCACGCATACGGGTTCCCAACGAATGTTCTTTCGCAAGCTGGTGCGCGTCGATGGCTCGGAACTTTTGCCCGCAGGACCTCAGCGTCTCAAAGCTATTGAGGAAGAGCGGCGGCAGCGCGCGCTCCAAAGGAATCAACAAAAATGATCCACCTATAGCGCGGACAACGTTTCAGAGCGAAATCGTCCTCCCCACATAGGCATTCGACCAGTGCAGAATCTCGTAACTCTGGCGGAGGCCTTGAACCCAGAACGGATCCGTTCGGAATAGGGCCTCGACTTCGGATTTGCTGTCGGCACGGATTATCCATAACCCGCCGACAGGCGTCGCGTCCGGTTCGGTTCGCAGTGCCCCCGCTGCGAGGATCGCGGATTCGTGCTGCTTCAGCCATTCAAGATGCGCAGGATAGTGCTGGCTAAGAAGGGCCGCCCGCTCTGGTTTGTTCGTGAATCGAGCAATGAAAAGCATAAGTCCGTATTGTACCCGCCCGAAAGGAGCCGCGCCAATCGGTACGCTATAATCATCTGATCATGTCGGACGAAAGTTATAAATATAGAGAAATTGAGCCAAAGTGGCGTGAATACTGGATATCCAACAGGCTGCATGAAGCGCGGGATGAAGATCCGAGGCCAAAGTATTACTGCCTGGACATGTTTCCCTATCCGTCCGGGTCCGGGCTCCACGTAGGCCACTGGCGCAGTTACGTCCTTCCGGATTGCTGGTCGCGATACAAATGGCTGCAAGGCTACAAGGTTCTACATCCGATGGGTTGGGACGCGTTTGGGTCGCCTGCCGAGAACGATGCCATTCAGAAAGGGATTCACCCGGCTGTCGGAACGAAGCGCAATGTCGAAAATTTCAAGCGGCAGCTCCATGAAATCGGCGCCATGTACGACTGGTCCCGCGAGATCAATACAACCGACCCCGAGTATTACAAGTGGACACAATGGATCTTCGTGAAGATGTTCAAGGCCGGTCTAGCCTACAAAACCTTTATGCCGGTGAACTGGTGTCCGAGCTGCAAGACGGGCATCGCTAACGAAGATGTCGTCAACGGGCGCTGCGAGCGTTGCGGTACAGAGGTTACGAAGAAAGAACTCAATCAGTGGATGCTTCGCATCACGCGATATGCCGACCGCTTGCTCAACGGGCTGGAGAAACTCGATTGGCCTGAAAAAGTCAAGACGATGCAGACCAACTGGATCGGCCGGTCCGAAGGCGCTGAGGTCAACTTCACCGCGATCGCGGCCAATGGCGCCGAGCATCCCCTGAACATTTTCACAACTCGTCCTGACACGCTGTTCGGCGCGACATACATGGTCATGGCCCCGGAGCATCCGCTGGTAAGCGAACTGACATCCAACCAACAAGCGGCAGAGGTCGAGGCATACATCGAGAAGGTGAAGGGCGAACGTGATGTTGATCGGGCGGCAAAGGCGGAGAAGACAGGAGTTTTCACTGGCGCATCTGCCCTCAATCCGGTCAACAATGAAAAAATCCCAATCTGGATCGCGGATTACGTCCTGATGGCCTACGGTACAGGCGCGATCATGGCTGTCCCCGCGCATGACGAGCGCGATTACGAATTCGCAAAGAAATTTGGGTTGGAAATTCGCGAAGTCATTTCATCTAAGGAAGGTATCGAGAAGGAGGCGTACATCGGTGAAGGCACAATGGTAAATTCCGGGCGGTTTACCGGAATGCCCTCCGGTCAAGGCCGAAAGGCGATTGTGATCTGGCTGGAGGAAAAAGGGGTTGGCCGCGCCACTGTGAATTACAAACTTCGCGATTGGGTATTTTCACGGCAGCGATACTGGGGCGAACCGATTCCGGTCGTCCACTGCTCGATCAACTGCGGCCTGGTTCCTGTACCTGAAGAAGATCTTCCCGTGCGGTTGCCTGAGGTTGAACGCTATCAGCCGACAGGCACGGGCGAGTCGCCGCTTGCTGCCGTTCAGGATTGGGTGAAGACACGATGCCCAAACTGCGGCGGACCTGCCGAGCGGGAAACCGACACCATGCCGCAGTGGGCGGGTTCTTCGTGGTATTTCCTGCGTTACGCGTCACCGCACGCCGCCGCCGCGCTCACCACCGCAGAAGGCAAAAAGTGGCTGCCGGTCGATCTTTACGTCGGCGGCGTCGAACACGCGATCTTACATCTGCTCTACGCGCGTTTTTTTACGATGTTTCTACACGACGCCGGGGTTGTCGATTTTGATGAGCCGTTCCAAAGCTTGTTCAACCAGGGAATGATCACTCACGTCGGCAAAAGCGGGAAGGCAGAAAAGATGTCGAAGTCGAAGGGGAATGTCGTGAATCCGGATCATCTTGTCCGCGACTTCGGCTGTGACTCGCTGCGCATGTATGAGCTATTTGTGGGGCCGCCTGAATTGGATGCCGAATGGAGGGATACCGGAATTGAAGGCGTGCACCGTTTTCTAAAGCGAGCCTGGCATTGGGTATTGATGCACAACGGAGCTTGGACTGCCGCGCCTTCAAAAGAAATGCTGACTCAACGGCACTTGCTCATCAAGAACGTGACGGAGCGGTTGGAGGCGTTCCGCATGAATACGATTGTCAGTTCATTTATGGAATTTATAAATGAAGTGACGTCGATGAGTCAGCCGCCCGATAAAGAAACGGTCGAAGCGTTCCTGATTGCGATTGCACCATTCGCTCCCCATTTTGCGGAAGAGTTGTGGCAAAGAACAGGACATCAGCCGTCAATCTTCTTCCAGAAGTGGCCGAAATGGGATGAGCGTTATACGACGGCGGATACGGTGACCGTAGCGGTCCAGATCAATGGAAAGTTGCGCGGTACGATTCTCGTCAAAGCTGAAGCGCCGGAAGAGTCCGTGCTGGAAGCGGCGAAGAACGATCCGGCCATCACGCGATACCTAGACGGTAAACAGATCCGGAAGAAGGTGTATGTGAAGAACCGGATCCTGAACTTGGTCGTAGGATAATTAGCCACAAAAAGGCACAAAAATCAGAAAGGTCTTCTGTGTGTTTTGTGCCTTTTTGTGGCTAATTCATTCCCGCCAGTGCGAGAAGCACCCCCATCGCGATGTGAATTCCTCTCACGCTCGCCGTCTTCTCGACATCGATCCATTCATCGAGCGTGTGATTTCGCGAGCCGGTGCCCCCGGACTCCAACGTAATCGCGGGAATACCCATGCTCAGGGGGATATTGGCATCGGTACTGCTGAGACCAAAAGTGGGGACCATTCCGAGCGCCCGAATGACCGCGGCCGCCGTCTGAACAATCGGAGCGGTCTGGAAGATCTCGCCGAACGGCCGGTCTCCTATCAATTTGACATCGATTTCGATTTTGCCCTGCGATGTCGATCGGGCGCGATTTTCCTCCTCGACGGCTTCATGCATGAGTCGCGTGAAGTTTTCAACAGCCCTGTTCAGTTCTTCTTTTGTCTCAGAACGGATATCGACTTCCATCCAAGATTCAAAAGGAATCGAGTTTACCGAAGTTCCGCCACCCACCACGCCGACGTTGTAGGTGGTCTTTGGTCGTTGGGGTACCTGCATTTTCGAGAGCTTTGCAATGGCATTCCCGAGCGCGTATGCCGGATTGACGAGACCAAACGATCCGAAACTATGTCCGCCCGGCCCCGTGAAGATGACTTTGAACCTCTTGCTGCCCATTCCCGCGGTCGTGATATCGCTGCCCCAGCCAAATGGATCAAGAGAGATGAACATCTTGATTTTGTCTTTGTACGGCCCTTTTTGGAAAAGGTACTTCATTCCGCGCAGATCGCCAGGGCCTTCTTCGCCCACATCCGCAACGAAAAGAATGTCGCTCGACGTTTGAATTTTGGCTGAATCCATCGCCCGAACGATTTCCAGCAGCACCGCCACCGCGCGCGAGTCATCGCCCACTCCCGGCGCATAGAGCTTGGATCCTTCGCGCCGGACCTTGACGTTTGTTCCTTCCGGAAATACGGTGTCGAGATGCGCGGCGATTGCGATCAAAGGGCCGGTGCCGGTGCCTCTGCGAAGGCCTATGACATTGCCTTCGGCGTCGATGTCGACGTCGCTCAACCCGCTCTGGCGCAGCATTTCCACGAATGCCTTGGCGCGTTTTGCTTCTTTGAAAGGGGGTGCTTCGATCTCGGTGATCTGAATCGTCTCCCTTACGAAACGATCGTGATCTTTCGCGATAAACTCCTGTGCGGCCTGAAATTTCGGATCCACCAGGAGGCGCTGAACATTGCCGGTTTGAGCGGACGCCGTTCCTCGAATGATAGCCAGCAGCAGAGCAAGCTTCGTAATTCTAGGTGCGATCCTGGAAAACAACTTTCCCCCCTACAATGGTTCCTACCGCTTTCCCTTTCATCGGCCAGCCGTAAAATGGAGAATTTCGGCTGCGGGACCGCGACTGGTTCACATCAAACGTCCAGGTTCGATTTAGGTCCAGGATCGTCAGATCTGCATCACTCCCTTCGAAGAGTCCCCATGGCACAACTTTCATGATCTTCTGGGGATTGATAGAGAATAATTCGATCAACCGCGTGATGGAAAGCGGAAGCTTCGTCAGGGCCAGGCCAACAGCGGTCTCGAGCCCGGTGATGCCGAATGCAGCACGGTCGAATTCGAGCATCTTCACATTAACGTGATGGGGCGCGTGATCGCTGGCGATGGCGTCGATTGTGCCGTCGGAGATTCCCTCGACGATTGCGGCAAGGTCGTCGGAGGATCGAAGGGGCGGATTCATTTTGGCATTGGTGTCGTAATCGGCGACAGCCGAATCCGTCAGGGTGAAATGATGAGGAGTCACTTCGGCCGTGACACGCAATCCACGGCTCTTGGCTTCCCGCACTCTCTCGAGCGATCGCCGGGTGCTCAGATGAGCCACGTGATATTTGCTGCCCGTCATCTCGGCAAGAATCAGGTCGCGGCTCACCATCGTTTCTTCCGCTGCGGCCGGGATCCCTTTCAGGCCGAGCCGGGTGGAGTAGACGCCTTCGTGCATCACGCCGTCCTTCGCAAGGTGAAGATCTTCGCAGTGCTGGATCACGGGCATATCGAACATGCCCGCATACTCCAGGGCGCGCCGAAACAGTCGAGCGTCCATTACGGGTTTCCCGTCATCGGAGATGCCGACGATACCCGCTTCGAACATTTCGCCGATTTCCGCCAACGTCTCGCCTTTCTGCTCCTTCGTGATGGCGCCAATCGGAAAGACACGGGCCGGTGAAGATCGCCTCGCCTCAGAGATGATGTAGTGCGTGATCGATGGGTCGTCGTTTGGAGGTTTCGTGTTCGGCATCGCTGCTACAGCTGTAAATCCGCCCGCTACTGCGGCGCTGCCGCCTGTCGCGATCGTTTCTGCCTCTTCTGTGCCCGGCTCGCGCAAATGCACATGAATATCGAAGAATCCGGGAGCGACAATGAGTCCGGTTGCATCGAACACGGGAATCTCGGGGACCGTGGCACTCCCGATCGATTGAATCTTGCCGCTACGGATGACAATGTCGGCAACGGCATCGACTTTCCGGGCCGGATCGACGAGCCTGCCATTTTTTACGACGAGGTCCATTAGCTCCCCAACAGCAAAAACAGAATCGCCATTCGTACCGCCACGCCGGCCGACACCTGATCAAGAATGACGGAGTATGGCCCATCCGCAACGTCGGTTGCGATCTCCACACCGCGATTGATCGGACCGGGATGCATGATGATGACGTCCGGTTTGGCGCGCTCGGCCCGCTCGCGCGTCAGGCCGTAATATCGGAAATACTCGCGGACGGACGGGAAGAACGATTCGCTCATTCTTTCAAACTGCACGCGCAGCATCATGACAACGTCGGCTTGCTTCACCGCTTGATCCATGGAATGCGTCACGTGAAGGAACTCACTGCGATCGCAGACAATCTTCTCGACCCCGGGCGGCATTAAAGTCGGCGCCGAACAAAGCCATACTTGCGTGCCGAATTTCGTCAGCAGATGGACATTCGAACGAGCCACGCGGCTGTGCGCGATATCGCCGATGATGGCGACTTTCAGATCGTTGAGCCGGCCTTTTCGCTTTCGAATGATGTAAGCATCAAGCAAAGCTTGGGTCGGATGTTCGTGCGCTCCGTCGCCGCCATTGATAATAGAAGCGTGGGTCAGCCTGGACAAGGTGTGTGGCGCGCCTGAAGCCGAGTGGCGGATGACGACACAATCTGCGGCCATCGCATCAAGCGTCCTTGCCGTGTCGATCAACGTTTCGCCTTTGGAAATGCTGCTCGTCGACGCCGAAATATTCACAACGTCGGCCGACAACCGTTTTCCGGCGATTTCGAACGACGTTCGGGTCCGTGTGGACGCTTCGAAGAAGAGGTTGATGATGGTTTTGCCGCGTAAGGTCGGGACTTTCTTTATGGGTCTTGTGGAGACTTCTTGAAAAGACTCGGCGGTGTCGAGAATTTCTAAAATCTCTTCGCGACTGATGTCCTGGATTCCGAGGAGGTCCTTCCGCTTAAGCATGCGATAAACCGGCCTCTCCCTGTGGGAGCGGCCGCGGCCGCGAAACGGCCGCGGGTGAGGGTTCAAGATTTGCAAAGACCTGCGATCGTCACCCGGCTACACTTTCTCCATGACGTAGATCGCGTCTTCGCCGTCGATTTCGGTCAGCTTTACTTCAACTACCTCATTGTCTTTGGTGG
>MNKP01000116.1 GCA_001920875.1 Acidobacteria bacterium 13_1_20CM_2_55_15
GACCGTGCCACCGAGGTTGCTAACGTTTGTTTTGGATGGAAAGGGGCTGCTGCCCTCTCAATGACAATTGAACATTGAACAATGAACAATTTCCGACAAAAATGTTCATTGTTCAATGTTCAATTGTCATTTCCTTGGGGAACCACTCTATATTCCCTAGCTGCGCCTCGTCGTCAAAGTGTTCAGCGCTTTGACCAGAATCGGGCCAGCTTTCTTGAGATCCACCTTACGGGAGGCCACAACCCTGCGCAGAATGCTTTCGCCCTTGGGACTGATACGTACAAAGACGAAACTGCGGTGACGTTCGTTCCGCTCCCGATGGATGAGGCCGCGCTTTTCGAGGCGATCGACCAGTTCGACCGTGCTGTGATGACGAAGACCCAGGCGTTCGGCCAGATTACCGATCGTCGGTTCGATTCCGTCGGGAAGTCCTTTCAGCATCAAGAGGAGCCGGTATTGTCCCGGATGAAGGCCCACGGAGCGCGCGGCGTGGTCGCTTAAAGCGAGATACCGCCGAAGTTCGTAACGGAATTCCGCCAGTGCGCGATAGTCGCCCAGCGTTACGTCTACTTTATTTGTCGGCTTTGTCATGGTCGCGTCATCGTGATGCGATACGGAATATCGCAACGCGATATCTTTTTTCTTGAAATCTCCCGATCACCGCGGTAGGCTGTCCCGGAAAGCTCAGTCAAACCGATTGGGCCAACTGACATTGACACCCATTCTCGCCTGCTGTGGGACGGACCCACAGCAGGCGCTTCTTTTTACGGACCACCAAGATTCGGCGTTCTCCCGTTTTTGATATCCGCAATCCAAATCCGCAGGACATTCTCCCCGCGCGGCCACAACTTCAAACAGCTCTCGAGATACGCGAGCACCGTCTCGCGCTCGCCATGTTCGATGAGTTCTTTGGCAAGCACGAGCGTCGGTCCTGACAAGGCAATGTCGGGCGCTGCGGCCGGGTTCGCCGAATCGAGCAAATACTGTCTTGCATCGGCCAGGTCGCCCGTCCGCAGTGCGATGCGCCCCAGAATCGTGTTCGCGCGCTGCACGGCGGGCCGATCCGAACTCTTGAGATAAATCTTGGCCAGCTCGACGGCGGCCGGAAAGTCACCGATACGGAATGCGGCATCCGCCATTTCACCCGGCAGCGCCTCGCGCGCGGCAGGATTTTTCGTTAGTTCCAGCACGCGCCTGTATTCTTCGATGGCTCTCTCCGCGGGGTTGTCGATTTTCTCACCGGGAATTCCGAACATGCGATATAAATGGGCCAACTCCACAGGCCATTCACTGCTGTCCGGCTCTCTCTCCGAGATACGATGGATCAGACGGTCCGCCTCGGCCGGCTCTTTTCCGAAGAAAAATTTTTCTGCATTCTTGAGCACCGGCAGATCATTGGGGTGTGACCCAAGATTGTTCTTCCAGAGTTCCAGAACTTGTGAATTACCCTCCGGATCGTCGGGCAAGTCGTGCAGGCTCGGTTCCGCCGTCGATGCGTGTTCCGGGTGGTTAGAGATCATCCACAGCACATGACTGCGAAGACGGAGCCGATCTGCGGACCCGCGTCCGTTCGAGGTGTAATAACCGATCAGCATTAAACGGTCGTCGATATTATTCGGGTCCTTCCGCAGAGCGGCTTCCAATTCGCCGGCCTTGGACCGCAAAAGACTCTTGCCGGAGTGAAGAAGCAGGATCGATCGCACCGATTCCGGCTGCAGCAGACCTAACGCATCAAGTGCATTGGCGACGCTTGACGGCCGCTCTCGCTGAAGGCGCTCGCGGCCAGCAGCATTGAGCCCTGCGGTCAGGAGGAGGATGGCAATCAGCAACCTCATACGCGCATTGTAGCTTGGTAGGGGTTCATGTGGTAAAAGTCACTACTGTAGCGATGCGTCCCTCTCCGAGAGGGATGGAGTGATTTAAACCAGAGAGGGAACAGCGTGCGTTGGCCTTTATTGATCCTTTCATGCCTCCTAGTGAGTTGCAGCACAAACAAAACCGAAATGTCAAATAACAGATCTGGCGTGTCCGATTTCGACAAACTTACTGATGATCTTTTGTACGGCAGCTTGGCTCTTTCGCCAGTCAGCGCTACACAGACCGGATATCATGAGCACAATGGCGCCGCACTTGACGAAATGCTCGACGACTACAGCGCGGCGGGCATCGAGGCCCAGAGAAAGTTTTACGAAGGCTTTCAAGGTCGCGTCAATGCTTTGAATCCATCGTCGCTGGACAAAGAACAGCGGGCAGATCTTGAAATTATCAAGAATAATTTGAACCTCTCGCTGCTGGAACTGAACACGATCCAAAGCTACAAACACAATCCGACGGTTTATGTCGAACTGGCAGGCAATGCATTGTTTGCGCCTTATGTCCTGGAATATGCGCCGAAAGACCGGCGCTACCTGCACATCATTAGACGGCTCGAAAAGGTTCCAGCCCTTTTCGAACAGGCAAAGGCAAACTTGCTGGACGCGCCTGAAGTGTGGAATCGGGTCGCCGGTGAAGAAAACGACGGTACGGTGGATTTGATAGACAAGACTTTGCGGGCGGAAGTACCTGAGCTGCAAAAGGCGGATTTTGAACGGGCCGCTGGTCTCGCTATCGCCGCACTGAAAGATTTCAACGGCTATCTTGCTGCCGTTCTGTCCAAGAAGACAAGCGATTGGAGATTGGGCAGAGACAAGTACGTCCAGAAATTCAACTACATACTCGCTACCGGGAAGAGTCCCGAACAGTTGCTTGCCGAGGCTGAGGCGGATCTCAAATCGACGCGGCAGGAGCTTGAAAGGCTGGCTGCGCCGAAAACTCCCAAACAGGCACTGGACGATGTTGCCAGACAACACTCGTCGGCCGAAACGTATATGGCTCAAGCGAAGAGGACATTGGAACAGGCAACGGCATTCGTCCGTGAGAGGAGTCTAGTGACTCTTCCCTCGCGATCGAATCTGGGGGTCATCGAAACGCCGGAATTCATGAGAGGCATCTATGCAGTCGGAGGATTCAACGCCGCTCCACCTCTTCAGCCCGAACTGGGGGCGTTTTATTGGATTACGCCAATACCCAAGAACTGGTCCAAGGATCGAGTCGAATCGAAATTACGCGAGTACAACGACTACGGACTACAGCATCTAACCGTCCACGAAGCGATGCCAGGTCATTATGTACAGCTCGAATATGCCAACGATGTCGAACCAAAATCGCGTCGATTGCTGAGAAATGTGTTCGGCAGTGGTCCTTATATCGAAGGTTGGGCCGTTTACGCGCAAGAACTGATGACGGACCAAGGCTATCTGAATAACGATCCGGGCATGCGACTCACCTGGCTAAAGCAGTTATTGCGCGTTCTAGCGAATACGATTTTGGATATTCGCTTGCACACAATGGGAATGACGGATCAGCAGGCGCTGGACCTGATGATCAACGATACATATCAAGAGAAAGAAGAGGCGACGGCGAAACTGCAACGCGCTCAACTTTCATCATGCCAGCTTCCGACGTACTTCGCAGGCTGGAAAGGCTGGCTCACAATCAAGGACCATCAACAGAAGTTAAGAGGCGCCAGCTTCTCACTTCGCGACTTCCACGAGCGCGCCTTGAAAGAGAGTGCCGTCCCACTGCCTGTGCTGGATCGTCTGCTGGAATGAAATTCCGGTCACCGGGTGGATTAATTCATCCGTCTGACCCCGAATTTCATTACAACGAACCGCCGCCTCCGATCTATAGTCTTAGGACTTATGCGATTTTACAAATGTAGAATCGGGTTCATTTGGTCTTTGCTATTGGCTGTTCTGGTTGCCGTAATTCCGAATTATTGGGAATCCAAGATCGATTCCATTCCACTGCTGGCTCCTCCACCAATTGAAATTCCAAAAACGCGATTCGTTGAAGATAAGATCCAAAAAAATAGGACTTTGGTTGCCACTCTAGTGGACTACGACGTTCCCATCGCGATCGCCTATCACGTCGCCGATCTCATCCATCCCGTCTTCGATCTTCGCAAAATGCGTTTCGGCAATCCATTCCGCCTCGAAAAGGAGACCGATGGCACTTTGAAGGGCTTCGAATACAAAATCGACGAGGAAAGTGTTCTCAGAGTGCAGAAAGGCTCGGAATCCTACGAGGCGAAAGTCGAGAAGCTCGATCTCGACTCACGCGAGAAGATAATTACGGCCGAGATCCACACGTCGCTTTGGGAGGCTCTCTCTGATTTGCCCAGGCGCGAGTACCTCGCCACGGAACTGGCGGAAATCTTCCAGTGGCAGGTTGATTTCAGCACGGAGATTCAACCTGGCGATCAGATCCGGCTGATCGTCGACGAATTTCTGCACGACGGCGCCTTCGTGAAGTACGGAAAGATCCAGGCGGCTGATCTGGTAAACGCCGGCCGCCATTACCGTGGCTTTCGATTCAAGGATTCTTATTACGACCAAAAGGGTATTTCCTTGAAGCGCGCCATCCTGGCATCGCCGCTGAAGTTCACGCCACGCATCAGCTCCGGTTTCACATCTCGCAGGATGCATCCGATCCTCGGCAGAGAACGGGCGCATCTGGCCACTGATTACGCCGTGCCGGCGGGTAGCCCGGTTGTTGCAGTTGCAAACGGAACGGTCACATTTGCCGGTTGGGACGGTGGGTACGGAAATCTTGTCCGCATCAAGCATGCCAGCGGCCTGACGAGCGGGTACGCGCATCTATCGCGCATCGCTTCGGATATTCGCGCGGGACGCACGATCAAGCAAGGGGAGCTGATTGGGTTGGTCGGACAGACAGGCCTTGCCACCGGTCCGCATCTTCATTTCATGATGGCAAAGAACGGCACGCCTGTGAATCCCGTCCCGACTCTGAAGAAGGGTGAACCCGCGCCTCCGCTTGATGGCGCGTTGAAGGCCGAATTTGTGAAAGAGATCGCCCTCGTTCAGGAAAAGCTGGACACTGGCTCCCAAGCGTTGACAGCTGCTCGTCAATAAAGCGCGAAATCCGGTTGTGTTGTCCATCGCCTGACGTGCCCTAGGAAACCGGTCTGTCTAGGTCAACGAAAATCGGTACGTTGGTTTGAACATCGACGGTCCGGGACCAAATGATGTCCTCGCCCGCCGCCATTGTCTGAACGAGCAGTTGGTATGAACCAAACGGAATCGCGCCGAACTGGAATTCGCCGGTCGAGGCAGTTTCCTTGATGTATTTGGTTGCGCCATCGCCGAGGTCCCGCCGCATCGCCGTCATCACATATCGCAGGGACTCGCTATGGGCGAGCTTATAGTAGTCCGCGAAGTGCTCCTTGTTCACGGCAAATTCAGGCTTGAAGGTTTCCCAGTAATTGTCCAGCCGTTGCTGAACTTGCCGGCTCCACACCTCGGTGTACTTCGGAGGAAGCAGGACAACGCGTGCCGCCGAACTGGGCTTGCCTCCGGGAAGTTTGACCAAACCGATGACAGTACCTGTTTGAGAGACCTGAGCGAAACTCAACAAAATCGACAGACCGATGACAACCAAGGCAGCCTCCAGGCGCCAATCGTACAATTTTTGTGTTCTTTTTTCTTCAGAAATCCCGCGGTGTGGCTGACGCGTTCCGCGAGGAGGGAATGCGGCGTCATCACGAAACGCGACTCTACTCTTTCAACTGCTCTTCCAATGCCGCCAGATCGAGGACCGGCTGTTTGCACATGAAATTTTCACAAACATACACGGTGGGTTTGCCGTCAATCATCGGTCGGTCCCGCAGCAGGGCGATTCGATCTGCGGCGGCTCCGGCGGCAATCACCGCACGGGGAAAGTAGCCCCGCCGTAAAAGGGGAAGGAAAGCGTCCGGAGCGCCGGCAATTGCAATCTCTTTCGACGGGCCGGCATAGAAGTCTACGGCCGCAAGCATCCGGCCGAACCCGGACGCATACTGCCTCAACAAACTGGCAGCGGTGTGAATAATCAGTTCGGCTTTCTCGCGATAATCGTTCCGGCCTGTAACCGCAGCCAGGCGCAGCAGCACGTCGGCAGCGACTGAATTGCCCGATGGCGTCGCATTGTCGAAGAAATCTTTCGGGCGTGTGATCAATGACTCGTGATTCCCTCCCGTGAAGTAAAAGCCGGCGTTATTGGTGTCCCAGAACGATTGGATCATGCGATCCATAATTTGCGTCGCCGCTTCGAGCCATTTGTAATCGAACGTAAGCTCATATAACGCAAAAAGCGCGTCCGCTAAATTGGCATAATCATCCAGATAGCCGTTAAATCGTGCGCGGCCGTCTTTGAAGCTGTGTAGCACACGAGTGCCGTCCCACACTGTCGTCAAGATGAAATCGGCATTAGATTCGGCAACGCGCCGATAGTCGTCGCGATTGAAATGACCAGCGGCCTCGGCAAAGGCCCGGAGCATGAGGCCGTTCCAGTCGGTGAGGACTTTTTCGTCCCGTCCGGGCCTGACGCGGTTTTCTCGAGCGCGATAAAGCTTTTTCTTCGTCGCCTCGATTGTGGTCTCGAGTTCTTGAACCGGTATTCGCTCCAACTTGCTGAACAACTCAAGATCACGCGAGACGTTCAAAATGTTTTGCTCTTCGAAGTTTCCTTGTTCGGTCACGCCGAAGTATTTTGCGACGAGCTCCGCGTCAGCGCCGGTGACTTCTGAAAATTCTTTTAGGGACCAGACGTAGAACTTTCCTTCAATGCCCTCGCTATCCGCGTCCTGTGTCGAATAAAAGGCTCCGTTCGCGCCGCGCATCTCGCGCACAACGAAATCCAGGGTTTCCTCAACGATGCGTTTGTAGAGCGGCTTTCCTGTCACCCGATGCGCGTCCACATAAGCGCGTACGAGCAGCGCGTTATCGTAGAGCATTTTCTCGAAGTGCGGCACCAGCCAGCGGTCGTCGGTGGAGTAACGGTGAAAACCGCCGCCGACCTGATCGTACATGCCTCCATAGGCCATCTTGTCCAGTGTCAGCGTCGCCATGTGCAGCGCCTGTTCACTGCCGGTGCGATCGGAGTAGCGAAGCAGGAAATCAATACTCATGCTCGGAGGAAATTTCGGGGCGCTGCCGAAACCGCCTTCGCGTGAATCGAACCGTGAGGCTATCGTCCGGTAGGCCATATCCAACAGGTTGGTGTCAATAATTTCATCTTGCGACTTCCGGAATGTGGGACGGGTGAGATGTTCCCGCAAGCTCTTCGCGTTTTCCATGATCTCCGCGCGCCTGGTGCGATAGGCCTCGGCGATCGTTTCGAGAACGCGCAGAAACCCGGGCCGGTTATATCGGTCTTCGGGGGGGAAGTATGTACCTCCAAAAATCGGCTCGCCGTTCGGCAGAAGAAAGATCGTAAGCGGCCAGCCGCCGCTACCCGTCATTATTTGGACGGCGCTCATATAGATTTGGTCGAGGTCCGGACGCTCCTCGCGATCGACCTTGATATTGACGAAATTTTCGTTCATGACCTTCGCGATCGACGGGTTTTCGAAAGACTCGTGCTCCATGACGTGGCACCAGTGACAGGCAGAGTATCCAATGCTGAGCAGGATCAACTTGTCTTCTGCCGCCGCGCGCTCAAGCACCTCCGGACCCCAGGCATACCAGTCCACCGGATTGTGGGCGTGCTGCAACAGATAAGGACTAGTTTCGTTGATCAACCGGTTGGCCATATGGCCTCAGCGCTGCGATGAGCGAATCGATCGTAATAGACCAATGTGAAGCGTGCCAGGTTGCGCGGCCGTTTTTAATAACGATCACCTGTGGAGTTTCATGACGCACGCTGAGCCGTTCGGCAATCGAATCAGATACCGCACGGTCTTCGATGACAGAGACTACGCCGCAGATCAGCTCGCCGGCCGATTCGGCAAATTCTCGGAACTCATCGTAGGCCTGGCCGCTGATGGAGCACTGCGTGCTATGCTTGAAAATGAGAACGGGATTGGTTTTTGATTTCTCCAAGAGTTGCTCGAGATCTCGATCTTGGCGTAACTGGATTACCATGATTTCAGGGTAGCAGATTCGACGCGGAGAAGTGAATTTGCCTAGCAGGGAAATCACGGACGACCTCGAATTACTTTTGCGCGTCATGCCGCCCCACATTCGAGACGCGCTGCATCACCAAGCCGACCTCCGGAATCTCATCGAGGCCGTTCTGGACCTCGGCCGGCCGCCGGAAGCCCGGTTTCCCAACCGCGCGATCAATATGTCGGATTCTCCGATCACCCGCGAAGACCTGGACTATGTAACTCACCGCGTCGGCGCGTTCACCCAGGATAACCGTGCGGGCATCGAGCGCACGCTGCACCGGATATCGGCGATAAGGAACCGGCGCGACATCGTCGTCGGACTGACGTGCCGCGTGGGCCGGGCGGTCTTTGGCACGGTGGATATTCTTCGCGATGTGATTGAGTCCGGAAAGAGCTTGCTCCTGCTTGGCCGGCCCGGCGTGGGGAAAACTACGCTTCTGCGGGAGAGCGCGCGTGTGCTTTCCACCGAACTCGTGAAAAGAGTCATCATCGTCGATACATCGAATGAAATCGGCGGCGACGGCGATATTGCGCATCCCGGGATCGGCGCCAGCCGCAGGATGCAAGTGCCGCGGCCGGACCTGCAGCACGCAGTGATGATTGAAGCCGTGGAAAATCACATGCCCGAGGTTATCGTCATCGACGAGATCGGAACCGAAGCCGAATCGCTGGCGGCCCGGACTATTGCCGAACGGGGAGTGCAGTTGATCGCGACCGCGCATGGGAAGACGCTCGACAATCTGTTGATGAATCCAACCCTGTCGGATTTGCTTGGCGGAATTCACGCCGTCACCCTGAGTGATGAGGAAGCCAGGCGGCGCGGAACACAAAAAACCGTTTTGGAGAGGAAGGCGCCTCCAACATTCGATACGTTGGTGGAGATACGAAATCGAGAGGAACTTTCCGTTTATCACGAGACGTCCTCAGTCGTTGACGCATTTTTGCGAGGCCGGTCCGCGCGGCCGGAGGTCCGATTGCGCAAGGCCGATGGATACGAGGTCGTCGGGCAAGCGGCTGCAGCCATCCCCGAATTGCCAAAGCACCGGGACAGAGAACGGCCGTCGCAGGCACCGTCTGCCCGCAAGACGATGTGCATTTATCCATACGGCGTCAGCAAAGACCGGCTGCTGCGGGCGATTACCGATTTGCAGGTATCGGCGACGATTGCGAAGACGCCGAAGGATGCCGATATTGCACTGACCTTGAAAGCGCATGAAAAACGGCAGCCGCGAACCGTCAAGGATCTCGAGGATCTGGGTCTGGAAGTCGCGATCATTCGAAGCAACACCGTCAGCCAGATGAAGACATTCCTGATGCAAAGCTTCGGCCTCGAGAACCAGCAGGACGAAGAACAACAAGCCCTTAGCGAAGTCAACGAGGCGGTGGATCGCGTGATGTCCTACGGAAAACCCGTCGAACTTGCCCCGCAGTCGGCGCACCTCCGGCGGCTGCAGCATCAATTAATCGAACAACACGGTCTGGGTTCCGAGAGCCGCGGCGAAGTCCCTTGGCGGCGCGTGGTGGTGTTACCCACGAGGGGTTGAAATCGGCCACAAAAAGGCACAAAAGCCACAAATTTTATCGTGAATTTTTGTGCCTTTTGTGACTGATTTCATCGGGCGCAGGTCTGCGCCCGGCCCCCATCGATCGAATAGGTGGTGCCGGTGATCCAACCCGCTTTGGACGACGCCAGGAACAAAATCAAATCCGCGATCTCTTCCGGCTGGCCGATACGGCCCAATGGATGAGTCGTCTTGCTTCGATCAACGAACGCGGCGTAGTTGTCTTCGTTCATGCCCGAGTTCAGATGCAAGTTCGTACGCACGACTCCCGGATTGACGGCGTTTACACGCACACCTTTGGGAGCGAGTTCCAAAGCGGCACACCGCGTGAACTGGTCGACAGCGGCTTTGCTGACACAGTAGGCGAAGACATTTGGAAACGCACGCAAACCTGTGACGCTGGAAACGTTCACGATGTTGCCTTTCCGCTCGATGATCGAAGGAAGCACTAATTGCGTTAACTGCATTACGGAACGTACGTTGATATTCATCATCAGGTCGTAGTCGGCGAGACTCGTATTCTCAATCGTGCCGTTGGCGATGATTCCGGCAGCATTGACAAGAATGTCGACGCCTCCGAAATCCTCGAGAGCGCGCCTGGCGAACGTACTGGTCTCCTGCTCGTTAGTCAGATCCACCGAATATGTTCGAATGTTTTGACGCTGAACCTTCGACAATATTTCTTTCTTTCTTCCAACCGCGGCGACTCGCGCGCCTTGTTCGGCAAAGCGAAAGGCGGTGGCCATTCCAATTCCGCTGGTAGCACCCGTCACAATTGCGACTTTTCCATCGAACTCCATTTCACTTCTCCTTATAAGTCAGGTCGATCGCCCAGAGGCCGGTTTCGTGAATATCGATCGGCGCAATCACAAACCGCCCATCGCGAAGCACGTCAAATCCGGGCCACATCAAATGGTCTGAAAGCGTAAACAGTTTTTCATCCGCCGTTCGGATGTCATAGTTGATGAAAAATGCAGGCCCTTTCCACGACCACACACCCGCTACCGGATCTGTCAGACCGGCGACGACTTTACGAACATTCCGGCCATTCGCATCCATTGTCCATAATGCTTGCCGATTCCAAAACAAGATCGATTTGGAATCCGGCGAAAATCGCGGCGCGTAGCCGCCGGCGTTGATCCGCAGCCGTTTTCCGCCTGATGCAGGGATGGTCCAAATCGAAATAGCACCACCGCGGCCTGAAGCAAAGGCGATCAATCGCCCGTCAGGGGACCAGTCCGGGGTGACGTCGATTTCTTCGGCGTCGGTCATGCGTTCCGAGCTTCCGTTTCGTACGTCGAGCTTCCAGACGTCGGAGTTGCCCTCGAGATCCGTGTGGGTATAAATGATCTGGTACCCATTGGCAGAAAAGCGTGGCTCTCGCCCGAGCGCGCGAAAGGCCGGTTTCTCTCCGTTTAGACCCGCCGTCCAGATTTCGAATTTATTTTCATCGGCGACCGTATAGGCGATCCTGTTTCCATCGGGAGAAGCCGCAGGCTCGAATTCCAGCTTTTCCGAGGCCGCGACGGGCGTACCATCGGACAAAACGACGTTGGAATCGACAAAATGCCTCGGCAGAACGATTCGATCTCCAGAGACAGCCATTCCGATGTGCGTTAGCGGCACCGCGACAAGAGGTTGCGTTAACGGTTGGATCGTCGATTGGGCCAAATCGACGTACCAGACGGAATACGAGCCGGAACGATTTGTCAGGTATGCCAGATCGCGGCCTTCATTGATCCATCCCACATCCATCGGATTCTCAGCAGCGCGATCCGAGACGAGCGGTCGCGCCATGCCGCTGGAGACATCAACCAACCATACTTCGCCTCGGACACCAAGCTGCGTCTTGATAAAAGCGATTTCGAGCGAATCGGGCGAGAATCGAGGGCGGTCCATAGTCACGTCCGGCGTAGGGTCGGCATCTACAAGCTTTTTTTCGTCCTGACTGGGTGCATCGGCGATCCACAAAGCCCGATCGCGAATAAACGCGGATCGGCTGCTCGGGGACCAGGAGAGCGATGTCGCATTCTTGCGCAGAACCTCCTCGGCTCCAGTATCGGGATCCACGGCGAAGGTGTCGGAGCCGCGTGT
>MNKP01000014.1:0-13900 GCA_001920875.1 Acidobacteria bacterium 13_1_20CM_2_55_15
CTTTCAGTAGCGATGGCGACAGCATTTTCGGCAAGCCGACGACGACAGTCAATCCGACCACTGGATTGTTCTATACCAGCAATACCGCCGGAGTCCCCACGTTTGCTCCTGGAACGGACAGGTTCGGCGGACCACGCCAGGCTCAACTCGGCGTGAGATTCATTTTCTGAAACCGTTTGATCTCATCAAGGCTTTTGTCATGCAAGAACGCGAACACACCAGCAAACAATACGAACAGCAGCTTCGTTCATTGAAAGAGAAGCTCCTGCTGATCGGCTACAAGGCGGAGACATCCATTGCGGACGCCACGCGGGCTCTTGTGGAGCGGCGGCCATCGCTGGCTCAGCGTGTCGTTGACGAAGATGACGAAGTCGATAGACTCGAGCTCGAGATCGACGACATCTGCTTCGAGATCCTAGCGCGCGAGCAGCCCGTTGCCTCCGATCTTCGTTTCATCACAACCGCGATGAAGATCGTCGGGGATATCGAGCGGATCGGAGACAACGGCGTCAACATCGCCCGGAGCGCGCTGGAAATCATGCATGAGCCCGAACTGAAACCGATCATCGATATCCCTGTCGCTGCGGCGGCCGCACAACGCATTCTCAAGGAGAGCCTTGACGCGTTCGTTACTAGCGATGCGGATTTGGCGAAACGTGTGATCCAGGATGATCGGTACATCGACGACGTCTGCGAGCAAATGCTTCGCGAGTTGTTGACCTATATGTTCGAAGACCCATCCACGGTCTCGCGCGCGCTGAGATTGATGTTCGTGGCACGCAACCTGGAGCGCATAGGCGATCATGCGGCGAACATTGCCGAAATGGTAATTTTCTTGGTCGAGGGCCAGGATGTGCGCCATCGCCAAGCTGCCAAGGCGCAGGCCGGGGGTTAACCCATCGCGGCTGAGCGTCGTGATACCCTTCAAGGCGGCACCTCAGCTAGCCAGAAACCCGGCGGAGCGCCGCTTCTTGGAACAACGTCTCAGCACCTGCGGGCGATCCTAACCAGGGCAGCGGATGGTGCTGCGGTCCCTTCTTCGCACCATGCCGCCGGTTAACGCGCCGTGACTGAGCGAGCAGGAACCGGGGAGGCCACGACTTGCGTTTCTTCCGCAAAAGGCCGCGGGGATTTGGGCTCGATGATGCGTTCGAGTTCGACCGAAGACTCAATGATCTTCTTGAGTAGCACCTCTCGTCTTTCCTGTAGTTGCTCCAGCACGGGGACGATCGCGATTGTTTTCCCATTCTTCTTCGCCCAACTTTCCAGCTCGATGTGAAGAATCTGCAGATCACGACACTCGCCCATCAATTGTTGGAAAGCATGCATTCTGGCGTGCCTGGGCCTTCGCCGAGGGGCCGAGCACGGGTTCCAAAGCCTCCACGACGTAGCGAAGCTTTTTCAAAGCAATGCGCATGACGTGCAATGTCTCCTCATTGCGGGGGCGCAGGCGATCGAATCGCCGCTTTGCCTTCGAGAACTCATTCTGCCGCCCGGACAATACGCGATTCACCGAACGGTGAATCCTTTCACCGTCCAGGGACTCGTGCAAGCGGCCGAATTCCGTGCCTAACTGTTTCATCTCGGCCGCCAGGCGTCGCTTTCTGCCGCGCTTCAGCGCATTCTGAATCCTGTGGATCTCTTCGCCTTCGCGCCGCTTGAGACGACGGATGAACTTGCCGATTACTGCACCCCGCCGCAGGCGCGAAACGGTGTCCAGTTGGACTTGCACGTCTCGCAGCGGGCCCATGCTTTTGAGGACCTTCTTGAAACGCCGTTGCACCTTGGCAATGTCTCCACGATTCGACAACACACGCGCCAGTTCCAGAGTTGCACAAGGTTCCGGAAAATCGCTTCCATGACCTATTGAATGAAGACACCAGTTCGTCCGTGCGTTTCATGGAGCCAAGAAGAGTAGCAGGCGCGTAGGATCATGGACTAGAGGAATCGTAAGTTTTGCGCAAACGCAGAGGGGACAATCGATTGGCGGAGCGGCTCAGACAATCTTGCAAGGAATCATGGAGTCCTCATCGAACGAATAAACCGCACAGAGCCGGTGATAACCGTCCGCAATGACTACTTTGGCATGCTTCTCATCTCTCACGAGGAGAAGAGGAGAGAGCTTGCGGCCGTCTCGGATCTTTTTCAGGTCCTTTTCTACATGGAAATTGCTGACTCCAAGCAAAGACAGTGCCGATGCTCGAAAGATGTCTTTGGCCTTGAAGCTGGTCACCTTAGTGCCTTTCAGCTGTTCGACAAGCCGCGCGGTGGTTTTCTTGTCATAGAGCAGTTTCAAGTATGACTCAGCCGCGGGATAGTTATGCTCTTCCGGTTCGGCCAGCCACTTGATTTGGACTTGCTTGCTCACAGATTACCTTTGCCTCTGTGGATCGATCATGAATGCATAGTTTCAGCACGTTTGAATGGTGGGGCAAGGGACATTTTGGGGTCGTCGCCATCAATGGGACCAATATCCAACATAACTGTAGCCAGCGGTAGTCGAAGCACACAAAAATGTAGCTTTCGCTTCTAGTTATCCATCGGTAGGAAATCGAACAACACGTACGTTCTCAAATGTTTACGCGTTGATAAATCGATGCGGCAGTACTCGTGCAATGCCCAAGGGGAGTGGGGACTCCTATGACCGTTGCTGTGAATTCGACGGAGGCTGCTGTGTCACAGTTAGCCCTGTTGCACCGCATCAGTGCAATTGTGAGCTCGGACATGTCTCTGCAGAAAATTCTAGATGAGCTGATCGCGCTCGTTGTTGGTGTCACCAGTTGTAATGCGTGCCTGGTTTATTTACTCGAACCTTCGTGCGGAGAAGTCGTGCTTTGCGCTTCGCAACTCCCCCACGCCGCAGAGATTGGCAACATCCGTTTGAGGGTCGGAGAAGGCATAACGGGATGGGTAGCGGAACACCAATCGATTGTGGCGCTGTCGTCGCGAGCCTGGAAAGACCCTCGCTTTAAGTCCTTTACAGCCCTGCCCGAAGACACCTACGAAGCGTTCTTGTCGGTTCCGCTGATCAGTAGCGGGCAGATCATCGGCGTTATTAATGTTCATCACAAAGACCCGCGCAATCATTCACCAGAAGAGGTGGCGCTGGTGAACTACGTTGCCGAACAGATGAGCGGCGCCATTTCGAGGACGCGCCTTTCCGAAAGATCGCGTGCCGCTGCGAAAAAGGTCGAATTGCTCGCCGCCGTCGGCCACACGATCATGAGCGAGGGCTATCTCGATCGAATTCTGCAGGTGATCTCGGAGATGGTTGCGGAGACATTCGACTCACCCGTTTGCTCGATCATGATCGTCGATGAGGACAAGCAGGAACTCTCGATTCGGGCAGCGCGGTGCTCGTCTCCGGATTATCTGCACAAACTTCCAATCAAGATCGAGGATTCACTGATCGGGCGAGTCGTGCGCGAGCGGCAGTTGGTCACCGTGCCGGATGTCGCCGCGGAAAAGTCTTACAAGTATCCCGAGCTGGCGCGCCGGAGCGGCCTGGCGTCGTTGTTGTCCGTTCCCCTGCTCATTGGCCAGAAAGTTATCGGCACGCTGAACATCTATACCAGCGAGCCCCGGTCATTCACACCCGAAGAAGTCGGATTCGCGAAGGCGGTTGCCAGCCAGGCGGCGCTGGCGTCCGAAAACGCGCGGTTGATTTCCGAGAGCCTCGAAATGAAACATACGCTGGAAGCCCGGAAGATCATCGAGCGCGCAAAAGGAATTCTGCAACATCGCCACAGCATTAGCGAGGAGCAAGCATACCTCGATCTGCGCAGCGAAAGCCGGCGCTTACGCCGCCCAATGCGCGATCTGGCCGAAGCGATTGTCCTCGCCGAAGAACTATACCGGAAAGGACAAAAGAAAGATCTCGTTTGAAGACACGATCGAGCGAGCGGCCCTGGTCGCACGTGCTCAAGCTTCGAACCGCGTCGCGAAGTTACTTAGCGCTCGGTGATCGCGGAGATGTCAGAAAATCCAGCAAGGGGTGATAGTTGCATGCGCGAGATACTCGCGGAATCGAACTCGAATCGAATATCGGTGAGATCTTGAGCTGAGAAAATCACAACAGTTCGGAATACGAGTCGTAATGCGGAAGACAAAATCATCATGTTTGGTTTCCCTCTCAATGACACGGCTCATGGCACGCACGATTCCAAGGCCTGAGACAGCGATTCCGGTTGGCCTTAAGGCATTGTTCATAAAAGGCATTGGAGGTTTGAGGGGACTGCAGCGCGATGACTGCAAAAAACAACAGATTTGTAGCTCAGACTCCTGGGTTACAACGAAGATGTAGCTTTCACTCGGCGCGCTCGAGCCTAAATCCATTCAGCCGATTCCGGAAAGCGGGGATTAAGCGGGCAACTGACTTTCGTAGTCATGAGGCATGGAGCCGGGACTACACAGAACGTCGGACGGCACTCGAAATCTGACAGAAACGTAACTCGAACAAATTACTGGTCTCATGTTTCCATGCGGTTAGCGTACTGGCAGGAGCATTGCTAAACGTCAGGCATGAAACGAAGCATTACTCTCGTGATGTTCCTCATGATCAATTCATGCGCACGGAAAGTAGATGTGCAGGCCCCGAATGTCGTTCTTACCCAGCGCTACGCGTATATCAGGACCGAAGATGGCCGCGTCTACATTGTGACATCCAATGCTAAAGATTTCGATGAAGCAATGAAAGCGATCCGGCCCGGTCCCGCGAGTGTGGACAAACTGGACCTGTGGGTCGTCACGCCCGCAGCCCCAGTCAAAAAGGGCATACATTAGATTGCCGATGGTCATCAACTCTGCGAGGTACGCGCGAAACAGGTTCGCAATCCCGCGCCAACCGTGACCGGACCCACTTCTGTCTGAACCCACGACGCCACAAAAATGATGGATGCTTTGATGATAACGGCCGTGTTATATGTTCTCCCGTTCTTCAGTTGCCGGAAGGGTAACTGCCATGCACTTGAGGCCGCGTGAAGTCGATAAGCTCATGATCTTTACCGCCGGCGAACTCGCGCGGAAACGAAAGAGCCGGGGATTGAAGCTGAACTATCCAGCCGATTGGATTGCCGATCTGTACTTTCAACTGCCGCCCGATCCGACGACGATAATTGTGTCAACAGCAGTACGAGAATGAGATGTCTGATTCCCATCACTGACCAATGATCGGCAATTAGTGATGACGCCGTTTTGTACAGGTACGACTTCATTTGAAAATCATTGAGAGCCGAAGCGGCCGATCGAAGGAACCGGTAGAAACTCTCTTGCAAAAAATCATCAGCCAGGGCCGCGTCATTGCACAAGAAGCGGATGTATGACCGCAACCCCGGCGCTGTCTTTTGATATGACATAATCGGCATTTATGTGGCCTCGCGGGCGTAGATCGCTCACCGCGCTTATTTCGACTATCCACATGCGTCTGCCGGCCGTCCTGAGTGTTTTTCCCGTTTCCCGATCAACATGGTGGGCGGGCATCAGCACCGGTCGATTTCCCAAGGGCGTCAAATTGGGACCGCGAATCACTGCCTGGAAGGTCGAAGACATTCGAAAACTGATCGAGATCCCTGAAGTTGCGTGATCGTATCAATCTCTGCGATCTTACGCTCTCATAGCTTTGGCCTTAGGAAGTACTGGTGAGTTCTGGCCCTGTTCGGCTATGGCGGCGTCCGTCGAAGCCGGCAGAAGTAGTAGCATGGTCTTCTTCGGCCGAGGAAGGGTCTTTGGCTCTTTGCCGTGCAGAACCAGTTGAATATTGTTCTGAATGCGGCTCGTGTCACGCTGGATGTTTTGGTAATGATTCCATCGGCGCTCCCAAAGTCGTTTATGGGTTTTCGCCTCGTCCTGAATCATTTCCTGCAATTCAACCGTTCGTCGAATAGTGGCTTGAATCGGATTGCGGAATTCCGTGCTCGTGACGAACTTGACCAACTCCGCTGCAATTTCGGCACGTTTGTCTTGCGCGATTTCAGAGCGCATCATTTCCAATTAGATGGACTCGCAACAAGCCTGCAGCGCCACGACGCCCAGCGGTGAGATCACGAGCACTCCATGCATATCATCAAAGCCGCCGAATCGCTTTGTTCGTCCGCTCGTCACTAATACAGCGAAGTCGGCGTTGAACATTTGCTTTGCCCCATTTGCCTGTTGGACGTGCTGCCCTGGACCCGACGCGTTCTTTTGCATTCGTATACAATCACTCCTGCCTGTTTCTCTTCGAATGTGACGTAGTGCAGAACGTCGCATCCTTTGCCCTTGTGCTGGACATCATCCTCCGGAGACTCACGTTGAAGGCGAGCAGCTAGACGTTCTTCGAACTCCAAACCTTCAGTCTGCGGAGTGGTTCCTCGTTCGAGTTGCCGGATACGATCACGAAGCCGCTGGATATCTCGATCTCTCCCGGCGAGAAGTCGCTGAGCTCGTCGCTGTTCTTCCTTCTTTCCCGCGCTCTTGGCTTCAACGAGCCGGACACGCAATTGGCGTTTTTCCTTCTGCAGTTCCCTTTTTGCGTCCGCAGATGTTGTTCTTGAGATTCGTGAATCTTAAACGCCCTTTCCCATTCTGGTTTCGTGAGGGGCTTCTTACAAACTGGACATCGGCGGCTTTTCATTTGTCGCCTCACCATATCGCATTCTTATAATCCGGGAAGACGGAACCGAATCTGTTAATCGCTCGTACTGTCGTTTGTTCTTCGCCAGCGCAGCTTTCCGATAGACTTAAATTTGTTTACGGTAAGTGCTCCCCGGACGTTTCTAGCTTTTGATCCGGGTTCCATTAATGCCGCGATGATTTTCGCTGGCGGCGCTTCATAAATTTCCGTTGCGTCAAAATTGTGGTCGAGCAACACCATCAACACGGCATCCCATTCGTGATTTGTACGGATTGAACTCAGGCGCTGACCTGGCTTGCAATTCTTCTGAAGGCAGCGGCCTTTTATCTGAAGCTTTCTGACCATAGTGCCCTTTCGTTCAAGGGCATCGAAGCCCGCTTGACGCGGCGGCGTGAGTTCGACGCCTAGAATGCGGGCTGCTTCGTACTCCGCAACCTCGCCTGTCACGCCAAGCGGCTTGCCGGTGCGCGCATAGTACCGTTGCGCGAGTTTCTTCGCCTGACGCAATAGGCTCATGACCTCTTCATGAGAATTCATACCCACTCCAGTTTTGTATTCTTCCTACCGCGCTCCAATTTGCAGCAGGAAGGTCTATAACCGCGATGCAACGCGGCTGTTTCTTCATCGCCCGAATTCTTTTGCTGGATCACATGTACTAATCTTGTCCTTGCGGTGCCACGCCTCCCAATTGTCTGCTTTCGTCCTGACCTCAAGCACCGAGGAGTGCTCGAATCGGCTCCGCAGTCTTCCTGGGCAACTGATCTGGCTTCATACAAACCTTCGATAGATTTGATCATCTTTCGAAAGCCACGGACTCCTCGTAATGCAAGAGCCAGTCGTTCAGTAATGCGTGCGTCCACGCCGGGGGCATAATGGTCGGTAAGAAGCACTTCAAACGCGCACGCCAAATTCACAACCGTTTCTATGGCTGAGTTTCGACGCAAAGATCTTCGAAAGAAGAGGAGAGACCGATACAGTCAAGTCTTGCGGAATTTGCTGGCGAATGCCCAACGATGCAGCCGATTCATTGAGAAACTTCAGTGTGCCCTCAAATGATTGGCCTTTGACGTGCCAAAAAATCTGATGACTGCTGCATTTTTTTCGTATGCGCTTCGGCAAGTAAGGCTTTCAGCGTTGGTAGTTTCTGTTGCATAACGCTCGCAGATCGCAGACAAAACCCCGGAATTAGGTTTGTTTCAGAGCGGCAAGAAAACTCACTTTTTGAGCTGGTCGATCCATTTCGATTGACATGCAGTGCACGTCTAGCGTTTCGCTGCGGTTCGTTTCGGCACGCTCGCACGTTTTCGGGTGGCCGGCCGCGCCCTGGATGAGACCTCTTTGTCCAAAAGCAGGAACACAGCAATGTCCACGTTGAAGAACGTGGCCAGCTTGCGCATGTGGTCAAGGTTCATTTGACGCGCGCCCGAAAGGATTTCGGACATCGTCGATACATGCATTCCGCTGCCGAGCGCAACCGCACGCTGGTTTGTCTTGCGATCCTCAATCAGGAACTGCAGCACTTCGACTGGACTGGCGTCCGGAATCGGGTGGTGTTCGCTTTCATATTTCTCAACGAGATCGGAAAGTACGTCGAGATAGTCGTCCGCTCCGGGGCTGCGCCGCTCGTCTGCAATTAATTCATCAATAACACGTGTGGCTTCGTCCAGTTCCCGCTCCGATCGGATCGGACGCAATGGAAAACGGCGAACCAATTGAAAATACTCATTGCCAACCACATTCTTCATATAACTTCTGCCTCGTTAACTTCTCTTTGCTACTTGTCTTACGCGTTCCACCGCTCATACTCCGGATGGGTAAAGACATGAGCGATGAAGACCTTTTTAAATTTGTATTCAACTTTCGCGATCACCCGGTAATTGTTTCCACCGACATCGAACACGACATAGGGTGCAACGTAATCGGCGCTGGAGAAGGTCACCCGGAGATCAGCAAAATTCTTCCAGTCGGCCTTCACCGTGAGCTTGTACCACGTTTTGAGAGGCGGTTCGGCAGTTGGGTGTTTGTGCCAGAATTCTTTGAGCCGCCGTCTCGTAATCACATGCACACTTGGATATTCGCATAATGTGAATATGCTCGACAAGTGGAATGTTCACGTAACGTGAACATTCAGCAACCGAGCTTGGCCCCAAACAAATGCATGCTGATCCAGAGGAAGCGCCTCCCCGTCATCTTTGATTCTCTAATCCTTTCACGTAAGTCATATACGCTCTCTCGTCCCAAAGATGGGCAGGCGCCTTGGAGAGACTGCTCGCTCTATAGATCGATCCCCTTATCCGCCGCTCGTGTTCATATCGTTCACCTGAACAATTCATTTTCATGGGTGACAATTTGAACGACATGATCCTTTCTGACTTCGGTAAAGTGATCCTCAATTTCTAAAAGACATTTACGACAGCAGAAATAGTGCTACAGACAAACGAGAGTGATTACGCACTCGTGGATACAGATGTTTATTCGTATCTGATGAGACCAGGAGATCCTAGGGCACAGGTCTATCGGCCACACGTCCAAGGCAAGATTGTCGCAGTGTCTTTCATCACAGTTGGAGAACTGCTCTTCGGTGCTAAGAAGAAAAAATGGGGAACGACTAAAGTTGATGATTTAAAGCAGAGACTGGACTTGTGCTTATCTCTGAGGCTGCGGTAATCACGGAAATTCAGGCCCAACGTGCGCTGGGTTTTCCGGAGACAGAAAAAGCTAAGTCCGCTTCTTCCAGCGAGCCGCCGCCGCCAGCTTCGCAATCCTCTTCCGACTCCTAGGGGACAGCTTTTCCGCTCTCGCCTTTCCGCCTTTCATGCCGCCCATTCTGCCGAGCGCAACAGCGTGAGGATTCTTACCGGCGTTTGGATCTTCGAGCGGTGACCCGTCCAGTTTCTCGCCGATGGCCTGCTCCACGACGTGCTTGGCGACGGTCATAAAGTCGTGTTCTTTGGTTTTCGTGCTTGAGCGTCTAGGCATGGTAGAATTATGACACAATAAGCGAATGTACGGATTTGATTTGATCTGGTCAAAAACTTATCAGTGCCCCAAGTGTAGTTTCACGGTCGTAGGGCAGATACCGCATTGTTCCAAATGTGGTACTTGGTTCAAGCTCTCTGGCGCGCCAAAGAGACATTTTCAGCCTGAGTGGCCGATATTGATGACTTCGGTATCCTAGCAGGGCTATTAGGGGATCGCATATCTCTTTGCGAGTCCATGGCTAGGGCGTGTTCGACGGTTGGAGCAGCGATTAATCCATCGCAAATTCAAACTGACCCACTACCGAACGGTTCTGGCGATGGACAGGGGCGCGCGCGTGACATTCACTTCCCCGGCACGGCGCTGAAGTGGATCGGCCGGCGCGATGCGTGGTCCGGCATCGCCAACGTGTACATCGATGGAGTGCTCAAGGCTCAAGTCGACGCCTGCGGCTGCTTGTCACGATCGAGCCGTATTGGCGCCCGTTCAGCACCCAAACGCCCGTGCGCCGGAGGTTTGAGACGCTACTTCGAACCGGACCTGCCGCTTCTGTCTCTCGTGCGGACAGGCGGTCGAAGCGCTTTCGCAGATGCCGGCGGCACCGCCGGCGCAATCCGCGTGAGGAGTGAATTTGACTTCTCCAGATCGATCGCGTCGGCTCGGCCCTTTTTCGGTGCGGTGGTCACTTTCGATTGCGCGCGAGCTCGAACGAGAACGCGCATGCTCATGGTCGGCTCGATGACCATCGTTAGCACGTCGCCAACGGAGACCTTGGCAGCCTCGCGCAGGTCGCGTTCGATGATGATGAAGAAACGATTCCACCGGTATCCGATGTAGCCATCGAACCGGACACCGTTCGCGGTTCCCCTGATCAACCAGCCCTCGCGGCGGGGATCAAGCCGCACCGGTTTTTGCGACCACTTCTGCTCCGGATCGAACGGAACCATCACAACCGTGACGCCCTTGTGACCCTGTATGAGTTCAGCTTCGAATCGCGCCTTGCTCATTGCCATCTCCCCACTATCAGCCGTGTATCAACGCAATCATCGGATTCACCCGAGCCGCACTCGGAACATAAATATAACTCGCCGCGATCAATTCCCAAGCCGCCGTTCAGGTCCAATTCGATTAGCGAAGACAGAAACCCCCTGCATTGAATCAACAAGGAGTAGACTCTATGGTCATGCGGGGCGACCGCCGATGAAACCCGAAACATTCCTGTACAGGCTCGCGCTCGTCGTGATGCTCGCGACTTCGCTCACGATGGCTTTCCGCTCATCGGCTCGCGCAGCAGGAATGCAAGAGGCCGGCGGCGCCGGACCCAGTTTCCCCTGCGAGAAAGCAACGACCTCCGTCGAGAAGCTGATTTGCTCGGATCGCAGTCTTTCCGCTCTCGACCTTGAATACTCTCGCCTGTATGGTCAGCGCCTTCAGGAAAGCGACAAGCCGGAAGCCGAGGAAATCAGAAGCCGAGCGAAGTCTTCTCTGCAGACGCGCGACAATTGCGCGAACGACCGCGTCGATGCCGCGTCGCTCAAGGCTTCCGAACTGGAATGCCTGGCTTCCTGGTACTACGGAAGAATTGCGGAGTTGTCGGAGATGCCGTCACCCGCTCCAGCTGAATGGTCCCCGAGGTTTGTTGCCGCCGTCGAGATTTATATCCACCCCCTGTGGCGGATGCGGGATCAAAAGCCTGTACCAGAGGTTTACGTGTGAGACCCCGGTGCAGATCGCTTCTTGAAGATGAGCGTCGAAACCGGTGCAGCACAACCTGCCGACCTGGACCGTTCGGTAAGCTTCTACGTTTATCGAAATGTTGCGGGAAGTCTGACGTACGTCGCCGAGTATCGCAACTTACAAGCAGGGCCGCGATACTTCTTCAACAAAGATGGGCGACTGGCGGCGGTGGGACGCAGGTTTGGTACAAGATTACCTAACGGTGATCCCTACGTTGAATCCGAAACCGTTTTCTATGACGCTGCCGGACGGGAGACGCTCCGGACGCTGCTCGCCTATGAAAAGGGAAAGATCACGGAGCCAGTGAAGGCTCTGTCGCCGCCTCGTTTGGAAAAACCCTCCTTTAATACATTCGCGGCGTTTTTCGATGCGAGATTCAAAACTGCAAACAACCCTGACCCCAATCAGTTGGGTCTTTGCTATCTCGACCTCGCCGATGGCTACGGGAGCTTTGCGCGGATCCTGAATATCCCGGCGCAACCACTCGATTTCTATAAGAACTCCATCCCCCCGATGAATTATTCCGGCTTAGAGCGGAGCCCGGCGAGCGGAGTCGCTCAGGATTTGGGAACACTCGACGGCAAGCGAGTCTATTCCGTCAACTATCCCGGCGATCTGCACGCGCTTCTCGTGGAGAGACAAGCCGGCCGATTTCTGCCCGTCATGTATTTCTCACCGTTCACAAAGATCGATCGTCTGGAAATCGTGAAATCGGGCGACAGACAAGTTCTTGGGTACAGTTCCAGGATATCGGGTAGTGGCGGCCTAATCGACGAGTGGTACTTCATCCTGGATCGCGGAATTCCGAAGAGTGTGAAGTACCGGCCTGCCGTCGAAGCTGAGCTGAAGAAGATACTTCCGGAACATTGGGATACCCGAGGCGGGAACTTCGAACTCAGAACACTCACCTTCTCCAGTCCCATTTGGAAAGAGGAAGACGCGAGGTGCTGTCCTACGGGCGGTTCCGTCAAAGTGGAGCTCGGCATCAAAGACAGCGGCTTCATTGTGAAATCGAGCCGCGTGGAAAAATCAAACTGATGTGACGACAGCTGAGAAAATTCCGGGGACGCGCACCGAATTCGCGACGGACTTACTGGAATAAGCTGCGCCAATACCTCTGCAACGCAAGCCGCATGCGCAGGCCGAAAGGCAAGGACGCCTCGCCGGGTAACCCAGGGACGCGCCGGAACTCGCGCGGCGGGATGGTTACAGGGGTGCGATGTACTGTCGCAGAGTCACGCGAGAAGAATTCCCAAACCTCTGCACCTACTTCTTCGCCCCTTATTTAGTTCTTTTCAATGCTTTGGTTCACCTCTGGGTCCAACAGATCTAAGAAAAAATAGTGACTTTTTCTTAGACAGAAATGGCTATTGCTCTCCAAAACCTCACCCGATCAAAGCGTGTACCTTCGCGCGGACCTCCGCCAACTCCTCCGCGGACACTTTGCCCTTGCGTTTGGCTTTTCGAACGCGCCAGTCCACGCTTTTAATCTGGTCGGATAGCACGACGCTGGGAACGGCAGCTGAAATTGGGACTTCGAAAGGATAGTTCTTGATCTGGGTCGTCATAGGACAGCACAGCATCAGGCTCGTCTTGCTGTTATAGCCAACCGGACTCAAGACGACGGCTGGCCGGTGACCAGCTTGCTCTCGTCCTGCTTGCGGAGTAAAGTCTAGCCAGACGATGTCGCCGGCGGCCGGTACGTACTGCCTCGCCACTACCAGACCTCTTTACCGACCGGCGCACCGAAATCGACAGTGTCATGCAGATTTTCGCTGGTGATCCCTTTGATCAAAGTGTTTACGTCGTATGTTTTTTGCCGGATCGGTTCGATGACGATCCGGCCTGCTTCCTCGCGCACATCGACCGGTTCATCGAGCTCAAGCGGAATCGCTTCCATTACAGCAGCCGGAATGCGCACAGCAGCACTGTTTCCCCATTTCTTCACAACGCTCTTCATGACAGATTTATGCACCTCGTTTCCATTGATACGTTAATCTTGCCAGCGTGTCAACAATGTATATACGGATTGCGAGCAAAACATTCGTGGTTGTGCCATCGTCGGAAACAAGCAATACGGACTTTTCGCGGGCCATGGCCAAGAGCTCGTTGACTGAAGGTGACTCTTTACTCAAATTGACGGTCTTCATAGCTGGACTTTCTTTCCTCTTATAAACAGCTCATTGTGCTCCTTATGACCCACCGCGACAATCTTCACGCCGCCCATGCTTCCAGATTTATCGAGCACGATGATCATTGCCACAGAGCGGTGAGGTCTCTTCGCATCGAATGTTATCGGGAGCAGGCACTTCTGTTTCGGACGCTCGCAACGTTGCGAGCCCACGTTCCGGTATTCAACACGGTGGATGACTTTCGCTGGCATGCCGCACCAGGTGGAATTTAATTGCGGGGTGAACTCCCGCTTTGCGTTTCAGAGTCAGGTAGGGTCGGCGCATTTTCGCGAATGACTTCAACAGATACATCGAGCTTGAGTTTGGACCACAACTTCTCGGCCGTCACTACGGTATTCTTTCGTGCCAGACCCAGGGCTAAACACGCACGGTCGCCTAACGA
>MNKP01000014.1:13912-17746 GCA_001920875.1 Acidobacteria bacterium 13_1_20CM_2_55_15
GTCCGTGCATCGTCGACACTCATCCCACGGCTTGTAAGCTTTGTAACGGTCTCGCACAGGTTCACGGCGCCGATGACCGATTCTGGAAGGATCTCCTTCACGCGTTGCGAGCCCGCTTCGTTGTTGAGGAGCGCCAGAAGCGCGGAAGCATCCAGAACATACTTACTCACGTTCGGCTTCCTTTCGACGTTCCCGAAGTAACTCTTTAACGAGAGACCGGCCTTTCGGGATACTCTTCCTTACTAAAGCTTGCGCCTTCTGGATCGCTTGAGACCTTGTCAAAATGTGGATCTCTCCTCCGGCCAGGCGGAGGATTACTTCATCGCCGATGTCGGCTCCTATTTCGCGCCTGAGATCAGCGGGTATGACAACACGTCCACCCACGCCGATTTTGGTTGTAACATCAGTCCTTGGCATTCATCCCTCACCGTGGCTTCCATAAAAGATATTACCAGATTTGCCAGATGTGGCACAAAATCGATGCCGGGGGGGTTCGCCGTATTGAAATTCTATCGGCGCACGAACCTGACCCGTCGCAAGAAGATGTCGGCGCGAAATAGAGGACCAACGCGATCATCGCCAGGTAGGGCCAGAGGGGCATCGCCAGGATTGAGGTTTCTCTGTGTGTCGCGAATAGGGCTTGGCGTGCCGCAAGCTATGGACGCCCTCTGATTCTACGTAACTTATTGATTTTCTACTTGGTACAATTTGCAAAATCGGCTCAAAACGTCAATTTTGGCTGCTTTGACTCGCAAACTCGCCACAGTCGTTCCTCAAAAACGGCGAGAGCGATTCGGGATTTTTGGACCTGCATTAGAATAACAGCATGACGAAGATCTCCATCGAAGAAGCCCAGGCAAAGCTTCCCGAATCATGCTCTGCCTCCTGGCGAGGAGGTCATCATCACGGAAGACGATCTTGCCGTCGCTCGACTGCCGGCCTTTTGCGGACTTCGCTGCGTTCCTTGAGACCACAACCAAGGTCGCAGATGATGGTACGGACTTCAAAGGCGCCCTGGCGCGTTTGAACGAAGAAGTTCGGGCGGTTGCTGGCGGTGACGTTTCGGATGCCCTTCGATTGGCATCCTGGTTCACGCGAGAACCTCAACCCGTCGATGCAGACCGCGTCCTCAGTGACCTGGAATTTGGAAACCGCTTCAATGACCTCGAGCTACTGTTCTGGAAGACGCCGGAACAGCTTCGAGATTGCCTCCTTGAAGCATTCCAGAAACATCTGGGACTGAAGAGCCGAACCGATATTTCCGGTTTCGACACATCGCTGGGTCTTGATGCTCGCGGCTGGGTCCCCTTCGAAGCTCCCGATGGCTCAGAGCGCTGGCAGATTCTGTCGCCCGTTCGCATGCAGTCGCACGGAGTCCGCGACCTGAATCGATGGGTACAACGGCAATTCCGCCAGAAAGAGCTAAGCAACGCTTCGAATCCCTGGGTTGTGAGTCTTGGCAACGAGAGCATTGTCGTAAAAGACAAAGTCATCCAGGTATCGAATCAACACCGAAAGGCGTATGACGGCAAGTCGACCGATGAGCACTACATCGCCAATGGCGAGGTTGGATTAGTTGCCAACGGAACCGAAGGATGGTTGAACGTTCTCTTTGCCGGCCGTCCAAATCTTCGATTCGGATACCGATCACGCGAGTTTCCTGGCGGGGCGGGCCCCCTTGAACTCGCATATGCGTTGACCGTGCACAAATCACAGGGCAGCGAGTTTCGAAAGGTTTTCGTAGTCCTTCCCAAGAACTGTCGACTTTTATCGCGCGAGTTGCTCTACACATCACTGACACGATCCCGCGAGCAACTTGTTCTTCTGATCGAAGGATCCGACACCGCGTCTTTGTTTGATCTCAGCCGTCCCGAGGCATCGGAAACAGCGCGGCGAAACACAAATATCTTTCAGGCCGCCGTGCGCCTGGGCCCGGATGAAATCCCGTACGCTGAGCATCTGATCCACAAGACCGAAAAAGGCCACATGGTCCGCAGTAAGTCGGAGCTTGTGATTGCCAACATGTTGTTCAGAGAGGGTATTCGCTACGAGTACGAGCGAATTTGTGAAGGCAGTGTCGAGCAGGGCCGGCTTCGGCCTGATTTTTCCTTCATCACTCCAGACGGCGACCTTATCGTGTGGGAACACCTCGGCATGCTGAATCGCGAAGACTATCGTCGAGGTTGGGAGTGGAAACAACAGTGGTATCTCAAGAATGGCTTTGTTGAGGGAAAGACATTGTTCTCGTCGCAGGACGACGAACGCGGCGGACTCGATTCGGAAAGGCTGAGGTCGAAGGCAATCCAAATCAAGGGCTTATGCGAATAATCACACCACGGACTGTCGCGCGCAGTTTCAGGCGAATGCAGCGTTGGGCTAACGGACTAGGTGTTACTTCAGCGTTCGCGAGTGCCAGTACTCAGGCGATCGCCGGTCGTGGGCAAACGCTAGAATTCGGATTGCGTCCGGCAATTCAAGATAGACAACGTGGAAGGGGAATCGTCGTACGGGTGCGCGGCGTACGGGTAAGCTCAGCGGGACACCTGGAACTGGAGCGCCCGCTTCGGGGAAGCGAGCTATGAACTCCAAAGCAGTATCGATGGCTTCCAGAAACTCGATGCCAAGGCCGCTCCGTCGTTGCTCGTACCACTGGGCCGCTTCCCCCAGCTCAGTAGAGGCTTCGGGTTCCGTGCGGAACGGTCGCGTCACCGGTTCGTCAGATCTTGGACAATACGATTGCGCACGTCTTCCCAAGGTTCGCCGGCAGATTCACCGGACAGCACACGTTGAGCTCGCCGCTCGATCTCTGCCGCCCAGGCAGCCCGGACGGCCGCCGGGTCTTCGGTGGCCTGGTCATCGAGGCTTGCCAATAATTCGGCGGCAACATCGGCGCGCTCATCGGGAGAAAGCGTCAAGGCTTCGCGAAGCAAAGTTTTCGCTCGGTCACTCATGCGGTCATTGTAAGCCAGGGCGCGTCAGCCAACAAGCCGCTGTTCCGCCGCAGAGGGCGACCGGCACGAATGGACTGCGGCTAGGGGCTCTCCAGCCAAGGACGCAGTGGAGGCTCAATACGTTCTGCATCATAGGAAATCGGAATTAAACATGGCCCTGAATCCCATCGTCTTTACAGAGAAGGTCGTTCGAAGTTTTCTTCGGTACCAACTGACCTCCTATCCGTTTGCTGATGCACGGCTGCATCAGCAAATGCGGCGGCTCCTGTCGCTGGATGAAACTCGGCAGTCCCCGCTACTGAAAGGCCCGTTTATTAGTCTCTCGCGTGCATTCCGAACTGGTGCTTCAGTGACTGATCTCATTTCCCAAAAGCTCCTTCATCCGCATATGCGCCAGCGTATTCCCGTCGACATCACCCATGTTTGGGGACACCAGGAAGATGCCATCTGTTCGATTCGGTCCGGACGAACAACATTGATATCGACGGGGACCGGTTCCGGTAAGACCGAGTGTTTTCTGTACCCAATCATCAGCCGGTGCCTGGATCTCAAAGACGAAAACGCAACAGCAGGCATCAGCGCCGTCCTGGTCTATCCGATGAACGCTCTGGCCGAGGACCAACTGGGACGCATGCGTTCCCTGCTGGCCGGTACAGGAATTTCTTTCAGCATGTATGTGGGCAAAACCCCGGAAAAGGAAAGCGATGTCACCGGCATTCGGTTGCAAACAGGTTCCTCTCGCGCGGACTACGAAGCCAGGCTCGCCGAAGTCCGCCGTGAGAAGCGGAGCGATACCGTTCACCCGCCCGAAGAGTTGTGCTCGCGTGAAATGATGAGGAAAGCAGGTTCTCAGCCCCGGATTCTGCTGACAAATGTGAAGCAG
>MNKP01000016.1 GCA_001920875.1 Acidobacteria bacterium 13_1_20CM_2_55_15
CACGCGTGTGGATCTGAACCGCCGCCGCTATGCGAGAACGCACCTCTTGCGGCACGGCCGCCCAGAGGCGCAACATCATCAGTGCGGTCACGGCGAGAAGACAACAAACGACCAGCGAACGTCTTTTAGGTTTGAGAGCCATAGGAACCCCTCCTGCGAGCCACATTTTAGGACGTCAGGTCGAAAGGGCAAATAGAACATTTTGAAATCGGACGAATCCTGCATCTCAAATCCGAAATTGCGAGATCTTAAATTGGACCTATCTTACGTGCGAGGTCCAATTCGAGATTTTGAAATCTCCGATTTGAGATGCAGGATTCCTCCGGAATGCGGGTTTTCCTTCCCAACGACGCTTTAATAAGAGAAAGCCACTTCGCGCAGCGCGGGTGTTTTTCGCCGCAGTCCGCAGCTATAATGGCCGGCATTTTCCCGGCCAACCCGGACTGCCAAGGAGCGTGTCAGATGAAAACTAAGGGGCTTACGCCGTCAGCACCTGAGATTCAGCGTTCATTCATAGTGGTCTTGGTCGCCGCATGCGTTCTGTTGCCGCGGGTGGCTGCGGCGCAGGGTTTGACAGGAACTCTCATTGGAACGGTTAGGGATGAACAGAGGGCCGTGGTTCCGGGGGGGCAGGTTCGTATCACCTCCGAGGCACTGATTGGCGGGCCGAGGACCATGCCGACGAGCGAAGCAGGGCAATTCCGATTCCCGAATCTGGCTCCCGGGTCCTACAGGCTCGACATCGAGATGCCGGGATTTGCGTCCTATCACGAGGAAGACATCCCGATCGGCGCGGGCGCCACTCTGGAGAGGACAGTCGTGTTGAAGGTGGCAGGCGTGGCGGAATCGATTGTCGTCCAGGCATCCGGCTCGCGCACCGAAGCCAGAGACAGCGGTTTTGAAACTCGCTTCGGACCAGAGTACCTCAGAGCGATTCCCACGCGGCGGTACAGCATGTTCGATTTGATCAGGGCCGCTCCCGGTGTGTCGCCAACCTCGCCGGCAAGTGGGACAGTCAACACCGTGTCCGCCTTCGGCTCTGGCGTCAGCGAGAATCTGTTTCTCGTCGACGGTACGAACTTCACCTGTCCTTGCCAGGGCGTATCGCGCGCCGAACCAAGCGTTGACGTCATTCAGGAAGTGCAAATCCAAGGCGTGGGAGCGTCGGCCGAATATGGCAACATCCAGGGTGCGGTGTTCAACGTCGTCACTAAGCAAGGAGGCAATCGCTTTGCTTACGACGCCTCGTACTACGGACAGGCCTCGAGCCTCACCGCACAGCCAGTTCTGCTCCCAGTGCCGGGCAGTCAATCGCTCAGCGGATATGAACGCGCCAGGTACCGTGATTTCACGACGAATCTCGGTGGTCCGGTGCATCGTGACCGGCTTTGGTTCTTTACCGGATATCAGTACCTGCGCGACTACGACAGTCAGCCTGGCACGGACCCCAAGTTTCCCAGAAAGTACGAACAAGACAAAATCTTCGGAAAGCTCACATGGCAGCTCAGACCGAACCTGCAGTTGGTTCAGAGTTTTCATGAGGAGTTCTGGGTCAATCCTCAGGCCCCAACGCGGGTGATCCCTTTCGAGGCAACTCAGCGCCAGCATGCGCACGTACCGGCCATGACCTTCGGTCATCTGACGCACACCTTGTCTGCCAATACGCTATGGGACGTGAGAGTCGGACGCTTCACCTATACGCGACACGACGATCCAAGCAGTGGTATTTTTACAACGCCAAATCGGTTTGACCGTTTTACGAACGTCAACAGCGGCGCTCCGCAACAGATCGGAGGGTTGACGCTAATTCGTACAAATGCGAAGGCAACACTCAACCACTACCAGCGCCGGTTGCTCGGTGCCGGTCACGCGTGGAAAATCGGCACGGAGGTTGAAAAGGGCGAGCACCGTCAGCCTCTCGTCATTCCTACGGGCATCCGGTACATTGACAACAACGGGCTACCCTTTCAAACCGTGTCCCGCGCTCCGGCGATCAGCGGCGGCCAATTCATCACTGAAGCCCTGTTTGTTACCGACGCTGTAACGATAGGAGAGCGGCTGACAGTCAATGCCGGCGTACGGTTCGACCACAGCCGCGCCATCAGTCAGGATCTCCGGGCGGTTGACTTCACCGGGCGTGACACAGAGGACAGCGTCCGAGGCCTCGGCAAGCAGTACACGTGGAATTTGGTGTCGCCACGCCTGGGTGTAGTTGCCAAGCTCACGGGTGACAGCCGGACGATATTGCGGGCAAGCTATGGGCGGTTCCATCAGGGCATGTTGACTGGCGAGTTCAGTCAGAATCATCCCGGTCTGACTCCAGTGACGACCATGGCGTTCGATCCGGCGACCGGCGGCTACACGAGACTCGTCTCCGTGGTCGATTCCAAGATCAACTTGTTTGTCGATCCCCGCACGCGCTCGCCGAAAACTGATGAGTATTCGATTGGCGTGGATCGCGACCTTGGCGGCCGGCTGACGGCGTCGGTTGCTTATATCCACAAGGACGGCAGCGACTACATCGGATGGAACGATGTGGGCGGTCAATATAGGCAGGAGACTCGACCGTTGCCCAACGGCCAGACCGTGCCGGTGCTCGTGCTTGTAAACAACACGGCCGATCGCCGTTTCCTGGTGACGAATCCGGGCGGCTATTTCGTGAGGTACAACGGTCTCGTGCTCGCTGCAGAAAAGCGCTTCTTCAAGGGGTGGCAAGCATTCGGCTCATATACTTACTCAAAGGTTAACGGACTGCAGTCCAACAGCGGAACAACCGCTGCAGGCGCGCAGCTCAGCACCATCGCGAATGCTACACCCATTCTCTTCGGGCAGGACCCAAATGACCTCACCAATGCGCGCGGCCGTCTGCCCAACGACCGCCCACAAGTCTTCCGGGTTATGGGCAGGGCCGACGTGCCCCGGACAGGCCTGGCAATTGCAGCCAACCTCCAATACTTCAGCGGCAAGCCGTGGGCGGCAGCCACGCTAGTTTCGCTGCCCCAGGGCGACCGGCGCATCCTGCTGGAACCGCGCGGCTCCCGCCGCCTCTCGTCGCAGTCGCTGCTCGACATGCGCCTGTCAAAGACGATCTTCACGCGGGAATCCGCACGTATCGAATTGCTTGTGGACGTCCTCAATGTGCTCAACAACAAGGCCGAGGAAGACCTGGCGACGGACGATCTGTTCAGCCCAAATTTCGGACGCCCTACTGTCTTCACTGATCCGCGCCGCGCTATGTTCGGCGTCAGGCTGCAACTGGGGCGGCAATGAAAACTATCGCGAAGGGAAATCGATCAGGATGACATTAGAGTTTTCCTTAAGACGTCCGAAGATGATTTCTTTTCCATCCGGAGAGATATCGAAGTCGCCGATGAGAAACTCTTTGTTGATGTTGGTTAGTTGACGCCGCTGTCCCGTTAACAGATCGATCGACCAAAAGTTTTTGTGCCAGAACTCGCCTTCGAGCACCACTAAGACCGGCCGGCCAGGCAGAAATGAAAAACGGCTAGAACCACGAGAAAGAGTTATTTCAGGTATGCGGTGAGGTTTTCCGTCTGCGGTTGCAGCTTTCAAAGAAAACCTCGTTCCAACTTCCACCCCGGCATAGACAAAAAACTGGCCATCCGGAGACCAGACAGGATTCATGACTGGTTCATTTACTAATAGAATCGCCGGCTCTCCGTCCAGAGGAACCTTGAAAAGCCCAGCGCCTTTACCCTGATCGGCTTGCACCGTAAGCCACTCACCGGCCGGTGGCCAGGACGGAGTACCCCGGATATTCAGCGAAGCCGCAACTTCGGTCACGCTGGTTCCATCCGAGTTCATGTAATAAAGCCTGTTACGTCCACTTTTCTGAGCGGTGAACGCGATGCGGCGGCCATCGGGTGCAATGGCCGGACCCGCAAGAACCCGCCCAAGCGACCCGTTCCACAGCTCGACCGCTGTTCCGTTAGCCATCTTCCAGATTCCGTCATCGCCGCCCTTCGATGAGAGGTACAGCATGTAATTCGGCCCAATCCGGGGAGAGAGGCTTCGCACTGCAGGAAGCGGAATACGACTGACGCCGGACTCCTCGACTATTCCTGCCGAAATTGGAACTCGCCAAATATTGGTTTCCGGATTCGCCACTGAAGCCACCAGGCGTCGGCCGTCTGGAGTCGCCGCGATAGACGTGTATCGTTCAACTCCGAAGCTGATGCGGTGGGGAACGCGGCGGTCGACGTCGATCGCGTAAAGCCAGGGCCCCGAGCGATCGGCCTCGCTTGAGGTGTAAAGCAGCGTTCGCTTATCCAGAAATGTCAGGTGGGCGACGGAAGAACTGTGAAAAGTGAGGCGCTCAGGGGTTCCGCCGGTTGCTCGAATCCGCCAGATGTCCATTTCATCAGGCGGAAAGCCCTGGACAAAGTAAATATAGGCGGCGTCGGCCGACCACAAGGGAAAATGGCAGTGCACTCCGTGCGCGGCTGCATAAATCTGCTTGCCCACTTTTTCGTTGGGTCCGGTGACAAAAATGGGATCGCCATCTGCGCCGGTGTGATACACCATTCGCGTCCCGTCAGGCGACCAGTCCAGCTCAGGACCGTCCAGATAAGGCCTGGTCGTTCCGCCCATGGTAGGCACGGTCCACCTAGTGGTCCGGTTCGTGTCCCGGACCCAGAAGGAGATGAGCGACCCGTCGGGTGAAAATCCAAGGTCCCGAACCTCAGAATTCTTCATGTCCGCGACTTGCCCTTTAGTGAGATTGTTAAAGCTGCCGGTACCAATTTGACCTACCCACACGTCAAAAGGTCCATCCCGGTCGGAGAGAAAGGTCACGAATTTTCCGTCTCGCGAAATCGCGGCGTCCCCCTCTGTTCCAAGAAAGTCCGTAAGAGCCGTGAATCGTGCGTTCGCCAGAGGGTTGTTCCACCAGTAATCGGACCGGTCCAGGTGCCAGGCGATGACCGAAGCGGCAAGTACCAGTGCAACAGCCGGAGCCAACCAGTAGAGTTTATGCCTTGACTTCTGAGTTGCACTGGTTAAGACGGCACCGCCGGAAGGGGCGGACGTTAAGGCGTCGAGAGCGAATCTAAGATCGCTTGCCGATTGGAACCGTTGTTCCGGCTGCTTCTCCAGACACCGCCGAACAATCCTTGCCAGCACCGAAGGAATTTTCGGATTTCTCTCACTGAGATCCGGTGGATCTTCCGCCAGAATCGAATTCATGACCTCAACAGCGGACTCACCTGAGAATGGACGTCCGCCAGAGAGCATTTCGTAGAGGATTACGCCGAGCGCGAAAATGTCCGCCCGTTCGTCTGTTTCATGTCCTCGCACCTGCTCGGGCGCCATATAGTTTACCGTCCCCATGACCACGCCTGGCGACGTATTCGGCGGTGGAAAGGTTTCGAAGCTGCTTCCGCAAGGCGGGTCTTTCAATTTGGCCAAGCCGAAGTCGAGAATCTTTACGCGCCCGTCGCCTGTCACAAAGATGTTTTCGGGCTTGAGATCGCGGTGGACGATGCCTTTGGCGTGAGCTGCAGCAAGGCCGCCGGCAATCTGTTGGGCATAAGCCAGCGCTCGGCGCTGAGCAACCGCCCCCTGCTTTAGTTGCTCGCGCAATTCTTCGCCTTCAAGTAGTTCCGTCACAATGTACGGAGCGCCATCAATTACCCCGACATCGTGAACAGTCAGGATATTCGGATGGTTGAGCTTCCCTACCGTTTGCGCTTCCTGTTCAAAGCGGCGCAGCCGTTCAGCGTCTGTGGAATACGCAATAGGCAGAATCTTCAGCGCCACGTCGCGCTCCAGTCGTCTGTCGCGCGCGCGATAAACTTCGCCCATGCCGCCTCTCCCAAGCAGCGACGAAACCTGATAGTGGTGAACTTGCCGGCCCACCCAGGACTCAGATGGCCTGCTCGCTAGCGCTTGCGCCGCGACGTCCAGCGCGCGGCCATCGATCCAACCTGCACCTTGTGAATCATGAACGAGGAGCGACTCGACATCTTGCCGTAAAGAGTTATCGTCACCGCAGGCTGCATCGAGAAAAGCGGCACGTCGATCCGGCGGAATTTCCGCTGCCGCTCGAAAGACCCGGCCGACTTCATGATACCGTTCAGGCGTCATCGCGTTTTTCTCGGCTCAATTCGTGCAACAGCCAGGATCGAGCCTGACGCCAATCACTTTGTACTGTTCGCTGAGACACGTTGAGCACTTCAGCGATTCCCTCTTCGGTCAGGCCGGCAAAGAAACGCAACTCGACAACCCGGCTTTGCCGTTCATCAAGCTTCGACAAGGTGGTGAGTGCTTCATCCAAATCCAACAACTCGGCGGTGTGGTCTGCTGTGATCGTCAAAGGTTCGTCCAACGAGACCTGCTCCAAGCCACCGCCCCGTTTGATTCGATCCCGAGAACGAGCGAAATCCACAAGAATGTGACGCATTAACTTTGCCGCAGCGGCGTAAAAATGGGCGCGGTTCTGCCAACTCTGACACTCCGACTCGATTAGCCGCAGATAGGCTTCATTGACGAGTGCCGTAGTTTGCAGGGCATGACCAACACGCTCTCCCCGCATGTAGGACTGAGCCAGACGATGCAGTTCCCGGTAGACCAGGGGTGTCAACTTTTCCAAAGCTGAACGATCGCCGTTACTCCAATCCGTCAGCCACTGGGTGATCTCATGGGTTAGAGGATTGCTCATCTCGCGCTGATCTCGGTGCCGTGAATTATAGCACCCAGTTCGACTCTGCGGGTTTTCACCTCGGACAACGCCTTAGTCAATCAGGAGGATCAAAAGATGAAACGCTTCAGTTGCAGAGTGAAACTCACCAGGGCTGCCGTCCTCGCATGGATAGCCCTTCTGGTTTCCAGTCCCGTCGTCGTAGGGGCAAAGAACTTCGATGAGAACCCCAACCAGGTGCTGGAGTGGAATCAGATCTTCATCGACACGCTCATTGCGACAAATACTGCGAACGCCTCGAGTCCGCGGCTCGGGGCGATTGTTCACACGGCGATCTTCGATGCCTACAACGGCATCGAGCAGCGCTATACACCAATTTTCGTTCACAACGAGGCCCCGAACCGCGCGTCGAGCCGAGCGGCGGTCGTCGCTGCAGCGTACACCGTGTTGGCCGGCCTGTTTCCGTCCCAAAAGTCGGCACTGGATGCGAGCTACGCGGCTTCGCTCGCGGCGCTGAGCGACGATTGCGACGACGCGAGCCAGGGGAGCCCACGCCATTCATGCACGAGGCGTATCGAACGTATCGAGCGCGGCATCGCCTGGGGAACCGATGTAGCGCAGGCCGTGCTCGCGTGCCGCGCGACCGACGGGTTCAGCTTGAGCTACACTCCGTTCACCGGTGGAACCGCAGTGGGCCAGTGGCGACCGACGCCGCCCGCGTTCGGACCAATGAGTGCCCAGGTGTTGGCATTCACCGCGATGTTCGTCCTGGACAACAACACCCAGTTCCGGCCTGGACCACCGCGGGCGCTGACTAGTCCCATCTACACGGACGATTTCAACGCGGTCAAGGCGCTCGGTCGCAACACTGGATCGACGCGCAGTGCAGATCAGACGGCGCTCGCTCCGTTCTGGGAGGGCAACGCCAGCATCCACTGGAATCAGGCAGCAAACCAGATGGCGCGTGCCAACCACCTGTCCGTGTCCGACAGCAACCGGCTTCTCGCGGTCCTGAACATCGCTATGGCTGACACGGTGAGCACCACCTGGAGCGCCAAGCGATTCTACGGAGACGTCTCCTTCGAAGTGACCTGGCGGCCGGTCACCGCGATACCGCTGGCGGATACGGACGGTAATCCGAACACCGTTGCTGAGCCGGGGTGGCTCCCTCTGGTCAACACGCCATCGCACCCGGAATATCCTGCCGGGCACCCCAGCCTGAACGGTGCGGCTGCAACCGTTCTCCTCAGCTACTTTCGACGCCAGCAACAGACGTTTACGCTGATAACGACCGGACAACCGAGCCGCACGTACACCAGCATCGCGCGAGCGCGCTCGGATGGTAACAACGCCCGAGTCTGGGGCGGTATGCACTACCCGAGCACGGTAGCCATCAGCGACGCCGAGGGCGAGGCCATCGCCAACTTCGTCAATCAAAACGCCATGCAACGGCGCCACGGAAGGGATGAGGAAGACAGAGAACGCAGCAGAGAACGCTGATTACGAAGATGAGTTTCTGCGCCAACGTAGCTGGCCCTTTGCCGCGAGCCGCCACTTCTCAGACTGAGGGCGCCCTCAAAACGTAAGTCTCGCGGCCAGCTGAAACGCACGCGGCCGCCGAACCGAACACCTGCTTGAGCCGGAAGGTGACCAATGCTCTACCGAACACTTCCGCTCACCTCTTGGGAACTAGCGCGGGCTAACCTTGTAAGGTTCCAGAATAGGGGCGGAACCGATGGCAATGGCAGTCTCAGCGTGGCCACACTTCATGGCTTCCGAACTGAAGAGCATAAAGCCGGATACCAGAATGAACGGAATCTTCAAGGCGTCTTCGGGTTCTCCTATCACGATCAACAGTAGCTCGGCAGGATGGTCGGAGACGGTAAATACGAATCGGCTGGAGCGTCCGGATCTGGCGCCGGGCGCCACCAATAATCCGGTACATGGAGTATCTCGCGGGTGCACGGGTGGCCCTCCGGCTGGAATTAAGCTAGGGACTCCGGATCTCTGGTTGGACCCCTGCGCCTTTACGGTCTCGGCTCTGGGGTTTTTGGGAAACCTGGGGCGCAACACCGTCAGTGGGCCAAATCGAGTGGCGCTGGACTATTCGTTGATGAAGAACACGGGGATTCCGTCGATCTCAGAGCAATTCCGAATTCAGTTCCGCGCCGAATTCTTCAACGTTGCAAACCATCCGAACTTCGGATTGCCGAGCCTGCGTCTCGTTGATAACCGTGGAAATTACGATCGCCGTGCGGGCGTGATCACCAGCACAGCCAACGGAGTCACGGCCCGTCAAATTCAGTTCGGTTTGAAGTTCTTGTGGTAGATGGTTGTTTAAGAGCGTCGCGAAGTTACGAGAGCGCAATCGCAGTCGTAGGCGCGATCCGATTGATGTGTTCGTCCTCGATGATTGTGTTGTGTTGAAGTACGGCGTTGTATCTTCCTAATACCCCGAGTCGCCATTTCACACCTGTCCCGAAGAGCCGTTTACAATAGTGCGTCGTCCCACGAACGCAAATGAGATTGGAGTAAAATAAGCGGCCTCGGAGAGAAGCGGGCCGGCAAAACGGCGTCACAGCTGGGATTGAAACGGCTTGGGCTGCTGCCCCTGTCGGCTACAGCCCTGTCGGGTTCGACATCCGCGAATCTCCGGTGAGGCTGCAAGGGAGGATGTGATGAAGAACTTCACATGGAAACGGGGCACGTTGGGCTGTGCGGCGCTGGTGGCGATTACGGTCCTGGGACTCGCGAGGATTGACGCGGGCCAAGGTGCAGGCGGTGCAAGAGGCGCGGGCGGAAGGGGCGGCGCTCCGGCTCAAGGTCAAACCGCCGCCAGCCCGGACGACTGGAGAATCGATCCGATGCGCGGTCCGGTCGATCTGGGACTGACCGACCCTTCGCTCGTCGGCGCGATTGACGTCCACCAGCATCTCGATCCCGATGCTCCTGGGGCCGGCGGGCAGATCCGGGCCCTTGACGGCTTCGACGCTGCGATTCTTGCGAAGCAGCGGGGCATGCGCGGCGTCGTCTTCAAAACCCATCAAGATCCGACGTCGGCGGCTGTCGCGTATCTGGTCCGGAAGCACGTGGTTCCAGGTTTTG
>MNKP01000126.1 GCA_001920875.1 Acidobacteria bacterium 13_1_20CM_2_55_15
TGTGCCAACAATGGATGCATGATCCGCTCAAGAAAACTCCCTAAAGATCCGATGGAACGAGCCGCAGAAATCGTACGGCTTTCCGTAGAAGAACCGAAAGAAGACGAACGCTCGCCGGTCCAGCAATACCTCGCCGAAATTGGCAGAAAAGGCGGATTGAAGGGGGGAAAAGCGCGTGCCAGGAGCCTGTCAGCAAGAAAGCGGAAGGCTATTGCCAAGAAAGCTGCGGAATCACGCTGGAAGAAGTAGGTTTTATTCCTTATGGGTTGGAAACATGCTTCCTTCCTCGCAGTCTTATGTTTCGTGGTCATCAGTGTTCTCCTTTCTCGCTGTGACAGGGAAACGCAGCCAGCATCGCGTTGCTGAACACGATAAACGCCTCCCAATGTAACTGTTCCGGATGATCATCGATATATTTCAGAAAAACGAGCCGTGTCTGTGCAAGCGTTACTCCATTCAGGCGACAACCCGAGAGGCGTTCGAAATCCTGTGGGTTGCCTGTTGCAGCTGTTGCGAGGTTCAAACCCTCTTCAAATCCTCTGAGATACCCTATACAGAAGGCTTGATCGGTTCGCGCAGAGCCTGCGCAGTATTGCTTTAAATCGTTCGCGGTAAATATGGTCGTCAACAGCACGAATATCAACATGGCAAACCCCCGTGTGATATTCGTACAGTCGTAAGCCAATAGTTTTTTGTCAAGTTCCATGGCTTTCAGCGGATTTCAAACTGAGACGCTACTCTGTTTTCGGCTCCGTATAGATCGTTATTCATCCCAATCAATATCCCATCCACGAATCTCAGCTGTGATATTCGGATTCTCTTCAAGGCTCGTGCGTAGAGACTTCAAATATCCGGTCAAATTATTTAATGCGGCATTTTCATCTGGCACTCTGCGACCAATGATGTAATGCACCATCATGGAGTCGAGTTTCAGTGCATGATTGAAGTGATACTCCATCAGAGCGATGTCTGAGTCTGCGAGCATTCGCGCTTGGCCTCCATCCAAGACAACTACTTCCGTATTTTTCCCGCATCCCTCGACGAACTCTTTCACAAGAAAAATCGTATAGGCCGCAAGGACAGTCGCTTTCGACAACGGAAGTTGTGTATAGATCCGACTCAGCAAAACCGTCGCGTATTCCGCGCCAGATCCTACCGCACCGTAGGTGTTAGATCTACGCAGAACGGTCTGATCGCTGAGCCATAATCTAGTGTCATTGCCCTGCGTAGCCCCCAAAACAAGATCAAAATGCTTATCTTTACGTTCTTGCGGCAGCAAGACATGGTGCGTATAAAAATCATCAAGTGACGCATTAAGCAATGCCGTGAGATCATTAAGCGTATTTCCGGCAGATAAACAGAATGATTCTCCAATTTCTGATTTACGGCATCCAGATAGCCCACTGTCCCTGCACCTGAAACAGCAAAGGCTCCAGTAACAGGCGGATTGCTCGCATTGCTCCGTAGAGCCCATAGAATTTTCGTTCCACTGGATTTCATATCGCCGGGATAACCGGCGCTCTCTTGCGTGTCAGCGGCAATCACTACGCCGTCGGTAGCTAATAGCCCTATCGCGATTGTCATACGTTTCCTTCCAGGCAACCGCCTAACCTGTGGCCTTGGTTTCGGCAGTGGATGTGGCGTTGAAACAGCTATCATTACCTACATCCTTGAGCCGTTCTAGCAAAATAACGGTTGCAATGCTTGAGCGGCTTATGCATAATACGTGTATGAACCGATTGGACAACGCGAGACGCTCTCAGGTGATTCGATGCTTGGTTGAAGGAACCTCCGTTCGGGCTACGGTCCGCATGACTGGCGTAGCAAAGAAAACTGTTTTGCGGTTGCTGTGCGAGATTGGCGAAGTCTGCCGCGAGGTGCAGGACGTTATGTTTCGCGGGCTGACCTGTCGGCGAATTCAAATTGATGAAATTTGGTCGTTTTGTGGTGCGAAAGAAAAGATTGCGTCTGCCGAAAAGAAAGCCCAAGGATGGGGCGATGTGTGGACTTGGGTTGCCATCGACGCCGATACGAAGATTGTCCCGTCTTGGTTGGTTGGCAAGCGCGATACGCACTGCGCCATTGAATTCGTTAACGACTTGGCTGGACGGCAGTCAGTGTCTGCGGAATCTTGGAGGATTCTAATGAAATTGGAAGTGGCTTCGATTGAGGCTCCCGAATTCGTACTTGCTCCTGATTATGTTCAGAAAGAACGCAGCTATCATCCCCAATACGAAACAATTCAGGATAAGACATTTGAGGGCGGCTGGATGGTCGTTGACAATCGGCAATTTCAGAATTGCAAATTTCTTCGCGTCCATTTTGTCTACTCAGGTGGACTGTTTGGTTTTCGTGATTGCGAGATAGACGCCGAATCAGTTCTGTCTCTAACAGGTTCCGCAGCCAGATCACTTGCGTTGTGGAAAGCGTTCGTACAACACCCAGAGCGAAAACCGTTCCCGTTTTAATAGATAACTTTTGAAAGTAGCCCATTACCGACCTCTGAAGAGACTCGACGCAGCGCCGAATATGCGTTGAGACGCGCCCGCTCAGGGCGTAAGCCCTCCAGCAGACGGGCCCGGGCTATCCAGCGGGCGCTCCGCCGTGAAGGCCCGGGAGCGGCGTCACCGAAAGCCCTCGCGCAGCAGGCACGGTCGGCAGCCCGGAGACGCGGAGCGGGATCTTTGAAAGCAGCGGCCAGAAAAGCCGTCCGGACGAAAGGACGAGCCGGCCGCGCCCGCGCGGCCCGGAAGGCCGCCCGTACGCGCGCTCGCCGTGGTTGGATGTCCGGATAGAGCCGAATCAGCCGCTCGGGCTGCTATCATCCACGAATGTCTCTTCTTCTCCGGAAGATCATCAGCGGCGGACAGACCGGAGCGGATATGGGCGCTCTCGTTTCAGCGCGGGAGCTTCGCATCGAGTCGGGAGGTGTGGCTCCCAAAGGCTGGCTTACTGAAATTGGGCCTCAGGAAGCGCTGTTGAGGAGTTTCGGACTTCTCGAATGTGAAGAGGACGGATATCCCGCGCGTACGCGGCGAAACGTCATCGATTCCGACGGGACGCTGGTAATAGGTCCCTATCGCTCGGGCGGAACCCGGCTCACGGTCGAAACTGCGGCGCAATTCCATAAACCGCTCTTTTTAGTTTCTTGCCCCGATCCGCCCAATGCGGCTCCGGATCCGGTCCAAGTCGAACGATTCCGAACGTGGTTGGACCACCATTCGATTCAGGTACTCAATGTTGCCGGCAGCCGGGAATCCCAAACCTCCGGCATTGAGGAATTCACACATGCTTTCTTGGTTGTTGCGCTTGGTTCCGCTCACCACTAATCTTTATGATCCTAATTGACGGAGGTACAAATTGAAGATCCTCCTTCTTTCGATGCCGGATTCCTTTGAGCACATGCCGGAAGTTGTCGTCCGCATGCCCAACGGCGCCCTCAGTTCGCTTGCAGGGAACGTGGATTCGCATCACGAGGTGGCGGTCGCGGATCTCATTCTTGTGCAGCGGCAAGTACGAGGAACAGTCGAACGTCTTGTACGCGAAATGAAACCCGACGTCGTGGGTTTATCGGTGATGACGTTCCAACGCCATACCGCCAAAAAAGTCATCGCGCTGATCCGAAGGCTGAATCCGGCGGCCCGGATCGTCGCCGGCGGGTACGATCCCAGCCTGGACGCCGACGCGTACATGGAAGATTCGTACGCACCAGTGGACTTCATTGTCCGTGGCGAAGGCGAGATTACGTTTCGCCAGCTCTTGCGCTCTATTGAAAACAACAGTGGTTTTGACAGCATCGCCGGGCTGTCGTATCGGCGTGATGGAAACGTTTTTCATAATTCTGACCGGCACGTAAGCCGTCTTGAAAGCAGCGACATCGACATGCCCAATCGCAAAGCGCGGGTGCTCGGCGGTTATACCCTGCTTGGAAAGCAAGTCGATGTCGTTGAAACGTCTAGAGGCTGCACGTTTGATTGCAGCTTCTGCTCGATTATCGAGATGCGTGGACGGAATTTTTATACGTATTCGTTCGATCGTGTGCTCGCGGACATCCGCGATGCGCGCGATCAGGGCGCGCGCGCGATTTTCATTGTGGACGACAATATCACTCTGAATGTGCCGCGGTTCGAGGCTCTATGCCAGGCAATTATGGATGCCGGCTTGAATTCGATCGACTACATCGTGCAGGCGATGACTTCGGCGATTGCCAATCATGGCGAAACCCTCGCACCGCTCATGCGCAGAGCCGGATTTCGATACATCTTCCTCGGGATCGAAAATATTCTGGAAAACGATTTGGCTTTTCTGCGAGCCACTTCCAAGAACACAAAGCATGAAGCCGGCCGAAAAAGTAATGCCACCATCAAGGCCATTGATTACATCCACCAAAACAAGATGTTCGTCGTTGGCGGCTTGATCGTCGGCAACCCGGACGACACACGAGAATCGATCGAGGCCAATTTGAATTTTGCGCGGCAGTATGTCGATTGGCCCTACATTCAGCATCCCACCCCATATCCGCGTACGCCCATGACAAAAGACTTTCGGGAGCGCGGGCTGATCATCAACGAGACGCTCGAGGCATATGACGGCACCACCGCCGTCGTGCGTACAGAACACATGTCGGCCGAGGAAGTCGAATTTATGAGGTGGAAAGCCGAGCGCTGGATGAAAGTGCGCCATATACCTTTCGCGCTCCTGCACGATCGATTGTTCATGTTGCGCAATTTGCGGCGCATTTTTGCTCATACCTTCCGCGGCAGCTCGATCAAGTCCATACTGGGTCTGGAAGACGAACGCCGTGCGTTTGAGCGGTACCGGGCAATCCGCCAGGTTGAGCGCGCTTACCTTTAGGCACGATTGAATTGGGCCAGAAAGTCCGGCAGAAGGCCGATGTGTTCGAGCCGAAAATATTGCTTCTGTTCCAATTCGCCGGGCGCAACACGTTCGTGAATCCATGTGGTCTGATACGGGATGTGGATAGCGTGGGCGCCCAACGCAACCACAGGCAGGATATCGGATTTCAGCGAATCGCCGACCATCAAGAATTGACGGGGATCCAGATCATATCTCTTGAGGATTCTCTCGTAGGTGATCTTGTTCTTATCCGAGACGACCTCGATGCGCCAAAATCGTTCTCCCAGACCCGACTTCGCGAATTTTGCTTCCTGGTCGAAGAGGTCTCCTTTCGTAATAACCATCAGACGGTAGGACTTCAGCAATTCGTCGATGCACTGCTGGACACCATCCAAGAGCGCGACCGGCGCTTTCAACATTTCCTTGCCCAGTTCCACAACAGTCCGAATTTCCGTCCCGCTAATACGACCTTCGGATAATTCGATGGCGGTCTCGATCATCGAGAGCGTGAATCCCTTCACACCATAACCAAAATGTTGGAGATTGCGAGCTTCGGTCTCGTAGAGTTTGCGATCGATCCATTCTTCCGTGTGATATTTTGCGAGCAGTTCTTTGAATTTCTGTTGGGCCGTCACAAATATCGTTTCGTTGTGCCATAGTGTGTCGTCGGCATCAAACGCAATCAGATCAATCGCCATTACAATGAAGTATAGCCGGGAAAAATCCTGGATGAGATGCGGCGACCTGGTGCTTTCAATCGCGCAAAACAGGGGTCAAAGGAACACTATGGTCATGTTAGGATTTACGGTCCGGATCTTTGAACGGAAGAGAGCGAGTCTCCTGAATGGACGTTGGTAGTAAAACCGTTTTTTTGCCCAAGCCTCGCGGTTTTTGTGCCGGGGTTATTCGCGCGATCGACATTGTGACGCTCGCGCTGGAAAAATTGGGCCGTCCTGTCTACGTGCGGAAGGAGATCGTTCATAACCGGTTTGTGGTGGATGAGCTGGCGGCTCAAGGCGCGGTGTTCGTAGAAAATCTGGACGAGGTTCCCGATGGCGCAATCACGATTTTCAGCGCCCATGGAGTAGCCCCTGAGGTTTGGCAGGAAGCGAAGTTGCGGAAGTTGCGCGTGATCGACGCCACTTGTCCCCTCGTCACGAAGGTTCACATTGAAGTCATCCGGTATGCGCGGGAGAACTATTCGATCATCTTGATCGGGCATCGCAACCACGACGAAGTCATCGGAACGTTCGGAGAAGCTCCGCATACGATTCATCTGGTTTCGAGCGTCGACGACGTGGATGTACTCGAAGGCATTCAGGCGGATCGCGTGATCTACGCAACTCAAACGACCTTGAGCCTGGATGACACGCAGGCCATCGTCGATAGGTTGAAACAACGATTTCCAAAGATTATTTCTCCATCCAGTTCCGACATCTGCTACGCCACACAAAACCGCCAGACTGCAGTCAAGGTACTGGCCGAAAAGGCGGACCTGATTCTGGTGGTCGGTGCCCAAAATAGCTCAAATTCGAACCGCTTGGTGGAAGTCGCTCACAGCGCCGGAGCCGCCGCGCATCTTATCGCTACGGCCGGCGACATTCGCGAAGAATGGTTGGACAAATGTTCATCTGTAGGCGTAACGGCGGGTGCGTCCACGCCAGAAATCCTTGTGCAGGAGGTTGTCGATAGATTAGGCGGATTCGGCTTCACGCGGGTTGAAGAATTGGAGATCATCGAGGAAAACGTCCATTTTCCTCTTCCGGCTCCATTAGAAAAATTCGATCGAGTGGTCTCCTGATAGGCGTGGGGGGACCGGCCGGCAGTAAGAAGGCCGCGAAGCGGTGTACCGAAGCGAGCCGGCGTGAGCGGCTGCGAACGCAAGCCCGACAGGGCGCAGCATCAATAAACGGTGGGCCCGACGCTGAAAAAATGCCATGCGCAATAGGCTAGCACTGGAAACAGCACCTGCAAATTTGCCTCAGCCGGTGACTCCTTCCGGCAAAGACCGGCTCGATGCCGCCATTGAACGCGCGGTGTCCTACTTGAAATCAGTTCAGCATCAGGATGGATATTGGCTGGGCGAACTCGAGGCCGACACGACGCTTGAATCCGATTACATTTTTTATCTTCACGTGCTGGGCCGTTTCGATCGCAAACGCGTCTCAAAGCTTGCAGAATATATCCGCCGGCGGCAGCTCGAAGACGGAGGCTGGAACATTTACTGCGGAGGTCCGTCCGAGGTCAATGCGACGCTTAAGGCCTACCTGGCGCTGAAACTGGCCGGAGATTCGCCGGAGTCGCAGCATATGGTTCGCGCCCGCCGCTGCATTCGGCAGCTTGGCGGTCTGGAGCGAACGAATTCCTTTACACGGTTCTATCTTGCTTTGGCCGGCCTGATTGGTTGGCAAATGGTCCCTGCAATTCCGCCGGAGCTGATGTTCCTGCCGCGGTTGGTTCCCATCAATATTTACGAGATGTCATCGTGGACTCGAGCCATCGTTATTCCACTGACTATTCTTTACGGGCTGAAACCCTGCTGGCCCGTACCGCGGCACGCCCGCATCGACGAACTCTTACCCTCTCCCGCCGGGAGAGGGCGGCGCGGCAGCCAGCGGGCTGGCGCGCCGGGTGAGGGTCTCAATTGGCGAAGCTTCTTTCTGATCCTCGACCGCGCATTAAGGCTCTACGATCGCTGTGCTGTCAAACCCGGCCGCCAACGCGCCATAGGCCGCGCGACCCGATGGTTGTTCGACCACTTCGACCGTTCCGAAGGGCTCGCGGCCATTTATCCCGCGATGATGAATTCGATTTTTGCATTAATCGCACTGGGATATTCTCCGCGCCATCCGCTAACCGCGCGCCAGATTGATGAGTTTTCGCGCTTTGAGATCGAAGACTGCGAGACACTCCGGCTCCAGCCTTGCTTGTCTCCGGTGTGGGACACTGCAATTGCGTTCTTTGCGCTGATGGAAGCGAATGTCTCGCCGGCCGATCCTGGAGTGCAGAAAACCATCCGATGGCTTCTCGAGAACCAGATTCTCGGCGGCGGCGACTGGCAGATCAAAAACCCCGATGCGGCGCCGGGCGGTTGGGCGTTCGAGTTCCGAAATGATTTTTATCCCGATGTGGACGACACTGCCTTCGTGTTGATGGCGCTTCAAAACACCTCCTACACGGATCAGCCCAGGCTCGCTGAAGCCATCGAGCTTGGTATGGACTGGATGGTCAGCATGCAAAACAGGGACGGTGGATGGGGAGCATTCGATCGCGACAACGATCGTGCGTTCCTTAATCACATCCCATTCGCGGATCACAACGCCATGCTCGATCCGTCGTCGCCAGACGTGACAGCGCGCGTTGTCGAATGCCTAGGCCGGTTTGGCTGGACGGCCTCGGAGCCACGCATCCGGCGGGCCGTCGGGTATCTTCTAAAGGAACAGCACCCGGCAGGCTCATGGTACGGGCGCTGGGGAGTGAACTACATCTATGGAACCAGCGGCGTCCTTCGAGCGCTCGCGGCCGTTGGCGCCAATCGTGAGATCGAGGTCGAAAGCGCCATGAAACGCGCCGTCGATTGGCTGCGATCCGTCCAGCAGGAGGATGGCGGTTTCGGGGAATCGATTGCTTCTTATGATGATCCAAGTTTGATGGGGCAAGGTCCAACGACGGCGTCACAAACGGCTTGGGGCTTGCTTGGGTTACTCACGATATTGCCGCCCGATGACCCCGCTGTCGGCGGCTCCGTTCAATATCTTCTCGAACGTCAGAACGCCGAAGGTTCCTGGGATGAGCAGCCCTTCACGGGGACCGGCTTTCCCAAAGTGTTTTATTTGAAATACCACCTCTATCGGCACTACTTTCCATTATTCGCACTGTCTCGATATCGGAGGCTGAAGTGAGATTTCCGCTGACCCTGACCGCAAGCATGACCAAGTACATCGCCGGCAAGCGCATTCGAGGTGTCGAACAATTCCCACTTGTAATGATGCTCGAACCGTTGCACGCCTGTAACTTGACGTGTACCGGTTGCGGCCGCATTCGCGAGTACGCCGACACGATCCGCGAAAAACTCACGGTGGAACAATGTCTCGGCGCCCTGGACGAATGCGGCGCCCCGGTCGTTTCCATTTGCGGCGGCGAACCGTTCATTTACCCGGATCTGGGGCGCCTGGTTCGCGAGATTATTGCCAGGAAGAAACACATTTATCTGTGTACGAACGGAATGTTCATTCGGAAACGTCTGCGCGAATTTCAGCCGACATCCCGGTTGTTCTTCAATGTGCACTTGGATGGATTGGAAAAGACTCACGATCTTTGTGTCGAGCGCGAAGGGGTCTTCAAAGAAGCCATCGAGGGTATCCAGGCCGCGAAGCAAGCCGGCTTTCTCGTTTGCACCAATACCACGATTTTCCGGCAAACCGACCTTCGGGAAATTCGGGAACTGTTCAAATACCTCACGACGCTTGGCGTCGACGGTTTCATGATTTCGCCCGCTTACTCTTACGCCGCAGTTCAGACGAAAGAAATCTTCATGCCGAGAACCGAGACGCGGCAAAAGTTCCAACAGGCTCGAAACCTGTTGAACGAATTCAAACTGATGACATCGCCGATTTATCTGGAATTCCTTTCAGGCGAGCGCGACATGATGTGCACTGCCTGGGGAAATCCGACCTTTAATCCTCGAGGGTGGAAAGGTCCCTGTTATCTCATGACCGACGCGCATCACGCGACCTTCAAGGATTTGATTGAAAAAACTCCATGGGAAAAATATGGCCATGGCCGCGATCCGCGCTGCCAGGATTGCATGGTGCATGCCGGCTATGAGCCGTCCGCTGTTTTGGGAGCCAATCGAAAATTTGGAGATAGCTGGAAACTGCTCAAATGGCAGCTCTCGAACCCATAACAACGCTGATTACCGGAGCGGCGGGCTTCCTCGGGTGGCACGTCACACGGCTGCTTGCCCGGCACGTTGAAAGCGTCCGTGTGTTGGTGCGCCCGACAAGTCAGGTGCGAGCGATGGAAAGCCTCAATGTCGATTGCGTTTACGGCGATTTGCGCGACAAGGCCTCGTTGGCGAACGCTCTTGAAGGTGTGCGGCAGGTTTTCCATGTTGCCGCGGATTACCGGTTGTGGGCGAAAAATCCGGATGAGATCTACGAAAACAATGTCGTGGGAACTCGTAACTTGCTTGCGGCTAGCCGGGAAGCCGGCGTCGAGCGGTTCGTTTATACGAGTAGCGTTGCAACCATCGCTGTTCCCTCCGGTGACGGGTTGCCCGACGAAGGAACCCCAACGCGTCTTGACCAAATGATCGGTCACTACAAGCGATCCAAGTTCATGGCTGAACAGGAAGTGATGGAGGCCGCCGCAAAAGGCTTTCCGGCTGTCGTCGTCAATCCGACGACTCCGGTGGGGGCCGGGGACTGGAAACCAACGCCGACGGGCCGCATTATTGTCGATTTTCTGAACGGCCGGATTCCGGCGTACGTCGATACCGGATTTAATGTCGTTGCCGTCGAGGACGTGGCTGAAGGCCATTGGCTTGCGGCCAAACACGGCCGCATTGGGGAACGCTATATCCTTGGCGAGCGCAACATGACCCTGAAAGACTTTCTCGGCTTGGTGGCGGCCAAAGCCGGCTGTGCGGCTCCCCGAATGCGGCTGCCCTATGCGGTGGCTTTAGCGGCAGGCTACACGGAAAATTTCATTTGCTCGATGATCGGGCGTGAACCGCGGATTCCGCTCGAAGGTGTGCGCATGGCCAAGCACAAAATGTTCGTCGATGGGTCACGAGCCATACGCGAGCTGGGTTTCAGACCCACCGGAATAGAAGCGGCAATTGGGCGTGCGGTGGATTGGTATATGGAGAACGGTTACGTCGTCAGATCCCGGTTGCGGAGCCTCGACGTTGCTTAGTGTGCCGTCACTCGAGATGAGACAGAACACTAGGATCATTGTCAGTTTTGCAGTTCGTTCCGAGTTCGCTCCGTGGCGACGATTGCGAAATTTTGAACGCGTAGGTGATCCCGCCGCACGCGTGTACTCGGCGAACGGCAGCGGTGCCGGAATTGACGTCGTGCTCACGGGAGTAGGCGGGCGAAACCTTGCTGCGATGCGCAAATTGCTCGAAGAAGGTACGGACATCTTTATCTTGTCCGGTTTGGCAGGGAGTTTGAAAAGAGAGCACGCGGCCGGAACCGTGCTGGTGGCGAAGACCATTAAACGCAACAACGCAGATAAGGTCATGATGAGTGACGACTCTCTTGTGAAACTTGCCGTTCAATGCGGAGCTACGCCGGTCGATTCGTTTTTCACATCCGATGCTGTCGTGGCATCGGCCTCGGAGAAATTGCGGCTTGGCGCGAGGGCCGATGCCGTCGAGATGGAGAGTTTTCATCTCATGGCTGAAGCCCGCCGGTATCGCGTGCCCGCAGTTGCCATCCGCGCCATTTCCGATGGTGTAGACGAGAATTTACCTCTGGACTTCAACCGAACCATCGACGAAGACGGAGAATTTGCCTGGCTTCCCGCTCTGTCCCAGTTGGTATCGTCGCCCAGCCGCCTTCCTCGACTGGTACGGTTCGGATTTGAGACTTCGAAATCAGCACGGAACCTCGCGCATTTTCTGGACAGGTACCTGAAATGTCTCATCACTCAAGCAGACTCGCAGTTGAATAGCGGTCGTGTGGAGGTTTGATGAGTTACACCGAAATGGACCGCATCTCCGGTGTCGATGATCCGCTCGCGCAAACGATGCGCGCGGGTGTGTATCGCGGTTCGGGGCAGGTAGCGGCGGAAGACGTTCCCGTCCCGAAAATCTCCGAAGGTGAGATGCTCATCCGTGTGGCGGCTTGCGGCATCTGCGGAACCGATGTGAAAAAAGTCCGGCACGGGCTGGTTCGTCCGCCGCAGATCCTCGGTCATGAAATCGCCGGAACCATAGTGGCTGTCGGCCCCGGCGTCCGCGGGTGGAAAATCGGAGATCGAATCAGCAGTTTTCATCACATACCATGCGGGACCTGTTTTTATTGCGAGCGGCGGCTCTATTCTCAATGCTCCCAGTACAAGAAGGTTGGCCTCACCGCGGGGTTCGATCCAAACGGCGGCGGCTTCGCTCAGTATGTGCGCGTCATGCCGTGGATTGCGGAGCGCGGTATTGTTCGAATTCCGGATGACGTGTCGTTTGAGGAAGCGACGTTTATCGAGCCCGTCAACACGTGCTTGAAAGCGGTCGACAAAGCCCGCATCCTCCCTAATGAACTCGTATTTGTGATCGGCCAGGGCCCGATAGGATTGTTGTTGACGTTTTTGGCCCGTCAGACAGGGGCGACCGTGCTGGCCAGCGATCCCATCCCATTCCGTCAACAAATGAGCGTGCGTTTTGGGTCCGTAATGTGTTTTCATCCTAAATCGGCCGACGTCGCTGCGGAAGTCCGAGGCTATCGAGGTGGGATCGGCGCCGATTCAGTGTTAATTGCCGCAGCGGATCCAAAAACCGTGCCCCTGGCGCTGGATATTGCGCGGCCGGGTGGCCGGGTGCTGTTGTTTGCTCAGAACGATCCGTTCTTGCAAATCGAGTTTCCAGCGGCTGCTGTCGGTATTGAAGAGAAAGAAATTTTGGGCAGTTACAGCGCGTCCATCGATTGGCAGACGAGATCCGCTGAAGTGGTATTTTCGAATCGGGACTTACTTCGGGAGCTGATTTCTCATCGTTTTTCACTCGAAGCTATCGGTGATGCTTTCCGATTGGCTTCTCATCCTGCGGAGGATTCGCTCAAGTTGGTGATCTTGCCGTGAATCGAGAGCGCAACGGACACATGATGGCGGCCGTCTTGTACGGCCGCGAAGATCTGAAAATTGAAAAAGTTGAAATCCCCGCCGTTGGCGCCGAGGACCTCTTGGTTCGTGTCAAGGTGGCGCTCACCTGCGGTACGGACTTCAAGGTGTGGAGGCAGGGCTATCATGCTCGGATGATTACGCCGCCGGCACTTTTCGGCCACGAGCTTGCCGGTATCGTCGAAGAAGCGGGAGAAGCTGTCCGTCACCGCTTCCGGCCGGGTATGCGTGTTGTGGCTGCGAATTCCGCTCCGTGCAACGAATGCTTTTTCTGTCTGAAGGACCGGGCCAATCTTTGCGAAGACCTTGTTTTCAACAATGGCGCTTATGCCGAGTATAACCTCATTCCCGGACGCATCCTTCGCGAGAACGTCATGGAGATCCCTCAGCACCTCTCGTTCGTGGACGCTGCGCTCATCGAGCCGCTCGCCTGCGTCTTGCGAGGCATCGAAGAGACAGGAGTGCAAGCCGGCGACACCGCAGTTGTCATCGGCTGCGGGCCAATTGGATTAAAGTTCGCGCGTATTTTGTCCGGCCGTGGAGTTCGCGTGATTGCCGTCGGCAAGCGTAGCAGCCAAATGAAAGCTGCGGAGCGAGTCGGCGCCGCCGCGGCCATCGATTGCTCGAAGACCGGGAACGTCGTTGCCTCCGTTCGCCAACTGACGCATCGCCGATTCGGCGCGGATGCAGTCATTGAAGCTGTCGGGACTCCGACAACCTGGCAGTGGGCCACTCAAATGGTGCGGTGCGGAGGGACTGTCAATCTCTTCGGCGGATGTCCTCGCGGAACAAAGGTGGAATTCGAGTCGTCGGCGCTACATTACTCGGAGATCACCATCAAGTCGAGCTTTCACCATACTCCCCGGTTCATCCGGAAAGCTTTGGACGCCATCTCGCGGGGCGAGGTCTCGGCCCGCGATTTCGTTACGGGCGAGATCCGTTTAAGCGAACTGCCGGATTTGTTTCAGCACATGAAAAATCGGAACGGTCAGCTCAAGGTTGCGGTTATGCCTTAGTTATGCAGCTACCCGTAGACCTGGAAATTGCTAAAAAACTGCCGCCTTCCGGCAGTTCCGTCGAACAAGCCGAGCGGTACACACGCCGGCTTGCGAACCACCACTACGAAAACTTCATCGTCGCCTCGGTGTTTCTGCCGCGTCGATTGCGGCAGCACTTCTACAATATCTACGCGTATTGCCGATGGGCGGACGATTTGGCCGATGAGGTCCCAGATCCATCGGCCGCAATGGAGTTGTTGAACTGGTGGGGTACGGAACTGAGCAGATGTTATTCGGGAGCCGCCACGCATCCGGTCTTCATTGCTCTTCAAGGAACAATCGAGCGATTTGAAATTCCAATCGAGCCCTTTTCAGACCTCTTGGTCGCGTTTCGGCAGGACCAGACCGTGCGGCGCTACCCCACATGGGATGCCGTTTTGGAGTATTGCCGCTATTCTGCAAACCCCGTCGGCCGCCTGGTTCTGTACCTGTGCGGCTACAGAGATCATGACCGGCAGACTCTTTCGGATTTCACGTGTACGGCTCTTCAACTCGCTAATTTCTGGCAAGACGTTTCCCGCGATCTAGATAAGGATCGCATCTACATCCCAGCGGATTTAATGGCATCCACTGGCCTCGGCGAAGCGGACCTGTTTGACCGGCGCTTCGACGGCCGTTACCGTCGTCTGATGCGGATTCTGGTGGAACGAACACGCGAATTGTTTCGAAAAGGCCTGCCGCTGGTGCAGTGTGTCGCGCCCAATCTCCGGATCGATATCGAATTGTTCAGCCGCGGAGGCCTCGCGGTTCTTGACGCCATAGAATCGATCGGTTACAACACCCTCGAACAAAGACCTTCGCTCACTGGCGCGGCAAAACTCAAACTGATCGGACGCGCCCTTGGAGAGCACGCGCTCACGTATGCCAGGCGATAAAGACTTAGCGGCATCGCTGGAATATTGCCGCCGCGTGGCTCGCGCTGCGGCCCGCAATTTTTATTATGGGTTCGCACTGTTGCCCGCGGCGAAACGCGATGCGCTGTGTGCTCTCTACGCTTTCATGCGTCGCGCCGACGACATTTCCGATTCCGATAGAACCGTCCAGGATAAGAGCGAAGCGCTGAAAGCATGGCGCGCCGCTTTGGAACGCGCGCTTCGGGGGCAATATGAGGAGAGCCGTATATTGCCGGCCTTCCATCACACGGTCGAGAAGTACCAGATTCCTGCCGCTTATTTTCATGATCTTATGGCGGGCGCGGAGATGGACCTCACCGTCCGGGGCTATCCGACTTTTAAACTTCTCGAGCGCTACTGTTATTGTGTTGCGGGGACTGTGGGTCTTTGTTGTGTGCACGTTTTCGGTTTTCAGGATTCAATCGCCCTGGAACTCGCCCCAAAGTTGGGTATCGCATTTCAACTGACGAACATTCTTCGGGATATCCCGGAAGATTATTCGATGGGACGCGTCTATTTACCGGAAGAGGACCTCAGCCGTTTTGGTTGTACCGCAGACGATCTGGCGAGCGACGTGGCGACCCCACCATTTACCGAGCTTATGAGGTTTGAAGCGGCTCGAGCCTGGCAATATTACGCAGCGGGAGCGCCGCTGCTGAATTTTATCCATGCGGACAGCCGGGCGGCGTTGTGGACCTTGATGCGGATTTACAGCCGGATCCTGGAAAAGATTGAGGCCATCGGGTACGACGTTCTAGCCAAGAGGCATCCCGGCCTGTCACGTCTGGAAAAAGCCTGGATCATGTTGAGGGCCGGCACGGGGTTTTGGAAACCGGAACTATGCCTCCGCCACACGTAGTTGTGGTCGGCGGCGGCCTTGCAGGACTGGCCGCCTCGGTCGCGCTTGCCGGTCACGGAATAGGCGTATCACTCCTGGAGAAAAATCCACGGCTTGGTGGCCGCGCGACGTCCTATCGTCTTCCCTCGGGTGAATACATCGACAATTGCCAGCATGTGACACTCCGCTGCTGTACGAATTTGGAAGACTTTTTTCGCCGGGCCGGCGTTGCGGACAAGATTCGTTATTACGACCAGCTGCTTTTCTCGGATTCGAAGGGAAGCCGCGGGCGGATCAAGTCGTCCTGGCTGCCGGCGCCGTTCCATCTGGTTCCATCATTCGCCGCATTCCCGCTTCTGACGCTTCAGGACAAATATTCGATCGCGCGCGCGATGTTGCGGATCGTCCGCAGTGGCGGCAGTCCAAAGATCCCGGACGGCACGTCGATGCTCGATTGGCTGCATCAGGAGAAGCAGACACCGGCGGCGATCGATCATTTCTGGCGCGTCGTGCTCGTTAGCGCCCTGAATGAGCATCTGGATCGCACCGAGGCCCGCTACGGCGTTCTTGTCTTCTGGAAAGCCTTCCTGTCAAACTCGGCTGGATTCGGCGTGGGAGTTCCGGCTGTTCCATTGGCCGATTTGTATGCCTCGTGCGCGGAACGCATCGAGAAACAGGGCGGCCAGGTGCGCACGCGTTGTTCGGTCGGCAGTGTCTGTTGGTCCGACGGCAAGGGTATTGGTGTCCGTTTGGAAGGAGGTGGAGAAGTCTGTGGAGACTACGTCGTCCTTGCCGTGCCATCCGATCGGTTGCTAAAGCTGATCCCCGCCGAGATTGGCCGCACCGAGACGTTTGGGAATCTCTCGCAGCTGTCCGTGTCGCCGATTACAGGCGTTCACATGTGGTTTAACCGGGCGGTGATGGAGGAACCATTTTTGACCTCAATCGATCACACGATCCAGTGGATATTCAATAGATCGAAACAATACGTCCAAATTGTGATCAGTGCATCGCACGCGCTATCGCATCGCTCGCAACAAGAGATTGTCGACATTTGCCGGCACGAATTGAATGATCTCTTGCCGGCCGCAAGAGAAGCTTCCTTGCTGCGCGCTGTCGTTATTCGCGAGACTGCCGCGACGTTTTCACCGGCGCCGGGCTGCGATCGATGGCGGCCTTCCCAGCAGACCCCGGTACCCAATTTGTTCCTTGCCGGGGATTGGACGTCTACCGGCTGGCCCGCAACAATGGAAAGCGCTGTCCGCAGCGGATATCAGGCGGCTGAAGGGATTCTGTCGAGGGAAGGATCGCCCCTATCGCTCATCCGCCCCGAACTTCCGCCAAGCGGAGTAGCGCGCTGGTTTGCGCGGAAATAGAATGCTTGCGATGAGCCCTTGGGAGATCGTCATTCCAACCGTCGCCGCTCTCGGATTGCCGTCGTGGGCCGCCATGTACCCGCGATCCCAGTTATTTGGAGCGACGTTGTGCCGTACAGGAAATGCCTGCGCTCTCACTTTTGATGATGGACCGAATCCTAGAGTCACAGCGAAGTTGCTCACACTGTTGGAAAAATACCGGGTAGCCGCGACGTTCTTCGTTCTTGGCAGGTACGTTAAAGAGCACCCGCAACTCGCTGCGGAAATTCGCGCCGCCAATCACGCTATTGGGAATCATACGTACGGACATCCCAGCCTGCTCTTCTTCACTCGCCGGCAGATCAGGGACGAACTGAGCCGATGTGAAGATGCCCTTTTCGCAGCCACGGGTCAAGGCACTACCACAGTCCGCCCGCCATTCGGCTTTCGAGGTCCCCAGTTTCACTCCGCGGTTGGCGAGATGGGATTTTCTAAAATCGTCATGTGGTCCGTTTCCGCACACGATTGGAAGCCGCAGCCGGCGATCCGCGTGACCCGCCGCCTGCTCAAAGTGCGAACCGGCGACATTGTTCTTCTCCATGACGGTGATCATCACGCCGCCAATGCGGATCGGTCCTCTATGCTGGAAGCTCTGGAATACTCGATCCCCTATTGGCAGGATTCAGGTCTGCAGTTCATAAAACT